>LADT01000089.1 GCA_000961765.1 Clostridiaceae bacterium BRH_c20a | reverse complement strand
CGTAATTGAAACTCTTTTGAGGGTCACTGGTAAAAGGAAGATAATAAAATTCCAAAAATACTGGGTACTCCTGCCCCGGCTTAATTACTCTTGTTGTCTTCCAGCTTAATTCAACATAATCACCCTTATCCTCTAGATTGTAAGGCTGACAAGAGTGATTGCCGCCGTTTACAATTTCACAAGCCATGCTAATTTGACCCTCTTTGGGGATTTCAAACTTAGGAATGTTAAATTTAACATAGCCGGAAAAATCTGAATTTCCTGCATTAACAAATGTTCCTTGATAGATAACAAGAACTCTCGGGTCATCATATTCAGGCCAAATATCAACAGAGAAATTCTTTAATTCCATGCCTTCCCCAGCAACTACAGCATTTGGAAATAGTAGGGCTGCAAACAATAGTACCAATAAAACCTTTTTGATTATGCTCATTCTTTCCCCTCCGCAAAATTTACTACACTAAGTAGTAAATATGTATAAAAATAAGGAATCACGAATGTGATCCCTTATAAATTTAGCAAATATTATTGATATTTTTTAGAGTAATGTGTGAAAAATTTATGAACTTATGCAATTCTCAAGATATTATTTCGGGCATTTCTGCCTTCTTCTAAATAGCCGTTTATGCCACTCTCCAATATATATGTTTTTAAACCAATTGATTTTAGTAGGGATAGAGACTGAGCCGCTGTAAAACCAGAATTGCATATTAATAATATCCTTTTATCAGAGGAAAGCTTGATTAAATTCCTTCCCAATTCTTTAAAGGGAATGTTGATCGAGTTTGGGAAACGAAACTTTTGAAATAATTCCCTCTCTCTAATATCAAGTATTTTGTAATCCTCGATTTCCCCAGTCAAAATTATTCTCTCAAATTCCTTATTATTAATAACACTTTTTGAATCAGAGATTTCCATTAATTGTTTTATAATTTCTTTAGGTATTGTCATTTCTTTTTCCTCCTTGTTTGTATTATCTTTAGTTATATAATACAAGGAAGTTTTGTTAGTTCTTTATCCATTATTTGAATGTTTTATAGATAAATATTGATAGAACTGTGAATTAAAAATTTCAGCTTTATAAGCGGAACGGGTACAAACCTCTATTAAGATTTTCTATTGCCTTATCCGGTATATTTTTTATGATTTTCCCCGACTCACTGTTTATTAACACTAACTCTTTTTTATCTGCCAAGCTGCCATATATATATTTGCTGTTAGGTATTACTACTATATCCTTTAATGAATATTCCAGTTGGAACTAAGTCCCTAAGGTGAATTGCCCCTCAGGGGCAAGAGAAGGTGCCCTGGGGCATAGTCAACTAAACTTCGGTTGGAGTTCGCGTGCCCAGAGGGTGCAAAACTCCATCTGAAGTAAGTTTCCTTTATATCAAAAAGAGTAGCTTTGAAGCTACTCTTTTTGGCTACCAACCCATCATCCCGCCAAAGCCTTGAGGTGCAGCACCATTATTTCCACTACCATAATATTGACCCATCATCCCATTTTGACCGTTCTGACCGTGGCAATAATTATACATTTCCTGATAGAACTCTTGGTTTGGCCCATTTGGTATCGCCCCTTACAAATTAAAGAGGAATAGATATAAGCATTTTAATTAGCAACCTGCTTACTGAGTTCAAAGATGAAGCGAAGGGCTAATCCTTCGCTTCTTATGTTAAGGGAGGTGATAATTCACTTTTTTTAAAGATTCAATAATTAATTTATCTAATTCGATACTCTTTTTTTTAAACCTCTTGATCTTGGAAATTACCTTTAACTTGGAACAAATTATCAAGCTCTTGTCTCAAAAGAGATATTTGATATTCTAAAACAGAACTCACTTAATCCACCACCCACCTTAATCTTTATATTTTTATAAACAATTTTATTTTATGTAGCAGACCTTTTATATCTCAATTATTTTTTATTTCTTCCTTTAATTTAGCCAATTCTTCTTCTACAGCTTTCTGTGTTTCATGTTCAGATAAGCACGTAATATTATCATCTTTGTTTTCCAGTTGTATTTCATCTATTATTCCAATATTACTAAGCTCTTCTAGGGCATATACTTTAGCTTTAGTATTTTTGATTTTATTTTCAGCTCTATTAACCATTTCATAAATATTTTTTGAATCATAGCCAAGAATTGTCATTACCTCTTTAACCTTAATTTGTGCCTTGGAAGCATCATATACAGCCTTGAATTCCTCTTTTTTAGCACGATAAAGTTCAATCTTATACTGAAGTTCCTTTTTGCTCTTAGCAATTGACTCCTGGCTTCTAGTGAGGGAGTCAATTTGCGTTTTTAGCCTTAGTGCCTGTTCTTCATCTTTACTCTTTTTTATTAAAGCTTCTTTTGCCAAGTCCTCTTGTCCAAGTTCTAAAGCTTTCTTTGCTGAATCTTCATGTTTTTTACAATTAGCTAAACAAAAATCTCTTTGCATTTCCAGTCTTTTTTTAGCAATCCCAATTTCTAATGCATTCATTGTAATCTCACTTAAACTCTTTTCCATCTGAATGATACTGTAATCCAGCATTTCCTTTGGGTCTTCCAGGGAATTAAGCCTTTTTTCTAATTTTGCACTAAAAATATTTTTTACCCTATTCAATAACCCCACCATCAACACTCCTTCTTCCGTAATATTACTATTAATCATAGGTTATTGAAAATTTTTGAACAAACAATGTAGGGGTTGTGTACATTATGTGTTTTTAACAAAAATAGAGCCAGAAAGCTGACTCTTTAAAAGTGGTTGATTCAGATTTGAGAGAAAAACGGTTGAACAAAAATAGATGTAAACAGGCAATTTAGTGAACTGCTATATTATTTAGTTTTTGTAATAGTTCTTTTTCAATCTCACCTAATTTATTAAGATTCTCTGACAATTCACTAATCATTTTTTGTAGATAATTTATTTGTTTTAATATTTCATATCTTACATCATTATTACTCAAGAGAATTATTAATAATAAATATTACCGCAATCCATGTGCCATAAGCATATTCATTAATACCATACATTCTCTTACCTCCTTCTTAGTTTGCATTCTTCTGAACCTTCGTACATTATTAAGGATATTGGCAAAAGTATTAACTGCGCCACATACAATAGAATCTTTATGCCTCTTTTTACAGTATTTTTACCGAAACCGCTTCTGACTCCGGCAAGGAAAATAAATGTCAATGCCGATGCTTTACCTTCCCAATACCAGAATCCAGTTAAATAATCTATATCGATACCTACAAACTCATTTAAATCAAATACCATATGAAAAGTAGCCATAAGGATTATTGCAATAGCCCTTAAAAAATCTATTTACCAAATTCTTCTGCTTTCCAATTTACCTCTACCTTCCGGAAAGAAGAAAAGCCATGTAAATCGCATGACTTTTCATAAAAATTTTATTAAGATGCATTCTTTATACATCTTGGAAAAGTATTGTGGATAGGTATACCAGTATCTGGTCAATATGACTACTATGGTTTTCCCTGTATTTTCAGGTCTTTTCGCAATTTCTTATGTTTTAACCTACTCTAAAAGGGATAAAGCTTTTTTAGTTACTACGTGATGTAAATCCGCCCATCATGCTTGAACCTCCAGCATGCATACTGCTCATATCATTACCTTCCCCATGCATGCTCCCCATAAAGTTATGCATATCTATCATACCTTCTCTACCTATTGACTCCATCATTTGTCCCATTTGACCATAACCATTGTTATTCATGATTTCAATCATTATTTCATAATTCTCTTGGGAGATATTATTCATATAATCTGTCATAGCAGCATAATCACCTGTCTGCATGTATCGTGCCATTTCCTTAAACCCATTATCTCTCATGATTTTTATCATGTCCTGGTAGATGTCCTTTGAAGGGTTATTTGCACTATTTGGGTTATAGCTTTTATTATTATTGTTATTAGCTATATCCTTTAATTTTAATTCACCATTTTGGAATGCCATTTGGTTTATGTCATTCCTATTTTCTTTTATAATAATTTGTTGATTTTCTTTAAAATTATTATTAACATTACTTGCAAAGGCAGAACCTCCAATTGCTCCAATTGTAATTACTGCTACACCCAATAAAGCTAACACTTTATTTCTCATGATATTTCCTCCTCGTTTTGTTAGGCATTGGCCTATATTTTTTCAGTATTATTATTATTATTTATATCTTAAAAATTTGTTTAACTTTAGATAAATATGTGGTTATTTTATGAATTTTATTGAAAAATAATATTTAATGAGGGAAGAGATTTAATTGAGTAACATATAAATACTATTAATTAATTATTCTACTAGTTGTTTTCCTATATCTTCTAAGGATTCTAGTATTAGCAAATCACCGGACGATAAAGCCCGAACCCGAAATAGTGGTGGTACAGGCCTAGGTTTAGCTATTGTGCAAGAGATTGTAAAAAAAGATGGGGGATCAATATCTGTCGAAAGTAACACCTGACTTTAGGAGTTACAAACAAAAAAATAGGATTACCAATCCTGAAAATCGCTTATAAATGGCGGGGTTCAGGGTTTTTTATACCATGAAAATTCTTATATTTTTGTCCTATTATATCCTATTTTATTCTTTCCTTTTAGCCCATAAAATGGTATAATTAATTATATTGAATCTTGGGGTTGGAGGTGCCACATGTACGTTGCGGTAACTGGTTTAGGGAAGGCTCGTGTTATTCAATTCAGGGAAGATACACGCATTCCGGGAACTACGAAAAAGAAAACCATTGTTGTCAAAACGATCGGCAACTATGAGCGCATGATTGCGGAGGATCCTGATATCGTTGCGAAGCTTAAGGCGGAAGCCGCTACGCTTACAAAGGCGAAAAAGGATTCCTTGGCACCGATGACCCTACAAATTCGTAGTGCAGATGTGCTATCTGTGGAAGATGTTGTACCATCTTTCCGGTTTGGTCATACTCTGGTTAAGCAGCTTTGGAACAATATGGCTCTTGATACTTTTTTTCTCCAAAACTGCGGTAGGCGTAACGCTTCAGCTGTAGCTCAAGCCCTCTTTTATCTGGT
>LADT01000016.1 GCA_000961765.1 Clostridiaceae bacterium BRH_c20a | reverse complement strand
GGGCGTGTTATTTACACTAGGGAAGAGGATAATCTTCGCCTTTTTACTCGCATCCCTCGTGGTAGTACTCTCTGGAAAGAACGTTATAAACGTCGTACTTCTTCTGAACGCTTTAATAAAAGACTTAAGAAAGATTATCTTTTAGAAAAAAGGGGTAAAATCCGCAGTTCCAGAGCTTGGAACTTTAGGGTTTTTGCTGATGCCATGTGCTTACATATTGATGCCATGGTTAAGCATCTTAAGCTGGATGTCAAAGCTTTAATTCTTCAGTGGGAAAGTGAAGTGAAACATGTAGCTGCTTAATTTTTCTCACAATTTCATCCAAACATTTTCTGGCCTAGT
This sequence comes from Clostridiaceae bacterium BRH_c20a, assembly GCA_000961765.1. Taxonomy (GTDB): domain Bacteria; phylum Bacillota; class Peptococcia; order Peptococcales; family BICA1-8; genus BICA1-8. Next base: position 207,901 of record LADT01000016.1, on the reverse strand, counting down.
TTTTAAAATTTCCTCTTTCTAGGTCTATTTCTAATGCACATTTTTCTGATTTAATTATTTTCTGTTTCTTAGACTTACTATTTTGCTTGTTTCATTGCGAGTTTTATCTGCTTTTTACTAATACTTTCCGAGAGTCTACGCTTTGGTATAGTCTACTTTTCTCCTTCATCGTATTTTAATATTTTTAATGATATTACCATCAGTTATATTTATTTGTCAATAATTATAATTTAAATAAAAACAAAATTAAACAAATCTAAGTTTCATGGGATAACTTTAAAATTATTTACCATATACAGCAAGGCAGCTTTTTTACTAATATATTTTTTACTTCACCATCAATAGTTATTTCAACAACTAATTCTTCTTCTTCATAAATGATTGGAGCATTCATACATTTGCCTCCTCTCTTTATCTATATTATATATTACGGCAATTAAGCAAATTGTGTTATATAATACTTTAAGATTATTATATATCTTTTATAAAAAAAATCAACCCTAAGTTTAAATTTTAAGTTTAAATTTTATTAGCTATTTGGTAAAAAGAAATAAAAAAAGAACCAATTAAATTATATTTAAAGGTCCTTTTAATCTATAAGGTTATTAATTTTAATAATACATCTTTTTAAGAAATTAAATTATGCCTGCAAATCATCCTCTTCTTTAAAGAAATCCGGCGGAAACAATAAGCCATTATTTTCACCACTTAAAGGAGCTTTTGGTGCATCAACAATAGTAATACTACTATAAATGGTTTCTTTTGTTTTTGTAAAAAATGGTGATTCTATTTTTTCGCGGATTTCTACCCTTGGTATAAACAAGGAGGTCTCATGGGGAAAATCATACTTATATTTTTTTTCCAGGTACATTTTTAAAGGTCCAATTTCTATTTTTGCTTTATCCTTATTTTTCCGGGAAAACTTTTTAAGAAAAATTAATATTCTCTTCATTATGCAACACTTCTTTCCTATATCAACCTTACTGCCTATATAATTAATATATGATAGGAATTAATCATAAGTTTTTTTAAATAAAGTTAGTTTTTCAATTTTCTCCTTATTTACTTTGTACCCAATTCCAGGCAAACTTGGAATGGTAATAATTCCTTTATGGACAGTAACTTCCGGTAATATAATATCTTGATCCCAGTACCTTGAAGATGCAGCTGTATCACCTGGTAAAGAAAAATTAGGCAGGGCTGTTAGTGCAATATTATGGGCTCTGCCAATCCCAGATTCTAACATTCCTCCACACCAAACCGGTATATTGTATGATAGACAAAGGTTATGTATTTTCCTTGCTTCAGTTAACCCTCCTACTCTGCCAATTTTAATATTTATAATCCTGCAACTGCCTAATTGTATAGCCTTCCTTGCATCTTCCTCGCTATGTATACTTTCATCTAGGCAGATTGGGGTATTAAGATGTTTTTGTAATTGTGCGTGATCAATAATATCATCATGGGCTAGTGGTTGTTCAATCATCATCAAGTTAAAGTTGTCCAACTCTTTTAAACTATTTATATCTTGTAAAGTATAAGCAGAATTGGCATCAGCCATTAAGGGTATATCTGGGAATTGTTGCCTAACTTGTCTGATTATCTCAACATCCCAGCCAGGTTTTATTTTAAGTTTTATTCTTTTATATCCATCTTGAACATATTGACTAATTAAACTAAGTAAATCAGATATATTTTCCTGAATGCCTATGCTTATTCCAACTTCAATATCTGTTAGTTTTCCGCCTAAAGCCTGAGCTAGCGTGATATTCTGCTCTTTTGCATATAAATCCCAAATAGCTCCCTCAAGAGCAGATTTAGCCATATAATTAGCTTTTATGTGACTAAATAACTGACTGGTTTTCTCAGGATGGCTGATTGGATTTTTAAGTACTATAGGTATTAAAAAATCCTCTAAAATATGCCAGTTTGTTTTTAATGTTTCTTCATTGTATAAAGGTATTGTCAGAGCAACTGATTCACCCCAACCCGATAAACCATCATGGTTCAAGACCTCTATTAAAATAAACTCTTTTTCTTTTAGGGTCATAAAACTAGTAGTAAAAGGGCTGAGTAAGCTCATTTTCATATGTCGCAAAATTATTTGTTTGATCTTCACAACTTATCTCCACCGCCTTTTCCTGAGGACAAAATATAATAATTTATAGGTTTATTTTTATCTGTCTCTTTCCAAAAGTCTATAATAAACCAATTTCTTTGGAAATAATAATTTAATATTTGTCTTGTTTTTAATCTCCAATCAAGAGCTAAAGGAAAATCTATTTTTTTTATTTCTTGAATATTAATTGGAATGGGAACAAATAAATATTCAGGCAATTCATGATTACTTAAAATAATTTCCTTTACTATTGGCAACCCTTTTTCATTTACTGCCCAATAGGCAGTTTGGTTGGATTTATCAGGTAATAAATGTTGTAAATTATTATTCTCTCGTTTTTCAACATGTGTGCTTGTAATCCACCATTCGGCTAAAAGCCTATCTGATGGTAACCCAGTATTTAAATTATCTTCCATTTGTTCATAACAGTTTTCAATATACTTTTTACCTACAGCCCCTAATTTCCTAATATTAAAATAACCGTTTACGCTTTCGAGAGGATCGAAGGTCCAGGTAATAAGCCGATACCCCATTTTAAGGGCTTCTTCTTTTTGCATTAGTTTTAGCATTTTACCAATACCTAAATGTTGATATTTAGGATGTACTCCTAGCATATGAGAGCAAAGATACGACATCTTACCGTCAAAACCCGCAAAACTATATTGAAAACCGACTAATTCATTATCTAGATATGCACCAAGAATAAGACCGCCATTTTTCACAGCTGTTATTGTTTGATGATACGGAATAGTTGAATCCATACCCCATATTATCTTTTCTAACTCATTCATGGCTTGTAATTCTCTTACTGTGGTTAGAGAACGTAAATAAATTTTACTACTGTTCACTTTTCATTAACCTCTCTCACCTAAAAGTGATAATTCTCACAATTTTTCTTGTGACCATTGCCATCCGATCTCTAAAGCTTTTGTATTAATACCTTCAGTCCCTTTTGGTATACGGTTTAAAACTGCTTGTTTTAAAGAGTCAAAGGATACCACCTTTGTTAATCCTACTAAAACTGCAATTGCAATAATATTAGCGGTAAATGTTTTTCCTACTTCATCTTTTGCTAGTTTAGTAATAGGTATTTTTATTACTTTAGCCTTATCGTGTTTAAAATCATCAACCATACTTGAATCTATGACTATTATACCGTTTTCTTTTATTTCAGAACCGTATTTTTGAGCAGCTTCCTGGGACATAGCCAGTATAATATCAGGCAAAACTACTTTAGGGTAATAGATTTTTTTAGTATCTATTATAACCTCGGCCTTACTGGCTCCACCTCTTGCTTCAGGTCCATAGCTCTGAGACTGAACAACTTCTTTGCCTTCTAATACTGCTGCTTCTCCGAGGATTATGCCTGCCGTTATTAAGCCTTGTCCACCAGAACCACTAAGTCTAAATTCCCATCTTTTCATGTTAATCACCCTCCTTTCGGAGCCTGTCAATTAATTTATCATACTCCTCCGTAAACTCACGATATGGTTTATGATGTAAAGTGCCTATTAAAAATTTACCTTCAAGTTTTTCGGGTGTTAGTTTCTTCGCAACATTAATATTTACCGCAGAAGTTTTCAAGTCATTTAACATATCTGCTGCCGTACCCATTTTATTACGTCTGCCATAGGAAGTAGGACACATGCTCATAGCTTCTATTAAGGAAAAGCCTTTATTTTTTATTCCCTCCTTAATACAATCAACCAAAAGTTTATCATGAAAAGCCGTTCCTCTAGCTACATATGACGCTCCAGAGGCGATAGCTAGGACTGGTATATCAAAATTGTTTTCTAAATTTCCATATGGAGAAGTAGTAGCCATCTTACCGGTTGGTGTTAGAGGTGAATACTGACCGCCAGTCATTCCGTAAATATTATTGTTAAAAAGTATTACATTAAGATTAATATTTCTCCTAGCTGCATGGATAAAGTGATTGCCGCCTATTGCAGTAGCATCACCATCACCGGTCAATACGAATACATTTAATTGAGGGTTAGACAATTTTACCCCTGTTGCAAAAGCTAAAGCTCTTCCATGCAGAGTATGTAATGTATCAAAATTCATATATCCAGGGGCCCGGGATGAACAACCGATGCCTGAAACTATCACAGTTTGTTCCAAGTCAATATCAGAATCCGCAATTGCTTCTCCGATAGCTCTAGTTATAATTCCATGACCGCATCCGGGACACCAGATGTGGGGAAGTTTATCCATCCTAAATAGATGATGCAGATCCGGACGCATTATAACACCTCCTTGACTTTGGCAATTATTTCATCAGGAGTAATTGGCAGACTATTAACTTTAAATAATCCACTAACTAAAGTCTTATCTTTACAAATACGCTCTACCTCTAATGTGAGCTGCCCGTAGTTCATTTCAGGTACTATGATATGTTTTACTTTTTCTAATTTTGCCTTTAATGCTTTTTCAGGAAATGGCCAAATAGTTATCGGCCTGAACAAACCTACTTTTATACCTTCATTCCTTAAGGTTTCAATGGCATCTAATGCTGAACGAGCTGTGCTTCCATATGCTACCAATAGAATTTCCGCATCTTCAATCTTGCTTTCTTCCCAGAGAAGTATTTCATCTTCATATTTGGAAAACTTATTCATTAATCGTTTTAATTGGTTATCAATGATTTCTGTTTTTCCAGTAGGAAAACCAGTTTCATCATGAAATAGACCGGTTACATGCCACCTATAGCCTGTGCCAAAATCAGCCATCTCAGGTATCATGCTTTCATCTATTATATAAGGTTTATATTCCTGGGGTGTACAGGTTGGTTTTTTGCGATCTATTATTTGGATTTCTTCATATGCGGGGAGTTCAACATTTTCACGCATATGACCTATTATTTCATCTAGCAAAACATAAACCGGGGTACGAAATTTTTCTGCAAAGTTTACAGCTGTTACCGTTAGTGTAAAGCATTCATATACACTTGAGGGACATAATGCAATTATTGGATGATCACCATGAGTACCCCAACGAGCCTGCATAATATCTCCTTGAGCTGATGATGTAGGGCCTCCGGTACTGGGACCTAATCTTTGAACATTTACAATTACACAAGGAATTTCCGCCATAGCGGCATAACCAATTGCTTCTTGTTTTAATGAAATCCCAGGGCCGCTGCTTGCGGTTAATACCTTTTTCCCCGTTAAGGCTGCACCAAGTATACAAGCCATACCGGCAATTTCGTCTTCCATTTGGACAAACTTTCCGCCAAATTTAGGTAGTTCTTCAGACATTATTTCAGCAATTTCTGTAGAAGGAGTAATTGGATAACCAGCATAAAAACGAACTCCTGCTGCGAGAGCACCTTCTGTACAAGCTCTGTTCCCTTGAATTAGACTTGTTTTTCTTATGGTCATTATTTTTTCTGCCTCCTTACAAAAATTGCATAATCTGGACAATGGGATTCACAAATCCCACATTTGGAACACCGATCAGGCTCAGATAACACAACTTTACCTTTTTCATCTCCCGATATTGCCTTCTTAGGACATAAGGTGTAACAAATGCCACATCCTTTGCAATGTTTATGATCGATGTCCAAAGGTTTTTCAACCAAGTCCTCCACCCCCATAATTTTATAAAGCTCGGTTTTAAAAAAGTAATGTAAGTCCTTTTTAATAATATCCCTTGTCAAGTTGATAGACAAGTACAAATTTTTTTCTTAGCCGAAATGATCAAATCCTGACTTATTTAAATAAACCTTTTCTTCGTTATTAATAAGAAATACACCTGGAATATCTATTGTTCTTCCTATTTCAAATAAAACCGTTCCTTTTTCTTTTTTAAATTCTTCGGCATAAAATGGAAACTGGGTTTTATCAATAGTCCCTATAAGTTGAAAGTCTTCACCACCATATAATGCCCAATCTAAAGGACTTGTTTTTAAAATTTGTCCCAAAATTTGTGTTTCTTCAGATATAGGAATTTTATCCCTATAAAGCTCAATTCCAATTTGGCTTGCATCTGCAATTTCCCATGCTTCACTAGCAAGTCCATCACTTATATCATTAAGAGCATTCAAACCCAATCCAATTTTATTTAGGATACGAATGTCCTCCAAACACGGTTCAGGGGACAAATGTTTTTGAAGTAAATAATCTTTTATTTTTAGAGGGATATCCAGTTGGATGTTCTTGATTATTTGTAGTCCTGCGGCAGAATTACCTAATGTACCAGTTGTAAAAACTACATCACCAACTTTAGCATGGGACCTAAGGTGCAGATTGGTTTTTTTCACCTTACCTAAAACAGTAACATTAATTACTATACCATCAGGACTTGCTACCGTATCTCCCCCAATAATATTTACGCTGTATTTTTGGCAAATATTTTTCATGCCCTTATATATTTCATCAATATATTCAAAAGAAATAGACTTGGGAATACCTATAGAAATTAGGATGCTAGTAGGCCATCCTCCCATTGCAGCTATATCACTAAAATTAACAGCAACAGACTTATAACCAATTTGAAAAGGAGAACTCATTTCCCTTAAAAAGTGCATCTTTTCAATTAACATATCACAAGAAACTAAGAGATGATTATCCTGATCAAAGGGCAATACCGCAGTATCATCTCCGATACCTACTAGGACTTCGTTCTTATTAAAAATACAATTTTCTGCTAATCTAGTGATTAACCCAAATTCCCCAATATCCTTTAAATTCATATTAAACCTTCCTTATTCTTGCCAATTGATTTATGGTTTCAACTTGTAAATTATAGGCTTCATCCATTAAAGCTGACTTAAAAGAACCAGGCCCTCTTACATCATCTCTGATAGAAGCTAATTCTGCTGAAATACCATATGCTGATAAAGCACACGTACATGCTTCTAATGTTTTTATTCCCGTTGCCATAAAGCATCCGATAACACTTGCAGCCATACAGCCTGTACCTATTATTTTGCCCATTAACCAATGACCGTTCTCAATAATAAAGGTTCTTTGACCATTTGTTATGATATCATTTTGTCCTGTAACAGCAACTATACAATTGTATGAATTAGCCAGCTTTTCTGCACTAGGAATAATATTATTATAAATTCCTTGAGACTCAATCCCTTTTAGAACACCATATTGACCTGATAAAATACTAATTTCAGCAGCATTTCCTTTAATAACCGTGGGTTTAATTATTTCCAGCAATTCTAGAATTTTTTTCGTACGGGAAGTAGTAGCTCCTACACCTACTGGGTCGAGAACAATAGGTATATTTTTTTGATTTGCCTTTTCTCCTGCTAGTAAAATCGCATTATATTGTTCATTGGAAAGAGTACCCATATTCAATACTAAAGAATCAGCATTTTCTACAATCTCCTCTACCTCATCAATACTATTAGCCATAACAGGCAGTGCTCCCAAGCAAAGGGTTATATTAGCACAGTCATTGATGGTTACATTATTAGTAATATGATGAACCAGTGGTTTTATTTGACGTATATCATCAAGTAATTTAAAGTCTAAGGTGCTTTTCATCAAATACATTCCCCTATCCACTTATTAAATGATTAACAGGCCCATTTCCTTTACCTATTTGCAATTCTTTTCCTGACTGTAAGGCATGTGTCAAATAATTCTTTGCTTCCCACACTGATTTTTCTATGCTCATATTTTTACCTAAGAAGGTTGCAATAGCAGCAGATAATGTGCAACCGGTTCCATGGGTGTTCTTAGTTTCTATTCTCTGGGCGGAGAATTCTTCAAAATTAGTTCCATTATATAGAACATCTACGGCGGCTTCGATTAGGTGCCCGCCTTTAATTAGAACATTTTTAGGTCCATATCCATAAATAATTTTTGCAGCTTTTTTCATATCAGAAATACTACTAATTTTTAGACCTGAAAGTACTTCTGCCTCAGATAGATTTGGAGTAACTACATATGCTAATGGTAATAAGGATTCCTTTAGACTACTAATTGCTTCAACTGCTAATAAAATATCTCCACTAGTTGCTACCATTACGGGATCAACTACCAGTTTTTCAATATTAAATTCTTTAACTTTACTGGAAACTATCTTAATTATTTCAGAATTTGCCAGCATTCCTGTTTTCGCAGCATTAATATCTATATCTGATAGAACAGAATCCAGCTGTTTTGCTATAAATTCTCCGGGAAGATTAAACACCCCCTGAACTCCTATAGTATTCTGGGCTGTAATAGAAGTTAGAACACTGCAGGCATATTCACCAAGAATAGTTATAGTCTTTATATCTGCCTGAATTCCTGCACCGCCGCTTGAATCAGATCCTGCAATAGTAAGTATCTTATTCACACGCTCACCCCAATATTATTTATTAATTTTTCTTTTTGAAAAAAACCACAAACACTAGGTTTGTGGATTTAATTTTGCAGCTTTTCTTTTTTGCAATATATAACCAATAGTAATTATGGATATCCCAATTATATCTGTATATATACCAGGCTGAATAAGCATTACACCGCTTAAGAAGAAAATGATTCTTTCATACCATGCCTCATGAGTAACCAGGTATCCTGCTACAGCTGACCCGACTGCAACAATACCAATTAATGAAGTAATAACAATACCAATAATCTCTGCTAAATTTACGTCAATTAATAATAAAGCAGGACTAAGCACAAAGATATAAGGTACTAAATAGGCTGCTATTGCCAGCTTTGAGGCCTCAAAGGCTGTTTTCATAGGGTTGGATTTGGCAATACCAGATCCTGCAAATGCTGCTAGAGCAACCGGCGGGGTAACATCGGCTATTATTCCAAAATAGAATACAAACATATGGGCAGCAAGTACCGGTACATCTAAAAGTAATAAAGCAGGTGCGGCAATGGTTGAAGTAATAACATAATTGGCAGTAGTTGGTACCCCCATACCTAAAATTATTGAAGTTACCATGGTAAAGAACAAGGTAAGGATTAATTTCCCACCGGCTAAATCTACCAGTGAAGACCCTAGTTTTAGACCTAAACCTGTTTTTGTTACAACCCCTATAATAATACCCGCACAAGCTGTAGCCGCAAGTACACCTAAGACACCTCTTGCGCCTTGTTCAAGACCTTTGATAATATCTAAAAAACTGATTCGAGTGCTACGCTTAACCGCTGAAACTAATATCGAAAGAACAATGGCAATTAAAGCTGCCCGCATTGGAGTATATCCTGTCACTAAAAGATAAACTATAGCAGCTAAAGGTAAAAACAGGTGTCCCCTTTCCAACATTATCTCTTTAATTTTAGGTAGATCTTCCCGTTTTAAACCTTTTAAACCTAATTTTTTTGCTTCCAAGTGAATTCCTGTCCATACTCCAAAATAATATAATATTGCAGGGATTAGTGCGGCACCAATAATCGTAACATAAGGAATTGAGGTGAATTCAGCCATCAAAAAAGCTGCAGCACCCATAATCGGAGGCATTAACTGTCCGCCAGTTGATGCTGTTGCTTCTACTGCTCCTGCGAATTCCGGTTTATATCCCAATTTCTTCATCATAGGGATTGTAAAACTACCTGTCCCAACAACATTAGCAACCGAACTTCCGGAGATAGTACCCATCAAACCACTAGAGAGTACAGCTACTTTTGCGGGACCCCCAGAAGCCCAACCAGCAATAGAATTGGCTATATCAATAAAAAACTGTCCCATACCGGTTTTTTCTAAAAAGGCTCCAAAAAGAATAAATAGAAATATAAATGTTGAGGAAACTCCTATAGGAATACCAAAAATACCTTCAGTTGTAAAGAATAAGTGATAGACCAAACTTTCTAAATCAACACCACGATGGGCTAATTGACCAGGTATATATCTGCCAAAAATGGCATATGCCAAAAATAAAGCAGCAACAGTTACTATCGGCCAGCCTACTATTCGGCGAGCAGCCTCTAAAACAAAAAGCACACCCAAAATACCAATAATATAGTCATTTGTTGTTACTGTCCCTGCTCGTAATACAAGTTCTTGATAAGAAACAACAATATATAATGGTATTGCTGCTCCAATTATTGCAAATAATAAATCAATAGGGTGGATTTTATTACGGGACCATTTTTTCCTAGCCGGATATAAAAGAAATATCAGCGCAAAACCAAAAGATACGTGTATTGATCTTTGAATCATTGCATCTAAAACACCAAAGATTGCTGTATATAATTGAAAAAGTGTGAACGTAATAGCAAGAGCGGATACAAATTTTGCAGTCAAGCCGGTTAGATTTCTATAGTCAGATTCTTTATCATATTTTCGCATTATTTCCTCATCATTTACTGCAAGTTCATGCTGATTTGTTGACAATTTTTCCCCTCCTCGATCTTAAACTCACTTTCTTAGCAACATCCATTTATCTTTAGCATAAATTTTTAGTCTTTGTTCAGATTCTGCAAATTCAAGTAGGGGATATTTTTTATCGCCTACTTCAATTGCATGCTGGGGTATTGACGAAACTCTAATGTAAATGTTATCAAATTCTCTAGAAAATTTCAAAACAAATTCTCCATTATTATTAATGAGAGTTCCCCCTTCATCAGTAGTTGGCATGCCAACACCTAGAGAAGAAAATCTTGTTTCATTAAGTATTATTTTATTTTCCTGATTAATTTCAAATAATTCATATACCGGAGTATGATGGACTGAATGAATATAACTTAGCTTGAATTTCGAATCAGAAATAATTAAAAAGTCTTCGGTATTTTGTTCTTCATTATAAATAACTAGTATTTTAGTTTGCATTATTTTAAAATTTAAAACTACAAATGTTAAAAATATCGTTAATAGGATTAGCAATATAATTTTGAATATTTTTTTTGTTTTCATTAAAATGTGAGCATTGGATTTCTCCAATGCTCAGACCTCCCTAAAACTTATTGATTATTAGTGTAATTTAATATTATTCGTTAAAGAACTTTTCTGCACCAGGATGTAAATCAAGAGACATACCATCTTTACCGCTATCTTTAGTAATCATTGCACCATTTGCATGGGAAGCTTTCATTCGATCAGTATTTCCATACATAGTTTTTAAAAGATTGTATGCAAGCTCTGTATCTAATTTTGCATCAACAGCAAGCATAGCCATAACTGCTACTGTTTCTGAATCAGTAGCAATTTTAGTGTATGTCCCTGCTGGAATCGTAACTTGTGTGTAGAAAGGATATTTTTGAATTAGGTTTTTCGCTATATCAGAGGGAATAGAAACTATTTTAATATCATTTTGGGCACCAATATCTTGCACCGCCGCTGTCGGATGACCGGCGGTAATAAATGCTGCATCAATATTTCCATCTTTTAGATTCTGGGCAGCTTCGGCAAAAGATAAGTATTGTTCGGTTATGTCTTCATAAGTTAATCCGGCAACTTCTAAAATCTGCCGAGCATTTGCTTCTGTACCAGATCCTGGAGCCCCTACAGCTACTTTTTTCCCTTTTAAATCTACTAAAGTTTCAATACCTTTATTAGCTAAAGTAACAATTTGGACTGTTTCTGGGTAAAGAGTAGTAAGTCCTCTAATACCATCATATTTTCCATTGTTATTAGTTCCAGAAAAAATTTCTGTACCTGTAGCAGCATAATATGCAACATCATTTTGTACAAAAATAACTTCAACTTTTCCGTCTCGAAGCATATTAACATTAGCAACTGATGCACCTGTGCTTTCTGCAGTTGCATTCATTCCAGGAATATTTTTATTCCAAATATCTGCCATTCCTCCACCTAATGGGAAGTAAGTTCCAGCAGTTCCACCTGTTGCAATATTAACAAATACCTTTTCTGGTGCTGGAGCTGGTTCTGGTTTTTTTTCTTCTGCCTTTGGTTCCTCTTTCGGTGCACAACCCACAAGTGCAAGGCTTAAAACTAGTGCGATGATTAAAAATAAGGAAACTCTCTTTTTCATAAAAATTAACCCCCTTCAAATATGTATATATTTAATCAAATATATATTCTCTAATTGTTTAAAAAAACCTTCATTTAATTTTGTAAAATAGAATAATTATTCTATTTTACAAAAACTATTTAATTAATTTTTTTTTAATGTTTAAATCTAACATTAGTATTCTAACACAATTATTATAATAACATTATAAAAGATTGATTGGTTTCCTGGTCTAAAATGTATTTTAATAAAAAGAAAGCTTGCAGCGCTTAGCAAGCTTTCTTTTTATTAAATAGAAATTCCTTTCGCCATATGCTTTAGGCGATATTTTTGGATAATCCAAACAAATACTAATAAACCAAATCCTAATAAATCAGTTTCTGTACTTGGTTTAATCAATGACACTCCTGCAATGAAAAGGAGGATTCTTTCATACCATTTGCCATTAGTAAGGAAATATCCCGTTGTTGCTCCACCTATACCAATCATACCTATTACTGCTGTTATTATTGCCTTAGCTACAAGGGCTATAAAAACTATAGTTGTAATACCTTCTGGTCTAACCAAAACTAAAACTGGTGATAAAACAAATATATATGGAACAAGATATGCTGCAAATCCTAACTTAAATGCTTCAATGCCGGTTTTAAAAGGATTTGAGTTAGCAATACCCGAACCAGCGAATGCCGCTAAAGCAACGGGGGGAGTTATATCTGCTACAATACCAAAATAGAAAACAAATAGATGAGCTGCAATCGGTGGTACATCTAAAGCAATCAAGGCCGGAGCTGAAACAGTTGCCTGAATAATATAATTAGCTGTAGTTGGTACACCCATACCGAGAATTATTGAGGAAAACATTGTAAACATCATGGTAAGATAAATATTACCGCCAGCCAAAGCAACAATACCACCAGCCATCTTCAACCCCAAGCCACTTAATGTTATTATTCCTACGATTATCCCAGCTGTGGCACAAGCTGCTACAACAGGCAATGCTGCTCTGGCACCTTCTTCTAAAGTTTTTATAATATCCGAAAAGGATAAACGGGTTTCTTTTAGTATCATAGATGCAGCCAAACATATTACTATACCATAAAATGCAGCCAGCATAGGGGTAAAACCCTTGACTAAAAGGACAATTATACCCACAATAGGAGCTGCTAAAAACCATTTCTGTTTTAATAATTGTTTCCAATTTGGTAATCTTTCTTTAGGTATACCAGTTAAACCTGTCTTTACCGCTTCAAAATGGACAGTTGTAAAAATTCCCACAAAATACAGTAGGGCTGGTATGCAAGCGGCAAGTGCAATAGTACCATAAGAAATATTTAAGAATTCTGTCATAATAAAGGCTGCTGCACCCATAATAGGTGGCATTAATTGTCCGCCAGTGGAGGCAGCTGCTTCCACTGCACCAGCAAACTCTTTTCTATAACCAATACTTTTCATGAGTGGTATGGTCACTGATCCTGTTCCTACAGTGTTAGCAACAGAGCTTCCCGAAATTGTACCTTGGGTTGCGCTTGCGATAACTGCAGCTTTTGCCGGACCACCCGTTGAATCACCGGTTAATCCTACTGCTAAATTAGTAAGCCAATCACCAATACCGGTCTTTTTTAAGAATGTTGCAAAAAGCATGAAGAGGAAAATAAAAGTTGAAGATACCGCGATTGGTACACCTAGAATTCCTTCAGTACCTATCCATTGAAAAACAGCTATTCTCTTTATGCTTAAACCAGGATGGGCCATAAAACTGGGAAAGTATTTACCAAAGTAGGCATAAAGGAGAAAGAACACTGCAAGACTTACAATTGCCGGACCGGCAATTCTTCTCGTTGCCTCTATAACCAAAAGGACGGCAATAATACCTGCAATCATATCAGTCTGGGTGTATAAACCTGCTCGTCGGACTAAATCTTCATAAAATATTAAGTGATAGGCTGAAACCGCAAAGCCTAAAAAAGTAAAACAGTAATCATACCATGGTATTCCATTATTTGGTACTCCACTACCCCTTTTTGCGGGATAAAGTAAAAAAATTAACACCAAAGCTACTCCTACGTGGGGAGCCCGTTGTAAAGTCGAAGGGAAAACTCCAAATGCTGCAGTGTACAGCTGTGCTAGAGACCAAACAACCGCCAGTACAAAGCAAAATTTTGCTACCGGACCCTTTAACCTCCGAAATGCGAATTCCCGGTCGTATTTGGCTAAAATTTCTTCGGAGAGCTTTTGGTCAATGACTTCAGAACTATTATTCACTGGATTTAGAATTATTTCTGATTTTTCAGCCATATCTCGACCTCCTGAGTTAGATATTTAAAAATATTCTTCTTTGTTATCGCTAATAAAACATATCCACCCGGTCGATACACTTCTTTTAAATAGGTTAATGTATCATTATATTGTAGAGCGTGATTTGCAATTAAAGAACCAATGGTTACCGGAACTTTTTCAAAAACTAAATCATAGTTGTAAACAATAAATTTACCATCCTCAATAAGCCACTTTTGATCATATTCTGGTCTGGCAGGTAGATTGGGACCATTATCATCAAAAATCATCTGTATTAATGAAATTTTACCGGGTTGATCAATCCTGTATGTCTCTATTACAGGTTGTAATGTTACAGAATGAGTCCAAATTATATCAAACTGTTCACCGAGTTTGGCTGGCTGTTGGTATACAGTAGCTTCAGTTTTTGCAATTTTAACTTCCAAAGCATATATTGGTAATAGCAATATTATAACAATAGAAAGAATAATAAAAAATATAAAAGGTTTTTTCATAAATGGGAAGGCCGAGGACTTTTCAGCCACCCGGCCATCACCCCCCAATTTAATTAGTCAATGGGCTTAATTTCATCAGGAATAGTTATGCCTTTCTCCTGAAAATATTTATATGCGCCAAGATGTAATGGTGTTGTAATACCAGATATAGCTATTTCTAAATTTCCCGCAGCTAATTCTTCTGATAACCATGTAGCTGCAGCATGAGCTTGAGCAACCTCTGAAGTTTTTTCGTACCAAACTTTTGTCAGTTCATATACTACATCTTCCGGTAAATCTGGTGCTACATATAATGCTGCTTGACAATTTATAGTGTACTTGTCTTCCGTATTTCCATAAGTACCTGCAGGTATAATATATTGACTAAAGAAAGGATAATTAGCCTTAACTTTTTCAAAAAGTTCTCCTTTAATTTCAATAATCTCTATATCCCGTACAGTTTTAATATCCTGAATAGCAGCTGCGGGGACACTTAAAACGCCGAAATTTGCCTCAATATGACCGTCCTTCATCTTGCTGGCAGCATCTCCAAAACCATCAAATTGAGCACCCATATCTTTAAAAGTTAACCCGGCTTCGCCAAATACTGCTTCACTCAATACTGCTGTTCCACTTCCAACCGGACCTACGGCAACTTTTCTGCCTTTTAAGTCCGCTATTGTTTTTATTCCACTTTCCTTAAGTGCAATTCCTTGATAAACTTCAGGATATATAACCCCTATGGACCTAAAGTTTTGTATTGCTTTTCCTTCCCATGTTCCTTTACCCTTCCACGCATCATCTGCAATATTATTCATTGCCATACCTAATTGTACTTCGCCTGTATTTACCATGTTGATGCTTTCTACTGATGCTCCACCAGGTTGAGATGTTACTTGTAGATTATCAATGTACTTACTCCATACATTTGCCATTGCCCCACCTAAAGGGTAATATGTTCCACCGGTAGATCCTGTGATAATATTGATTTGTAATGTTTCAACTTTTTTAGGCTCCGCTTGAGGAGCCTCTTTAGGCTTCTCTGAAGGTGTTTCTTGTTTTGCCCCACAACCCAGCATTACACTAGAGACAATAAAAACAAGCACCAACATAAACACTAATCTTTTCTTCAAAAAAATACCCCCTAAATTTGAATTATTTTAATGGTAATAATAAATTACTACCAAATATATGGTATTTTTACACAAAACACCACAAAACGCATAACTTGGTTTAGAGTTGTAGGTTGTCTGTTCCTTCTAAAAAATAATATCCTCGTCTTTATTAGGATATTGTATTATCTCCCCTTCCCAAGTTCTTATAGTTACATTTCCTCTGCCTTGGGCAATTAAATATTCAGGTAGCATCGGTGTTTTACCTTTACCTTCTGGGGCATTAACGATAAATGTCGGAATTGCTAAGCCTGATGTATAGCCTCTTAAATGCTCCATTATTTCAATTCCTATATCGACACTGGTTCGAAAATGCATTGTTCCGATAATACCTTTAGCATGGAAAATGTAGTAAGGTCGGACTCTGATTTTTAAAATTTCATGATTAAGCTTTTTCATAACATGGATATTATCATTTATGCCTTTTAACAATACCGCTTGATTGCCTAAGGGTACACCAGCATTTGCCAGCATTTCACAGGCTTTTTTCGATTCTTCAGTAACCTCCAGTGGGTTATTAAAATGTGTATTCACATAAACCGGATGATGTTTTTTCAGCATTTCACAAAACTCAGGTGTAACCCGTTGTGGTAAAGTAACTAACATTCTTGAACCTAACCGCTTGTACTCAAGATGGGGAATTTTATCAAGTTCACCTAAGAGCCAATCCAGTAAATCATCAGATAACGTAAACGGATCACCACCGGTTATTAAAACATCCCTTATTTCCGGTGAATTTTTAATGTAGTTGATAGCTTCAAGTAATTCTTCTTTAGACCGGGGGATATCAGTTTCACCAATATTTCTTCTTCTTTGGCAATGTCGACAATACATGGCACATTGATTAGTAATATTGATTATTAACCTATCAGGATATCTACGGGTAATACATTGGGCAGGATTAGTAAATTCTTCAGCCATTGGATCTGCACTACCTATGCCTTCTTGTAATTCCAGGCCTGTTGGAACTGATTGTAAATATATTGGGTCTTGGTAATGTTCACCTTCTGGGTTAATTAGAGATAGATAGTAGGGTGAAATTGCCCATCTGAATTTCTTTCCTACATTATCTATATCTTGTTTTTGTTTCTCGTTCAGGTTTAAAAAATTAGCAAGTTGATCAGAATCGGATATTCGGTTTCTAATTTGCCAATGCCAATCGTTCCAATCGTCATCAGTTGCACCTAAAATCTCTTTAATTTTATTCTGTCTGGCCTTTATCTCTTCTTTAAGAGATAAACCTGTAGATATTTTTTCTTTTGCTTCCAAATATGGTTCAATACGATTTTTCAGAACTTCTGCCCTTTCAAGTGATATTTCTCTTGAACTCCTTTTTGAAGTGCTCATTTTAACCCTCCTTTTCAAATTATTAATAATTATTATATAATTCTTTCCCCAAATATACTTGTAAAAAATGATATAGTTTATTAAATAAAATTTTTTTATCAAATAGAGGAATAAAAATGACTATGCAAATTAATTACTCATAGTCCAATTAAGATAATATTTAATTAATTTACTATTTTATTTAATTAAACTTTCCTTTTTTGCTAAATTCAAGTAATGATTAGCTATAACATTTTTCACTTTATCTTTTAATGGTTCATTAGGTACACTTATATAAGTAAACCATGGACCTTTTTGCCAAGCGTAACTAGAATAGTTATTATACTGATTAAACTCAACTACTTGTTGGGTTTTGAATTGTTCTAGTTTGTGCACAGCTAGCCACTCTAACCAAAAAGTCTCAATTTCATCTTGTGATGTAAACTTAATAATCTTAATTTTTATTGGTGTATCAGGATATCTATATTCCATTTCATAGCCTACAGTATTATCTTTAAATTTTATACCATCTAATTGGGTGATATCAGTCTTGGACAGCTTATTCAAATCAAGCATCTTTAAATTTATCTTTGTTGCTTCATCTAAGGTGATGTTATCAGGTGGTGCGGTTATTTCAGTAACTTTTCTGGAACATCCGCTAGTAAATATTACAAGTATTACCAAAAAAAACAATAGCTTTTTATATCTCATCAAGTCACCAACTTTGTAGTAGTAGTATTTTTATTTATTACTTATCCATATTTATTACTTATCCATATATACACTTCTACATTTTTATTGGTATTCCTTCTACATTCTGTTAAAAATGTAAACTAAGTTTCAGAAAATAAAGATTATAATTTAAGCATTGACAACTATCTAAATATAATGTAATATAGTTTTTACATTTATTATACAGGGGTGTGGCTCAATTGGTAGAGTAGTGGACTCCAAATCCATTGGTTGCGGGTTCAAGTCCTGCCGCCCCTGCCACCATAAAAAAACTGAGTTTCTACTCAGTTTTTTTTATTTCACAAAATAAAGGGAGTATTACCTACTCCCTTTATAAAACTACTTTTCTTCTTCTTTTTTCCTACTATTTATTATTTCTTCTGCTATTTTATGTGGTACATCCTCATAATGAGATAATTCCATTTTAAAACTGCCTCTTGCTTGTGTTATTGATTTTAAATCAATAGCATAACGACTCATCTCTGATAAAGGAGCTTGGGCTTTGATAACCTGGAACTTACCTTTAGACTCCATCCCCATAATTCTACCCCGTTTACTATTTATGTCACCCATAATATCACCCATAAATTGTTCGGGAATGACTATTTCAACATTCATTATAGGCTCTAACAAAACAGGATTTGCTTTCTCCATACCTTTTCTAAATGCTAATGAACCTGCAATTTTAAAAGACATTTCATTGGAGTCTACGGGATGATATGAACCATCAACTAAGGTTACTTTTAAATTAGCAACAGGATAACCAGCTAACATACCTTCTTGCATAGCTTCCCTAACACCTTTTTCAACGGCAGGGAAGTAGTTTCTAGGAACTGCTCCACCGAAAACTGATTCATGAAATTCGAAATCCCCATCTGGAAGTGGCTCTAGTGTTAACCATACATCACCGTATTGTCCTGCACCACCTGATTGTTTCTTGTGTTTCCCTTGAATTTTGATATTACCGCGAATAGTTTCACGATATGGGACCTTGGGAGTACGCATTTCTACTTCTACTCCAAATTTAGCTTTCATTCTTTCAGTAATAATGTCTAAATGTAGATCCCCCATACCTTTTAAGATAGTTTCTTTAGTTTCTGAATTTTTTTCTACCTTTAATGTTGGGTCTTCTTCAAGAAGTCTGGATATGGCATTACCTACCTTATCTTCATCACCCCTTGATTTAGGGCTAATGGCTACAGCTAAAGCTGGTTCGGGAAAATCAATACTTTCTAATAATTGGGGTTTTGATTTTAAACACAAGGTATGACCGGTCATTGTTTCTTGAAGTTTTGCAACTGCTGCTATATCTCCGGCCATGATCTCAGATAAGTTCTCTTGTGTTTTCCCTCTAACCATTAAAAAGCTGCTGACCTTCTCTTCTTTTTCTTTATTTGCATTATAGATATTATCAGTAGTTTTTAGTTTACCTGAGTATAATCTAAAAAAGCTCAGTTTACCAACATATGGGTCTGCTAATGTTTTATACACTAAGGCAGCTGGAGCTTGTGCTAATAAATCTGTTTCACTCAAATCACTTGGTGTTGGTAAAAAATCAACTATAGCGTCTACTAAATTTGGAATACCAATATTACTTAAAGCAGAACCAGCTAATACCGGATAGATTTTCCCTTCTCTTACCCCTTTTTTAAAACCTTTAATTATTTCTTCAGGAGATAACACCTCTCCCTCTAAATACTTCATTAAAAGTTCATCATCACCTTCGGCAACTGATTCCATTAGAGCATCACGGTATTCTTGTGCCTGAGCTTGTAAGTCGTCTGGAATGGCAATTTCACTGATTTTCCCATCTTTAAAGGTATATGCTTTAAGCTGTAAAATATCTACAACTCCACTAAAGCCTGATTCTGAACCGATAGGTAATTGAATTGGAGCAATACCTGCTCCAAAGGAATCTTTTAATTCATCAATTACTTTAAAAAAACTTGAGTTTTCTCTATCTAACTTATTTACAAAAAGTATCCGAGGCATATTTTTTTCATTAGCAAAGTCCCAAATAACTTCGGTTTGAACTTCTACGCCGGATACTCCACAAACCACCATCAGTACATTATCTACAGCCCTTAAAGCTCCTTTTACTTCACCTATAAAGTCTGCATATCCTGGAGTATCCACAAAATTAATTTTTGTATTATTCCACTCCAAGGGGGCAAGGGTAGAGGTTATTGTAACTTTACGTTTTATCTCCTCTGGTAGATAATCGGTTACTGTTGTCCCATCGTCAACTTTACCAAGTCTTGAAGTGAGACCGGCATTATAAAGTATTGCTTCGGTTAGTGAAGTTTTGCCTGCTCCTCCGTGGGCAACAATACCCACATTTCTTATTTTGTCTGGTGTGTACGTTTTCAATAAAGCCCCTCCTTATTTAATGTGTTTGCATATTGCCTATTTTCTTTTAAAATTTAAATTATTAATATAATTAAGCAAAAAATCTGAAAATCCTTCTTGATAATTTAAAACATTAAGAAAATAGCTTTTTACAAATTATTATTTATAGTGTTGCCAAATTTTTGATATTTTTTCAAAACCTCGCATAGACATGAATAAGATAAAAATAAAGTGAGTGACAATATGGCCAAACACAGTTTTATGCAGGGTGCATTTATACTATTTCTTTCCGGAATATTTGTAAAAGTAATTGGTTTTATATTTCAAATTACTGTTATTAGGATAATTGGTACAGAAGCTGTTGGTTTATTTAATATGGTTTTCCCCTTGTATATAACTGTATTGGTCATTTCGACGGCAGGTTTACCTTTAGCAATTTCAAAAATGGTATCACAGCAGGTTGCTTTAGGAAATTATCAAGGAGCCTTTAAAATTTTTCGTATAGCATTATCTGTATTAATTTTTCTCAGCTTTTTTTTTACAATAATTTTATTTTTAATTTCCCCACTGCTGATTAATACCCTTTATCAGGATCACCGGGTAATTTGGTGTTTTTATACTATGATTCCCGGAATTATAATTGTTTCCATTTGTTCGGCTTTCCGTGGTTTCTTTCAAGGACTACAAGAAATGATTCCACCTGCCTTAACACAATGCATTGAGCAAATTATCCGCATTTCCTTAGCACTTTTTCTAATTACAGAACTTCAGCCCTACGGAATTAAAATGATTGCAGTTGGTTTATCTATAAGTATGATTTCTGGTGAACTAGTAGGGCTTATTATTATTTATCTCATATATAGATTCAAACAAAAACAAATACAACACAGAGCCACCTGGATGCCCTCAGCTCTTAACATACCAACCAGAAAGGTAATTGCTGAACTTTTTGCATTCGGGTTTCCCACAACATTAACTAGGCTAATATCCAGCCTTGTATTGACATTTGAAGCAAGCCTAATCCCCCTTACTCTACAGAAATCCGGCTATACAATTAATCAAGCAGCAAGTATCTACGGTCAATTTTCAGGGGTTAGTATTTCATTATTAACTATTCCAACAGTTTTGACCTTTTCACTGGCTATTTCATTAGTCCCTGCAATTTCTGAAGCTGAAGCTCAAGGTAAATTTGCGGCACTACAGTTTAGAAGTACAGAAGCTTTAAGACTTACCTATTTATTTGGTTTACCGGTTATGATTATCTTGATTTTAAAGGCTACTAGTTTATGCACCCTTTTATTTAACCTTCCCGAAGCTGGTACAACTGTAAGATACCTTGCCTGGGGAGCACTATTTTTGTATTTAGCCCAAACATCTAATGGTATTCTCCAAGGCCTAGGTCTAGTTAGAAAAATATTTATCAATACTGTTTTTGGATCTATTATAAAAGTTGTTGGTATTATTTATCTAGTAGCAATACCTGAGCTTAATATTAATGGAGCAGCTGTTGCCTTTGTTTTTAGTTTTTTTGTTGTCTGTATATTGAATTTAATTGTAATTTTTAATACCACAGGATTCCATTTAAATGTGAAGCAGATTATCCTGCCATTGATGGCCTCTCTTTTTATGGGAGTATTTATCATTTTGGAAACTAATTATTTAACAAAATACTTTATTGAGAGTTCTGTTACAATAATCAGCATAATTACTGGAGGACTTTTTTATTTCTTACTAATTAATTTCTGGGGTCAAATAAATTTGAAATACATGTTTACAAAAGCAAAAAAATAGAGCTAAAAGCTCATTTGCTCTAATCCCCAGTTTTTTACCTGTTTTATAATTTTATAATTTGTTAAATCAAAGTGAATCGGCGTTACAGAAATATAATTGTTTTTTATGGCTACAACATCCAAATCGTGATCCTCCTGCTCTGGTGGGATCACTTGTCCAGCTAACCAGTAATAATCATTTCCTCTAGGGTCTTTGCGATGCTCAAAATTATTTATATATTTCCTTTCTCCAAGCTTTGTTACTTTATAACCTTTAATTTTTTCTTTAGCAGTATAAGGTATATTAACATTTAATAGTGTATCAGGAGCTAAGTCTTTACTTAACATCTGTCGGCATAATTGTTGCGCAACTCTTAATGCCGAAGAAAAATCCACTGCTGAAAAGGAATCTAAAGATAGGGCAATAGCAGGAATGCCTAAGATAATTCCTTCAATTGCTCCTGAAACTGTGCCTGAGTATAATACATCAGTTCCCAGATTAGGTCCTCTGTTTATTCCCGAAACCACAATATCTGGTCTTGTATTAAGTATAGTCGTTACACCAAGTTTAACACAATCAGCAGGCGTCCCCGACACTGACCAAGCATTAATGTTTTTAAACAAATTAAATTTGTCAACCTTGATAGGATGATGAACTGTTATCCCATGACCGCATGCACTCATCTCCCTATCGGGGGCAATAACGGTAACCTCTCCAATTTCCTGCAAACCAATGGCTAAGCACTTAATTCCTTCAGCTTCTATTCCATCATCATTTGTAACTAGTATTCGCACTGATAACCTCCGTATTTATTAAACCTAATCGTTGAAAGGGCCAATAGGTGAAAAAGGCTTTTCCTTTAATCTGGTTTAGGGTTAACCATGTATTCCAAGCATGACTATCATAACTGTTATTTCTATTATCCCCAAGGACAAAAAGGGAATTTTCGGGAACAACTATTGGCCCAAAATCGTATTCGGCCTTTTCATTGGTATAGTTTTCCAATAGTGGCATATCATTTATGTATACTTGTCCATTTTGTATCTGTATTTTTTCCCCAGCAACCCCTATTACCCTTTTAATATAATCTTTATTATCTTCCGTAATAATAGGGGGTGTAAAAACAACAATATCTCCCCTTTGTGGTCTTTTAAAAGAATAAATTAGTTTATTAACTAAAATTCTTTGATCAAGTTGAATGGTTGGGAGCATTGAACCAGTCGGAATGACTCTTGGTTCAATTACAAAACTTTGTAAAAAAAACGAAAGACAAAAGGCTGAAATAACAATCACTAATACCTCTTTAATAAAATATTTTAATTTATGCATTTTTCCTCCTTTATTATATCTGATAAATATTATTTTTAATAGATATGGAGTCTATTAACGGAAAATATGATTATAGTAATTAATTATTCTAACCCTAATGCTTTATTGTAACAATCGATAGCTTTTGAATGATGTCTGCTTTTATCATATATTTTCCCTAGAATTTCCCAAGCTTTACGGTTATCAGGATGGTTTTTAATAATTTCTTCTAAATGCCCAATGGCTTCTACGAGATATCCTTTCGCATACAAGCATTCGCTTAAGTTTAAACGAAAAATATTATCCCATGGTTCTTTTGCCAAGGCGCGATAATAATATTTTATTGCTTCATCTAAATTATTTGTTTTTTCTAAGCACCAAGCAATATTATTAAGAATTGTAGCATCATATGCATCAACTTTAATTAATTCTTCATAGAGCTGCAGCGCTTCAGAAAACATATTTCTCTTACCTTTAATTGCAGCTAAATTGCAGATAGTTTCAATATTTTCCGGAAACAGTTCCAAAGATTTCTTGTAATAATTTTCTGCCATTTCCAAGCTATCTATTCTTGAATAACATAATCCTAATGCATTATATAATTCTGGACATTGCATCTTATATTTTTTTGCTTTTTCCAGATATTTTATACTTTCAGCGTATTTTTCAAATTTTATATAAACCAACCCAATATTAAATAGTAAATCTAGATGTTTATGATTAATTTTCAAGCCTTGATTGAAAGCTTCTAAGGCTTTCAGATTTTCGTTATTTTCCAAATATATACATCCTAATGCATTCCAACCTTCAATATTGTCTGGATTGAGATCTAATGACCTATTAATAGATTCAATTCCTTCTTTTAGTAAGCCTATATCAATTAGGTTCTTACCCTGCATTTGCCATGCCTCTGGGCAATAAGGGTCTTTTTCCAGAACTTCTTGAATAATATTAAATGATTTTGAGCTATTTCCTAGAGAATTTTCAACTGTACTCAACCAGAGCAGGTATTTAGGTTGTCCACTTCCTAAATTAACTGCTATTTGAAAACAATTTAGTGCATTTTTAAGGTCATTTATTTTTAAATAAACAGTTCCTAGTCGCCAATGTATATCAGGATCATCTTTTTCTATTAAAATGAGCTTCTTTAATTTATTTATTGATTGCTGATAATCCCCTTGAAAAATTTTAATTGTACTTATACTAAGGAATAAATACCTTAGACACCTCTTGTAAAAGCGGGGTATTATTTCGTTGTATTTAAGTATTTCAGACATGACTTATCCCCTTTCTTTTAAGATTAATTAGATAATAGATAAGCATATCTTCTAAATTCTATAAATATATTCCATTTCCTTCCTTTTATGTTAGTTTAATTCCATCATTTTCTCTCTTATTTCTTTTAAATTCTCAGTTTTTGTGTTAATTTTTTGTATTAATTAATTATCATATTTACTTTAAAGTGGCATAAATTTTAATAAAACAATAGTACGAAAAGGAGGAGGAAATTCATGGACTTCATAAAAGTAAATTCGATTATTAGAGGATTCACCTGGGCTCTTTTAATTTCTGTAATTCTGTCCTTAATTATAACCTTACTTTTATACTTTACATCTGTCTCAGAAGCTCTGCTGCCTTCTTTTGCAACTTTAATATTTTTTATAAGCATATTATTGGGAAGTACAATTTCTGCAAGACATGCTGGAAATAGTGGGCTAATACATGGCTTAGTGGTAGGTCTTCTCTTTTTAACTTTTTCTCTTATTTTAAGTTTACTTATTTCAACTGACCCATTTTCTTGGTTTTTATTTGCAAAAAAAATAACCTATACCTTCATTGGCGGTGCTTTAGGAGGTGTGATTGGCATAGGTCTATCAAATCATTAATTTTTGCGAGGAGATTCAAGCTCCTCTTTTTTATTTTTAATTTTATTATTATTTAATTACTTTTTTAAAAGCTTTTCTTAAAAAATTTGGTAATGGAATATAATATACTTTCATAACAACCTCTCACCCCTTTAATTAAAAGAAAGATAATTTTCTCTTTCATTGTATTTATATGAGATGAAAAAAGTGCAACATTATAGATGGCATAATTAACCAAAATTATTATTACTATAATAAATAGAAATATATTTATTTGAAATATTACTATTAAATAATAAACCATGGCAATAGTAAGGGAGATTTTAAAATTCTTTAATATTAATAATAAACTTATTAGGATAGCTGCAAAAATTTGTATAGATTCTAAAATACATCCAGAAATTATACCTATTAAAGCTACCAACTCGCTGCCTTCTGTTTTAACAGGTTTAGAACCTAAATAAACACCAAATAAAATACTGCAAGCGAGAAAAGCATTGTGAATATCTGTATTATTTTGCGAAAAAATAACAATAGGTAGAAATCCCTTACTAAAGTTTAAGAAAATACATAATAAAAAATAACTGAAACCCAATTCTTGCATAATAACTTTATTTTTTATATAATCTAAATTTTTGCCGAATATTTTAAAAAGAATTCTCCCTTCGTTGAGAAAAAAACCTAGCGCAAATGAAATCATTATTTCCATTTTTTAATACCTGCTTGTCCTTTACTTTGCTAAAACATATGTATAATTAATTACGATTAGAACAAAAAAAGATGGCTCAGCGCCATCTTTTTTCTAATATTTAGGTACTTTTAAATTACTGACCATTAAATAGGAAAGTAGAATTGTTAGTAAAGGAAAAACAATAGCGGGTATTTTGTCGGATAATAATATTGCTAAAGCCATTAAACTACCGGCAAAAGGTATAGGCACACCGATAAAGTGGGTTGTAATATTTAATACATTAAATCTAGCTAATCTTACTGCCCCACATAATGCAAAAATAACAGCAATAATAAGACCGATATGGCCCATATCTTGCAGAATGCTGCTATAAACTAAAAGTGCGGGTGCAACACCAAAAGAAACTAGGTCACACAAAGAATCTAGTTCTTTTCCAAAGTTTGAGGTTACATCTAATTTCCTGGCAATTTTACCATCCATACCATCTAGAACCATAGCTAGAAGAATTGCGATGGCTGCTAATTGATATTTTGAATCCATTGTATAAATAAGAGAAACTATACCTAATAATAAATTAGCTAAAGTAACTATATTAGGAATAATAACTTTTTTGCTCATGGGTTTCCTCCCTGTCTTGCAGAAGTTATAATGCTTCAGATAATGTATTTTATCATCTTTTATGTTAATTTAAAAGTTATTTCATAACGAACTAGTGTTTTTATTTTTCATCCACTCCGATAGCCGGCTAGCTATTATATTTAGATCATCGGTAATAATAGGTTGTTTGGGAAGAGACTTAATAAAATTCACTCCATATTTTTTTGTTAATACTCTTTTATCTAAGATAATAAGGGTCCCCCAATCTTTACCACTTCTAATCAGTCTTCCAAATCCCTGCCGAAATCTCAAAATAGCAGAAGGTAAACTATACTTATAAAAACTATTTTGTTTATTTTTTTCAAATAATTCTAATTTGGCTGCAATTACCGGTCTGCTTGGAGGGGCAAAGGGAAGTTTAACAATAACAACAGCTGTTAACCCTAGGCCTTGAATATCTATACCTTCCCAAAAACTATTAGTACCTAAAATAACGGTTTTATTGGGATATTTTTTTAATGTCTCTATTAGAGTCTTTCTACTTCCTCCACTTCCATGGGCTAAAATTTCTTTATTTAATTGATACTCTTCTCTTTTTAAGTACTTATACACACTATTTAGCATGTGATATGAAGTAAATAAAATTAATATACCTCCACTAATTGCTGGGATCAATGTTAGCAAGCTATCAGCAACATAATTTATATACTCATTATCAGTTATATTTGAAGGTTCTGGAAGATCGGTAGGTATACATATTATTGATTGTGTCTGGTAGTTGAATGGAGAATCAAAAATCCCAGTTAGCGTTCTTAACTTTTCTATGCCATACATGTTTATTATATGATCAAAATTACTATTAACAGCAAGTGTTGCTGATGTTAAGATTGCAGACTTTTTAAGCTTAAAAAGCTTTTTTCCTAGGATATTTGCAATATTAAAGGGTGTAATAATTAATATTAAGTTATCCTTATTTATTTGTAACCAATAAACTTTTTCCTCTTCTTTTCCAATAATAAAATTTTTGATTACATCTTTATTTTCATTCAAAAGTGATATTTGAAAGCGAAGCTCTTTATATATTTCCTCAAAATCTTCAAAAGCTTCCATTTGGCATACAAAACTATTAATTTTGTGAATTAAGGAGGTTAAATAGTTAGCAATATTTTCTAGGAATAGATTAAAATTATTCCACCATTGGGTATATCTCTCATTTTCAGTGATTCTTAATTCACCTAATAACGATTGTTCTTGACTTTGTGCTAACCTAATACAATCATCCAGCATTGAACTTAGTAGTAATGCTTCCTGTTTAATTGCAGCTATTAAATTAGCTAATCCTATTTCTGATAGGTGTTCATTTGAATAATATAATAACTGATATAGCGAATTGTTATTTTTCCCTTTAGCAAGTTGATTCAATATTTTTTTTAAATATCTAAAGTTGACCTCGCTTGAGAATTGTTTTAAGGCTTCATCTTCTAAGTTATGAGCCTCATCTATAATAAGATAGTCATATTGGGGTAATATCTTATTATCTCTTATAATATCCTTTAAAAGTAGTGAGTGGTTGGTAATTATTAGATTACTCTTCTCAGCTTCTCGTCTATTCTTTAAATAATAGCATTTTTTAGAAAAACTGCACTTCCCGCCTACACATGTTTCTATTTGACTTGAAATTTGGAGCCAAAGTTCATTTTCGTAATTGTTTAAATTAATCTCTTCTTTGTCTCCAGTATCAGTAATATCTAGCCAGTTATATATTTGAGCCAGAAAAACTTTCTCCTGCCAATTTAAGACATTGCTATCTTTTGCAAGAATGTAAAATCGTCTTAAACATACATAATTATTTCTGCCTTTAACAATTGAGACACGAAATTTACAGCCAAGACAATTCTCTATAGAAGGGATATCATATTTGAAAAGCTGCTCCTGAAGTGCTATTGTATTTGTTGAGATTACTACTCTATATTGCTTTTCATTGGACCAAAGCAAAGCAGGTATTAAATAAGCCAGACTTTTACCAGTCCCGGTAGCAGCCTCAATGATTGCATGATAATTTTGATTGAAAGCATCTCTGATAGTTTTAAACATATCATGCTGTTGAGGTCGGAATTCATAATTACTAAATTTCAAACTTAATATGCCATCGTGGGTAAAAAACATTTCTGCATCATCAAAGGAATATTTTATATTTGATTCTTCTTGAACATCTTCCTCCCAAGACCTCTTATTATCTAGCCAAAAGTCAGAAACATTCTTTTTCTGAACTTTTTTTAAAATTAATCCCAAACCATTTGTATCATCAGTTAACAAGTTTGTTATATTATTTAAAACAAAAGGAGATAATTTAGAGAGTTCTTCTGTTAATAAACCAAAAATTGCCGCTGTCATTTCCGCATCATTTATAGCCTTATGAAATAAGAGTTTTTTGATATTTAAAACATTGACCAAATATGATAACTGATAACTAGGCAAAAGGGGCAAAGTAATTTTAGCCAAATCCCAAGTATCTATCCATAAATTTGGGATATTAAATCCCAGATTCCTATCTAAAAAGCCTTTATCGAAATTAACATTATGGGCTACTAAAACATAACCACCAATAAAATTTAAAATTTCTATTTCAATTTCAGACCATGAGGGTTTATTGGTAACCATTTCATTACTAATCCCTGTTAAAAGAGTGATTTCTTCGGGAATTATATTTACAGGCTTAATTAACTTTTGGTATCTGTCTGCAATTTTATTGTTTACGACTTTTACCAATCCAATTTCAATTATTTCAGCATCTTGCTTAAAGCCAGTTGTTTCAATATCAATTGCGACAAAAGTTAAATCCTGCAAACTTAATCCCACCTTAATCTTGAGTTAAAATTGCCAATTATCTAAATAAGCTTCCTGTTCAGGAGATAATTTATCAATTTCAATACCTAGTGAAGCTAGTCTTAAAATAGCTACCCTTTCATCAATTTCCTTTGTCACTTTATATACTTTATTTTCTAGTGAGTTATTTTGAGTTAAATACTCCAAAGATAAAGCCTGTAGTGCAAAAGTCATATCCATTATTTCTGCGGGGTGACCATCACCTGCAGCTAAATTGACTAAACGGCCTTCCGCTAACAAAAATACCTTTCGTCCATCACTAAAAGTATACTCTTGAATATTAGTTTTTACTTTCCTATTATCTAAGGTAGCTTTTTCTAGGTCAGGTTTTGATATTTCTATATCAAAATGACCGGCATTGGCCAAGATTGCATTATTATTTATTACTTCCAAATGCTCTTGTCTAATTACATTTTTATTGCCTGTTACTGTAATAAAGAAATCGCCCAGAGGTGCTGCTTCTAGCATAGGCATTACCCTAAAGCCATCCATTAGAGCTTCTATTGCTTTAATAGGATCAATTTCACAAATTATAACATTTGCTCCTAAACCTTTTGCTCTTAAAGCTACCCCTTTACCACACCACCCATATCCAATAACTACTACAGTTTTTCCAGAAACAACAAGATTTGTAGTTCTCATTATTCCATCCCATACAGACTGTCCTGTACCATAGCGGTTATCAAAAAGGTATTTTGATAAAGCATCATTTACGGCAATCATTGGAATTTGCAGAATACCTTCTCTTTCTAGGGAGCGTAATCTTAAAATTCCCGTTGTAGTCTCTTCACAGCCGCCTATGACATTTTTTAGTAATTGTGGATATTTACTATGTATTAAAGCTACTAAATCCCCGCCATCATCAATAATTAAATTAGGCTCAAATTTTACAGCAGAGTCAAGATGTTCATGGTATTCTTCGCTAGTTGCTCCATGCCAAGCAAAAGCTGTTATGCCACTATCAACCAAAGCTGCAACAACGTCATCCTGTGTTGACAAGGGATTACTGGCAACAACAGCTACTTCTGCACCGCCAGCTTGAATTACTTGTGCCAAATAACCAGTCTTTGCTTCCAAATGCAAACAAATTACAACTCGTTTTCCTTTAAAAGGTTTGCTTTTAGAAAACTCCTGATTAATTAAATTCAAAACAGGCATATGGCTTTTAACCCAACTAATCTTTTCTTCTCCTTTTGATGCAAGATTTAGATCTTTTATTTGACTTTTCATTTTTAACCTCCTAAGATATTTTAAAAATAGGTAAGCACCTAAGAATAATAAATATTTCCTTTGACATTAAACAGGAAATTTAGTAAAATATATTAGTGTCTATAAGCGCCCGTAGCTCAGTGGATAGAGCACTGGCCTCCGGAGCCAGGAGCGGAGGTTCGATTCCTCTCGGGCGTACCAGCAATATTAAAACCTATCTGTCTAAAACAGGTAGGTTTTTTAATATCCAATTTATTTCATGCCCATAAAATTATTTTGTCTAAGTGCCTCATAAAGAATTATTGCCACAGAATTGGATAAATTTAAGGATCGGGCATTTTTATTACTAAGCATAGGTACCTTTATACATTTATTCCTTTCTTTAGCCAATAGTTCATCGGGCAACCCCTTTGTTTCTTTGCCAAAAAGAAAGAAACAATCTGGCTTATAATCCTTTTCTGTATAAAGAGACTTACCCTTTGTAGTAGCAAGATAAAAATCAATATTTACGTTTTGCATAAAAAAGTCATCGAGATTTTCATAAATCTTGATATTTAACAAATTCCAATAATCTAATCCAGCTCTTTTAAGATGTTTATCTTCAATAGAAAAACCCAATGGTCTAACTAAATGCAAATTACAATGTGTAACTGCACATGTACGAACAATATTACCCGTATTAGCAGGAATTTCTGGTTCAACCAAGACAATGTTAAACAATTTTTATCTCCCCTCTATACTCCTAATACTATAACACATTCAGACCAACACTTTCTATTTTGTTTTTATTCAGGCATCATTTCAATTTTTTCTATTTCCCCAGGAATTGTCACTTCATATTCTTTTCCATCATTAGTTTTAATCTTTAATTTAGTTTGTTTATTTTCTTTTTCACTATTTGTTTCTTGTTTCTCTGGTGTTTTTTGATTACTATTTATAAGTTCTTCTAATTCAGAAAACCTTTCGTTTAATAAATATAGATTATCGGTATTAATAATTCTGACTGGAGTATATTTTGCAGGAACAAGGGCTGTGCCATTATTTATTTGCATATCATATTTCCAGCTATCGGTCTTTAATAAACTATCTGTCGTTTCTAAAATTACTTGTGCAAGCAAATTAGGCATTGTGTCTACAGCTATTAGATTTCCTTCCTTTATATCCTTAAGAGATTCTTTATTAATATCCATAGTAACAAACGTCACCTTTTTTTCTAGCTTTGTCTCTTTTAAAAATTTCATTATTCCAGAAGTATATTGTTCATAGTGTGAAATGATTGTGTTTGGTGAATTTTTACTATATTCACTTTTGGAAATCTCATAAGCTTTAATATCACTCTGATCAGGAACTTCTTTCACAACCATACCCTTCACAAATGGACTATTTTTTAATTGATTTATATTTCCTGGTAATATAATTCCAGAAACACTATTCGGTTCACCCGTTAATATTAAAGGATTTAACTCTATCCCTTGGCTTAAAATGTATTGAGCTTGCAATTCTCCAGCCCTTACATAATCGGGTGCAATAAAAGCATCAACAGAAACATTCTCCGGGAGCAGGTCAATTACAATAATTTTTATATTTTGTTCTTCTAGCATACTAATAAAATCTTTAGCAGCATCGGAGTTTATTGGTTGCATTATCACAACTTCAACCTTTTCGGTGATCATTTTTTCTATTTGTTTTTTTTGTTGTTCAGAATTATTTTTAGAATCACCCTCTATTATTTTTATATTCTGGCTTTTAGCACTCTCTTTAATTTTTGCAAGAAGATATTGATTCCTCTCTGTAGTAGTTTCAGCTAATACTAAACCAACTTTAATCTTTGGTTTAATCTCGGGTTTGCCTTGAGGGCTGCCAAAACATCCCGTAAAGATTAAAATAATAATAGAAGATGTCCAAAAAATAATTTGATAATGTTTCCTGTTAAGCATTTGTACTTCACCCCCTCTTTTATTATCTGCAAATAAATGAGATTTTTAGACAAGATTACATTTTGCAAAAAATGGTAAGAATAATCTTATAATACTTAAGGAGGCGATTTTCTTGGCAGGTTATGTCTGTACCGCTTGCCATAGGAAGACCAGACTACCAGATTTTTGTTGTGGTGCTTCTATGGTTGCCAGTGGAAGTTATTACTGTCCTAATTGTAAAGACAAATCATCTAATGCCAAAACTTGTGATTGTGGAACAAGTATGATTCAAATATAGGCATAGATAAAAGGGTTCAAGTTATTCTTGAACCCTTTTATCTAGCTTATAGATAAATGCCAGTATTTCTGCTACTACCTCATACAGCTCAGGGGGAATTTCTTGATTTAGGTCAACGTCGATTAGTCGATCTACTACTTCTGGTTTTATTACTATTGGGATCCCTTTTTCAGCTGCAATAGCTAAAATTTTCTCAGCTATCTCACCTTTTCCTAAAGCAACTGCCTTGGGGGCGCTTTCAAAAGGATTATATTTTAATGCAACTGCTTTTTTTGTTTTATCCATCTATTATCACCTAAATCCTTACATCTATTCCTTTTAATTGTGTTTGGTCACTATTTAAAGATTCTTTTTCTTTTAGGAATGAATCATCCAAAATTATTTTGCATTCGTCAGTGTTTATATTATAACTTTTTAATATACTCTTTAGCATTGATAAATTGCTTTCTAAAAGTAAATAGCCGGACTTTAATGCACAGGTAAATTGAATATTAAATTTTTCCCACCAAATTACATTGATTAAAATGTCACCTAAGTTGATAGAATTGTACAAAATATTAATCTCGATATAAGAATGCTTATTATCAATATTCTCATTTTGATTTAGTAATAAGGAAAAACCTGATTCTTGTTCAAAAATTGTTAAAAAAGCCAAACATAGCGTTGGATCTGTCAATATATTTATAGAATCCTTTACTTCTAAGGGTAAATTTTCTAATACCTGCCTAATAGATTCTATATTTACCTTGGAAATCTTAAGTTTTTTTTCAATCATCTTATTGATTATTATTCTTATCTCCGGGGAATCCCCTAGATTTATTTTTTTCAAGATATCCAAAACATCTAAGCTATAATAGCTAGAATCATTTTTTAAAGATAGCATAATCTTCTCATCGGTTTGGCTTACTACTGTTAAAGATAATTGAGTATTTTTGGGGAAACGCAAATCAGTCTGGGCAGTAACCACACTACTTCCTATTTTTAGCAATAATCCATTTTCTAAATTATTCAAAACAATTGCTTCTAAGGTTTTGCCACTTTTCGGGAATAGGTTGTTTTCATTATTAGTTTGTATACTAGTATTAAAGCTAATAAGACCAATTTTATCCATTTTACCCCCAAACAAATCTACGTATTTCACTTGGAAATACGTAGATTTTACATCAATTAAATAATATAAAATATCAATGCAATCGTCCCTGGTCCTACATGTGTGCCGACTACAGCACCAATATCAGAAATAAATATTTCCGTACAATTAAATTGTTCTAGAACTTTTTCATGTAATTTTAGCGCCGTATCAAGGCAGCTGCTATGAACGATAGCACACTGGATTTTTTGGTCTGACGGGATATTAGTGTTAGCAATTTCGATCAACCGCTCCAGGGCCTTTCCTTTACCCCTGACTTTTTCATATGGATGAACTTCACCATCAGCGAGAGTTAAAATTGGTTTAATATTTAATAATGCTCCCATTACCGAACTGGCCTTTCCAATTCTACCACCCTTTTGTAAATATTCTAAAGTATCTACTACAAAGAAAATATTCATTTTTGATTGTAAATCAGTTATTATTCTGGATATTTCTTCAATATTATTTCCTTCCTTAGCTGCCCGTGCGGCGGCAATCACAATAAGTCCCAACCCCATAGTAACCACTTGGCTGTCAAATACATTAACCTTTATGGAATCAGCTAGCATAGATTTACCCAATAAGGCACTTTGATAAGTACCGCTCAATTTACTAGAGAGATGTATGGAAACAATTTCCTCAGCCCCATTTTCTGCCAGTTCTTTAAAAACTGTTGCAAAATCACCTGGTGATGGTTGTGATGTAGTAGGTAATATCTCACTTGCAGATAATTTAGTATAAAAATCCTTAGGACTAATTTCCGTCCCCTCTAAATATGACGTACTACCAAAATTTACGGCAAGAGGAACCACGGTGATATCATATTGTTTTATTAAATCTAAAGGTAAATCAGCAGTACTATCAGTTACAATTTTAATTTTTGACATATTAGTCACCTCGTTTTTTAAGTTATTATTCTATCGATATTAAATAATAATAGAGAGGCTGACCGCCATAATGCAGTTCGAAATCTACATTAGGATAAAGCTTTGAAATACGTTGCAGTAATTCTTCTGCCTGAGCTTCTTTGACATCTTCACCATAATAAAGAGTAACAAGTTCATCTTTATTTTCAATTATTTTCTGTAGTGTATTTAAAATTACATCCTCAATATCATCGGAAATATAAGCAATTTCACCCTCAATAATTCCAATATTCTGACCTGCTTTAATGAAAAGGTCTCCATGCTGGGCATCTCTAACTGCATAAGTGATTTCGCAAGTTTTAATATTGGATATCGCTTCTTGCATTTTTTTATAATTTATATTTAGATCTAGTTCCCCATTAAATGCCATTAAAGCACTTATTCCCTGGGGTATAGTCTTAGTTGTAACAACTTTAGCAGATTTTGAAGAAAGTTTTACTGCCTGTTGAGCTGCCAAAATAATGTTTTTATTATTAGGAAGAATAAGTATTTCTCGTGCATTCACATCCTCTATTGCAGACAAAATATTTTCCGTACTTGGGTTCATTGTTTGTCCGCCCATTATTATAAAATCAACACCTAAACTACGAAAAATTTCATTAATTCCTTCACCGGCACTAACTCCTATTACACCAATGTTTTTATTTGGCACAGCTATCATTAATTCCCGACTCTGTTCTCGCATATTCTCAATTTTTATATCATGCAATGATCCTAGTCTGCAGCAATATTCTAGTACTAAACCAGGGTTATTGGTATGTATATGAATTTTGGTGATATTATCAGAACCTACTACTAGTACACAATCTCCCTTTTCCTCTAAAAATGCTCTAATTTGTTCTTGGGTCGTTGTATTAGTATCAATAATTTTTTTTATAATTAATTCGGTGCAGTATTGAAACTGTATCTCATTATTATTAATTATAAAATTACTAACTGGAAAAGTCTGAGTAGTGTAAGACTTTTGTTCTATAGTTGCTTTTCCTTGAATTGTTTCTCCTTTGAAACCAGCCAGCATCCCCTCAATTACTGTCAACAATCCTTGTCCGCCTGCATCTACAACACCAGCCTGTTTCAGCACTGGCAGCATTTCCGGTGTTTTTGACAAAGTATTATAGCCTTGATCTAAATAAATTTCAAAGGCTTTTGTTATTTCAGTTTCATCAGTAATTTTAGAATTCAAGGTTTCTGAAGCTTCTCTGGCAACTGTTAAAATAGTTCCCTCTACAGGTTTTACTACCGCTTTATAAGCGGCATCTACCCCTTGACTAAATGCTTTAGCTAATAAATGGGCATTTATTTTGTCTGCATTAGAAAGTGCCTTTGAGAAACCTCCGAGTAACTGTGATAAAATTACACCTGAATTTCCTCGTGCTCCCATTAGAGCACCATAAGCCATAGCGTCTGCTGCTTGAGATAAAGGAATATCCTTTGGTAGCTTTTCAACTTCTTTGGCAGCTGAAGCAAGTGTTAATGACATATTAGTCCCTGTATCTCCATCAGGTACTGGAAAGACATTTAAACTATCTATTTTTGATTTTTCTATTTCTAATTTACTGGCACCGGTCAAAACCATGGCGCGTAAGGTAGAACCATCAATATATGTCTTATTCACCTTAGTGCCTCCTTAACTAAAATAACATCCCTAATTAATACGCTAAACTACTAAGTAATTCCTTCAAAATTATTATGTTTTTATATAATTTACGTCAAAAATATAATTATTAATTTTTTTAAAATCTTTTGTCTATAATAAATAAGACAAGTTTTATTTTGGGGTGGAACAATGATACAAATTGATGATGCTGGAAGTGGTAGTCTTATTGGGGGCACAGGTATTGGGATACTAAATACAGAAAATAACCAGTACTATTTTGAAGTTATACCGTTGGAGTTTTATCAAACACAATTATTTCTTCAAAAAGCATACCAAGATTATGTAATTAAAATTGTTAAAAATGGTTTCCGCAAACTGAATGTCAATAAGTCCCATATTATAGAGCTGTGCCAAGGCTATATGTTTGATAAGCTAAGAGATTGGTTGGAAAAGAATAAGTATCAATGGAAAAGCACAAAAATCGAAGGCACTCTACAATTGAAAGTGGAAGAATCTTTTAATCAGTATGTAATCAGTCTTGGTCTGCCTAAAGACTTTATCAAGCATGCCCGTTATGCCTTTGGATTTCATCGGCTACTAAAATGGGTTTTTGCTGATTTAGAAAATAGACAGAAATTATGTAAAATCAAATGGAAAAGTTGGCAAAAATGGGGCAATATCAAAAAAAGTATTTATGCTAATAATTTAGGATATGTGGATTACTGTTTAAAGTGCGGGAAAAGAATCAAACCACCCT
This sequence comes from Clostridiaceae bacterium BRH_c20a, assembly GCA_000961765.1. GTDB lineage: Bacteria > Bacillota > Peptococcia > Peptococcales > BICA1-8 > BICA1-8. The sequence continues at coordinate 170,612 of LADT01000016.1, read as the reverse complement.
TAAATGTAGTTACAATAGAATATATCACTAATAAACCAGCAACTATTAATCTTCATAATGAATGTTACCAAGGAAAGCTTAACCCTTTTCCACCAGTGTTTTTACACCAAATTTCATTGACTAGCAAAATTTGTTCAGAAAAGCTCCCCAAACCTGATATTAAACTTGAGGAAAAAATTACTCTGAGAAAAATCCAAAAAAATTTAGTTGTTTTTAATAAAAATGGTGAAAAAATTGGATATCTAAATTGCCGATTAGGCGAAAAGCTTGCCTTTTGGATGGAAAAAGGTTTCAATTGGAACTGTGTTATTCAAGATTTATCAGAAAATAAACTACTGCTTTTGGCTCAACTAACTTAAACTTAAACAACAAATTACTAAAGGAGGAACATAATGAGAAGAAGTATTTTTAATATATGTTTATTCCAAATAAAACCGATTATCCCTTTCATTATCTTTGTTCTACTAATAGCTGGGTGTAGCGGTGAACAAAGAGAAGTCAAAAAGGAAATTGAGCGGGAATTTGGTACCGCAATGGATGCATATCATGATATCTGGCAGGCCAAAGACTTGGCTCAAGCAGAAATTCTCGCAAAAAGAGCATTTAATAATAATGAAATAATAACTGAAGTCTTACAAGCTTATAAAGCAAGCCTCGAAATTGATCAAGGAATCAACCTAACTGAGAAAAAATATAATATTTCCATCATTAAACATGAATTGAAAACAGTAGATTTAAAAGTACAAGCTACCCTTAAAGGTTTTCCAATTAGTTTAACATCAGGACATAAAAAGACAGAAAAATTACAGGACTTTTCCTTTGGTCCTCACAACTTCAAAATGACGAAAGAGCAAGGTACCTGGAAAATATCCAGTTTCTAGTCCTTGCCCCTTTTTTCTTGTTGACAATCTACACAGTATCCATAAAATTTCAACTGGTGGTCTATTATTTTAAATCCATTTTTTTTACTTATAATAGCCTCTAAGCTTTCCAGTAAATCATCTTCAAATTCAGTAACTTTATCACATTCCAGACAAATCAAGTGATGATGATGATGATCATCATCTTCACAAAACTCGTATCTTGACCGCCCATCTCCAAAGTTCATTTTTTTCAGTATTTGTAATTCCGCAAGTAAATCAAGAGTTCTGTACACAGTTGCTAAACCAATTTCGGGATGTGAGTTTTTTACGAATTGATATACATCCTCTGCACTTAAATGTTTTTCCATATTTTGAGCAAAGGCATTAATAATCACCTTTCTCTGGGGGGTAATTTTATAATCTTTTGCTTTTAAACGGGTTTTTATATCTTCTAAGTAGGGCATATTTTCACCTTTATATTAAAAATAATAATTCATTATATCATATCAAAACTACTTTTTCCAAAAATGGGGACTAAATATTACTAGTACAGTATAAAGCTCTAATCTACCTAATAGCATTAAAAAGGATAGAAATAATTTGCCTAAGGAAGGAACAAAATTGTAGTTCTGAGCTGGTCCAACCAAACCAAGTCCTGGACCAACATTCCCTAGAGTAGCTGCAACCGAAGTCATAGCACTTAAAATATCTAAACCAAAACCTGTCATGATAATAGATGAAAGCATAAAAATCATCATATAAATAAAAAAGAACTGCAAAATATTTATTACAATATTTTCTGGAATAACCTTCTCGCGGATTTTCAACTGGATAATCATTCTAGGATGAATGGCTTTTTTTAATTCCAAAGCAGCTTGTTTTATTAATATTAGTATTCTGCCTACTTTAATCGAACCACCGGTAGAACCGGCACACCCACCTACAAACATTAAAGTAAATAGTATGCTCTTAGCTAAAAGGGGCCATTGATCAAAGTCATATGTAGCATAGCCTGTGGTAGTAATAATTGACACTACCTGAAAAGCTGCTGCTGTAATTGCTTCATCTAATGGCATATAGGAGTTAGTTGCTAGTATAATTGTTATTATTGTAATTGAACTCAAAATAATATATGAATATAACCGAAATTCATCACTTTTCCAGAATACCTTTGGTGTTTTATTATGAAGGAAAGAATAATATAATGCAAAATTGGCACCTGATAAGAACATAAAGATAATTATTATCCACTGGATAGTAGAGTTATAGTAACCAATGGACAGATTTTTAGTGGAAAAGCCTCCGGTAGCTAATGTTCCAAAAGTATGACACATAGCATCAAATAGATTCATGCCAAAAATCCAGAGCAAAATTATTTCGATAATTGTAAAAATTACATAAGTAAACCAGAGTATTTTTGCTGTCTCACTGATACGAGGCTTAATTCTTTCTGCAACAGGCCCTGGGGATTCCGCTCGAAACATCTGCATTCCCCCAACCCCTATAGATGACAATACAGCCACAAAAAGAACAACAATACCCATACCACCCAACCAATGGGTTAAGCTGCGCCAGAATAGAATACCATGGGGCAAAACTTCAATATCTGTTAAAACACTAGCTCCAGTGGTAGTAAAACCTGACATGGTTTCAAAAATAGCATCTGCTATATTTGTAAAGGTTCCTGAAATAAGGTAAGGTAACGCCCCGAAAATACTAGCCAACACCCAAGAGAGAGAAACAATAGCGAAGCCTTCTTTATATCGAATTTCGCCAGGCTTTTTAATTCCCTTAAATAAGAATAAACCAACAAGAAAAGTTATGACAGAAGAGATGATAAAAGCCAATAAGTCGTTGCTAGCATAATATACAGACCAGGCCAAGGGCAGTAGCATACTGATGCCAATTATCATTAAAATAATCCCTAATGTTGAAAAAATCACTCTAAAATTCATAGTAAACCTCGCTTATGTTGTTGAAAAAAAGGCTTCTACCTTGTGTACAGCTTTAGGTAATGCAAAAACGATAATCCGGTCATCGGGAGCAAGGTAATCATTTCCGGTAGGTATTAAGGCATCATCACCTCGGCAGATAGAACCAATTATAGCTCCCTCCGGGAAAGCCAAATCTTTTAAATATTTATTAACTATCTTAGCATTTTGGGGAACTATTAATTCTATCATTTCTGCTTTTGCACCACTTAGTAAAGAAACAGAGATAATATTACCTCTTCTAATAAATTTTAAAATAGCAGCAGCTGTTATAAGCCTCGGACTTACTGCAATATCTATTCCTACTCTTTCTATTAGTGGAAGATAATCAGAACGTCTAATTTGAGCGATTGTTTTTTTGACACCTAAATGTTTTGCTAATAAAGAAACCAGTAAATTCAATTTATCGTCATCAGTTAGTGCCACAAAAGCATCAGCTTGTCCTGCTCCCTCTTCCTTCAATAAATCAATATCTGAACCATCACCATGTAACACTAATGATGAATTTAAATTTCTAGCAAGCTCCTTACATCTTTGATAGTTCTTTTCAATAATTTTTACTCCGACTTTTTTCTCTTCTAAAAGTTTAGCCAAATAATATCCTATTCTGCCACCACCTAAGATAATGACATTATTAATTTTCGTTCTCTCTTTCCCAATTAATTTTTCAATATGGATCATGTCCTTTGTTTTAGCTAAAATAAATATGATATCATTTTTTTTAATGAGATCATTACCCCGGGGAATTATCATCTTTTCGTCTCTGAGTATAGATACAATAACGTACCTATAGGGCAAATCCAAATCTTTTAAATATTTATCGATAACTGGGGCATCATCACCTATTGCAAGCTCTAATAATTGAATTTTTCCATCAGCATAATATTCCACATCTATTGCTTCCGGAACTTCAATTAACTGTGAGATTTCTGATGCCGTTACCTTCTCCGGATTAATTAATAAATCTATACCTAAAATAGGAGTCTGTGTTAAACGATTGTTATCTGCGTATTCTGTATTTCTAACACGAGCAACTGTTTTTGGTACTCCATACTGTTTTGCTAAGACACAAGAAATCATATTTAATTCATCAACTTCAGTAACCGCAATTAAAAGATCAGCATTAAATATGTCCGCTTCCTCCAAAATTGCCGAGCTGGCACCACTGCCTTGAATTACTTGGATGTCTAAACTATCCTGAATAATTTTATACCTTTCCTCATCCTTTTCTATAACTACAACATCATGATTTTCATATGACAATATTTGTGCAATATTATAGCCGACTTTACCTGCACCAATAATTATAACCCGCATAATTTTCCACCCCACTAACAGACTTTATCAAGCTTGCTTTTATAAATGATACAACTTTAGAAAATTAGTGTCAATCTTAATCTTCCCTAAATATTTAGTACTATTATTTGAAATAAGTATAGCTTCCGGATGACACGGAAGCTATACTTATTCTTTACTTAATTTTAGTTTTTAATTTATCAAGTTCTTCTAATATTTTTGTGCTGTTACCAGAGTTATTTAGAATATCCTGTAATTTTGATTCAAATAATTCGAAGGTTTTAGAAATTTCTTTTTCAAAGTCAGAAACCTCTGCAACAGTTTCCTTTGACCTAATTAATTCGATTGTTTCTCCTACTTTTGGAATTAGCACATTATTTTTAGTTTCATCTTTAATTACTTTAGCCAGCATCTGCATTCCTTCAGGCTCACCGTGTACGAGAAATATCTTTTCGGGTTTATCTTTAAACTTTTGAACCCATTCGACTAAAGCTTTTTGGTCAGCATGGGCTGAAAAGCCTTCAATATTTTCAATATCGGCATTAACTGCTACTTCTTCACCATGGATTCTCACAACTTTTTCCCCATCTAGTATTTTCCTGCCTAAAGTACCCTGTGCTTGATATCCAACAAAAAGAACAGTTGTTTGAGACTTCCAAAGATTATGTTTTAAATGATGTTTAATTCTTCCTGCATCACACATACCACTAGCAGATATTATTATGTTATTGTTTTTTAAAAAGTTTATTGCTTTTGATTCATCAGCTGATAATGTATACTTCAGACCTGGAAAATCGAATATACATTGGTTCTCCTCTTCCTTTAATTTTGTGGCATCCTCATCATAAAAGTCAGGGTATTTGCAAAAAATTTCTGTTGCCCTAATTGCCAATGGACTATCGATATATATATCTATTTTTGGTATTAAATCAGAATTTACTATTTTCTTCAAATGATATATTAAGTCCTGTGTCCTTTCGATTGCAAAGGCAGGTATGATTAAATTACCACCTTTACGAATGGTTTTATTTATAATTTGTACCAACTGCGTTGCTTTATCTTCGGTTTCAAGATGAAACCTATTACCATAGGTTGATTCCATAATAACAAAATCCGCTTGATCAATTATTGTAGGGTCATTAATAATAGGTTGATCATTATTGCCAATGTCTCCAGAGAACAGAATCTTTTTACCTTCAACATATAGTTCAATCATAGCAGAACCCAAAATATGTCCAGCATCTTTAAAAATCGTTTTAATTTCCGGGAGTATTTCAACGGGAGTATTATAAGCCACTCCTACAAACTGTCCCATACATTTTTCAGCATCCTCAACAGTATATATAGGATCTAATAATGGTTTATTTGCTCTAGCTAATTTACGATTCTTTCTTTCTACTTCCATCTCTTGAATGTGACCTGAATCAGGCAGCATTATAGAGCAAAGTTCCTTTGTCACATTAGTTGTAAATATCTTGCCTTGGAAGCCCTTATTAGACAATTTGGGAATTAGCCCACTGTGATCAATATGAGCATGGGTTAAAAGGACTACATCAATTTCGGAAGGATCAAAAGCAAAATCCCCATAATTTCTTTCCTTGAGCTCCCTTGAGCCTTGGAATAATCCACAGTCAATTAAAATATTAGAACCATTATCTGTTGTTAGTTTAAAACATGAACCTGTAACAGTTTCTGCAGCCCCATAAAAAGTAATTTTCATTTTGACCTCCTAATTAATTAATTACATACAATACACACCCAACGGGCAATTATTTATTATAAAGCATCTCTCTTTTTTTAACATTATAATGCATAGGGATGAGCATGTCCCCCTTTTATTTAAAGAAATAAACGTACCCATAAGGTACGTTTAAAGGATACCAGATACCTAGTTATTTATTAATTCAATTTCTACTTAGAAAATCCCTTCTACTTTTATAATTTGTTGTTTAATAAATCTGAATAGCTTACGATAATCTAAAGCTATCTCGGTAGGAACATGAATCAGTTTTAAACCCTGCTTTTTAGAAAAGTATTTTAGCTTAGCATTTGTATTTTTTGTTTTATCTGTAGACAGAATTATTTTTAAATCAGGAATATATAGTTCTAAATTTTCTCCGCCAAGTCGGTAATTAAACAAAACCTCTACATTAGGGAACGCTTTTAATGCGGAAGAATAAATGGTTACATCTACTTCTGTATTATTTAATTCCCTTTGTGGAGCCTTATTTGCTATCGGTAAAATATTTGAGGATTTTCTTGGTTCATAATTATTATTTATTACCTTATTTATTAAAATATTAATCTCTTCCTGGAGGTTTCCAAAGCTTGAAATTATTTGGGGGTCAGGAAGCTTTTCCATTATCAGTTGATAGAGCATGGGAGCTGCTAAATTAATATTACCTTCAACGAAATGGAGAATCAGGGGAAGAATTTCCTGTGCCTTTTCTACAACTTTAGTATATAAATCAACATTATTTTCCTCTTCTCTACTTAAACAAATAAGAATTTCAATTAGTTCATCAACCTTTTTTAGGATTGTTTTTTCTAGATGATTAGTGTGCATAATAGATTCTCCTTAGAATAATATCTGTACATACTATTCTATAAAAAGATATTTATTACTTTAATAGATTAAAATTTTTTTACCTTCTTTAGGATTAATTATCGAATTATATATTTACATATTTTGGTCAATAATTTTTTTGAAAAATTATTGACAGGAGTCTGAAAATAAACTAGAATTAAATTCGTAGTTGTTTAATGATTAGGCCCATTGGTCAAGCGGTTAAGACACCGCCCTTTCACGGCGGTAACAGGGGTTCAAGTCCCCTATGGGTCACCAAAATAGTAATTAGAAGCTGGAAACTTGAGGCTAGATAGGATAACAATCCCAAAGGATTTAAAATTCAATCTAGCTTCTAGCGTCAAGCCTCTAGCATCCAGTATGGAGCTGTAGTGTAGCGGTTAACATGTCGGCCTGTCACGCCGAAGATCGCGGGTTCGATTCCCGTCAGCTCCGCCACTATGCCGACGTAGCTCAATTGGTAGAGCAGCTGACTTGTAATCAGCAGGTTGCGGGTTCGAGTCCCATCGTCGGCTCCAAAAAGAGACAAGAAGCATATCGCTTTTTGTCTCTTTTTCTTGCATTCTAAAATTTAATTATTACTCATAATCATTTATAAAATGTACAAAAATATGAGGAATAATCATGTTATATTTCTTTTTTCTATTCACCTTCGTCTTGTTAATCTCTATATGGTGGTTTTCCTTTACTTCTCAATACTGGTACAAGAATCTAGCTTATCAGTTAATTGTATTTATTTTGCCTATTATATTTGGACTGTTTACCTTAGTAATTATATCTAATATTTTTCCCTTAGAGATAATAAAACCTTATAAATATTTCATATATGTTTACAGTAGTATTAATTTACTTCTATTAATACCCCAATGGTATAAATTTGCCTGGATTCAAATACAAAAGGTTCAAGTCAAAAAATGGAATGATAACTACAAATTTACATTTACGGTTTTTCTAGCTGTATTAATGGTTTTCGCTATGGTAGTTTTCTTTGCATTATTCTATCTGTTGATTTATAGTATTGACGGTAATACACAAGGTTTATTAGGGGCTCTTTCAGGTTATCAACCTATTAAATTAGATTTTGCAAACTCTTTGTACTTTAGTTTTGTTACATATTTTACTTTAGGATATGGAGATCTAGTACCCTACGGAGTATGGATGCGCACTTTTGTATTTTTAGAATGTCTAAGCTCAGTATTAAATACCGGTATCATTGCCATATATGTTTATAATTTTCTATTCTCCCATCGGAAAGAAGATTTAAAGAGTAAAATAGAGAAAAAGACAAATTAACTACTACGATTAGGGGTTATAATCAACCGTCCAGGGAATACTTCTCATAAAGTAAATCTTTTACGACATGGAGGCTTAATCATGGACGATAAACATTCGGCTAGTCAAAGCATACAAGATTCTGTTGATTTTCTTGTTGAAAATGCAATTAAAGCTAGAGAAAACTTTTTAAACCTTAATCAAGAACAAGTTGATGAAATTATCAAAGCAATGACCTTAGCAGGTCTGGACCACCATATGGAACTGGCTAGAATGGCAGTAGAAGAAACCAAACGAGGCGTTTACGAAGACAAAATTATTAAGAATATATTTGCTACAGAATACATTTACCATAGCATAAAATATCATAAAACAGTGGGTATTATAAATGAAGATAAGGAAGCTGGGTATCTGGAATTGGCGGAACCCATCGGGGTTATTGCTGGAGTAACTCCTGTCACCAATCCCACATCCACTACTTTATTCAAATCCTTGATTTGTATGAAAACAAGGAATCCTGTGATTTTCAGTTTTCATCCAGGTGCTCAAAACTGCAGTGCCGCGTCAGCTCGAATAATGTTAGAAGCGGCCCTTCGAGCAGGTGCGCCCGAAAACTGTATCAGTTGGATAAAAGAGCCTTCCATCGAAGCAACTCAAGCATTAATGAATCATCCTAGAGTAGCCCTAGTTTTAGCTACGGGGGGAGGAGGCATGGTAAGGGCTGCCTACAGCACTGGGAAACCTGCGTTAGGTGTGGGGCCGGGAAATGTCCCTTGTTATATTGAAAATTCTGCCCAAGTCAAAAGAGCCGTTAATGATTTAATTCTTAGCAAAACTTTTGACAATGGTATGATTTGTGCCTCAGAACAGGGGGTCATTGTAGACCAAGAAATTGCCCATCAGGTGAAAAATGAACTTATTTCCAACGGTTGTTACTTTCTAAACCCAAAGGAAATTACTCAATTAGAACAGTTGGTCACTAGTGATGGAACATGCTCTTTAAACCCGGACATTGTGGGACAACCGGCCACCTTTATTGCTGAGACAGCAGGAATTTCCGTCCCCCCCAACACAAAAATTTTAATCGCTCAATTAGCGGGCGTAGGCTCAGATTATCCTTTATCACGGGAAAAATTATGCCCCGTATTAGCTTATTATGAGGCCGACAATCTCGAGCATGCCTTTAAATTATGTCATGATATGATTTCCTTTGGAGGTATGGGACATACAGCGGTCATACACTCGGAAAACGAAGAAGTAATCAACCGTTTTTCCAAGCGCATGATGGTAGGAAGAATTGTTGTAAATGCCCCTTCCAGTCATGGTGCAATAGGAGATATATATAACACCAACATGCCGTCCCTTACCCTGGGCTGCGGATCCATGGGGCATAATTCAACCACATCTAACGTTACCGATATCAACTTAATTAACGTAAAAAGAGTTGCTCATCGACGGGTAAATATGCAGTGGTTTAAGGTTCCTGAGAGGATATATTTTGAAGCCGGTTCTGTCCAATACCTGTCAAAAATGCCAGGAATCAATAAAACAGTTATTGTCACAGACAAAGAAATGATGAACTTGGGATATGTTGACAGGATAATTTATCACCTTAAAAAGCGATCAAATACAGTTGCCGTGGAAATATTTAGTGATGTAGAGCCAGATCCATCTTTAGATACAGTTCGAAGGGGCGCCGAACTTCTGACTAAATCTCAACCAGACACCATTATTGCCTTAGGTGGCGGCTCCGCAATGGATGCAGCAAAAGGAATGTGGCTTTTTTATGAGCATCCCGACGTAGAATTCGAATTTCTTAAATTGAAGTTCCTTGATATTCGCAAAAGAACCTATAAGTATCCCAAATTAGGGCGAAAAGCAAAAATGGTAGCTATCCCTACTACCAGCGGCAGCGGTTCCGAAGTTACTGCCTTCACTGTTATCACAGATAAAAATAAAGAAATTAAATACCCTTTGGCAGACTATGAGTTAACACCAGATGTAGCCATAATCGACCCGGAATTTACTTATTCTATTCCACCTAATCTTACTGCAGATACAGGAATTGACGTTCTCACCCACGCAATAGAAGCTTATGTATCAATTATGGCTTCAGATTATTCGGATGCTCTGGCCTTAAAGGCAATTGAACTTGTATTCCAATACCTGCCTGCTGCTTATCATCATGGAGAAGATAAAGCAGCAAGGGAAAAAATGCATAATGCATCATGCATTGCTGGAATGGCTTTTACCAACGCTTTTTTGGGTATTACCCACAGCTTGGCCCATAAAATTGGTGGTGAGTTCCATATTCCCCACGGGCGTGCCAATGGGGTTTTTCTGCCCTATGTTATCAATTATAACGCCCAGCAACCTACAAAATTTGTTTCTTTTCCAAAATATGAGTATTATGTTGCTCCGGAAAAATACCGGCAGATTGCCCACTTTCTTGGACTGCCTGCTTCTACTTCGGAAGAAGGAGTTAACAGTCTTATTAGCCACATCAGAAACTTAATGAAAGAAATAAATATTCCCTTTACTATCTCAGAATTAGGCATAGACCGGGATGAATATTATAGGAAAATTCCTCAATTGGCAGAGCGTGCCTTTGAAGATCAGGTTACTATTACTAATCCCCGCTTGCCTCTAATTTCCGAATTAGAAGAATTACTTAAAGAAGCTTACGATAGTCAGTTTAGGCTAAAATACAAACAAGATCAGGATAAACACTATAACCCCTCTATGATCCAAACGGGAGAAATTACAGGGGAGCAGCAAACCAATCAGATAATGCACTAAAATACAGCACTTTCCTATCGGCAAAACTAAAAGAACTGCACACGCAGTTCTTTTGTTGTTAACTACAATATTTGATAAATACAACCTTTTTTAAAAAATACATTTATATATTAAACAATTCATAACTAGAATATATTACATAACTAATCAAAGCAAAAGTTACACTTAATAATGTCCCTATTAAATAGTATTCAGCAAATTCTTTCTTTTCCAGCTGTTTAAATCTAGTAAAGGATTTTGCTGCAATAATAAAACCGACTGCTTCCATCTTCCCATTTATTAAAACTATGAACAATATTGTTCTTTCAAGAATTCCTATGTATTTACCTACTCTAGCTTCTTTTAATAAATCTTTTTCTTCAGTACTATTCTCTATTATATCTAAATAATTTGGTTTCCTTCGATAAATTAAGTCTAAAGTTTTTCTTATAAGTATTGACCCACCAAAAGTTAAATAAATTAGTATAAGAATAGAAAATAAAAACTTAATGTTTACTATCTCCAAGATAATTGGTTTACCTAAATCTAAAAGTGATAATAAAAAAATAATTAATAAAATATGCAGAACTTGATCGATAATAAAATTAAATATGCTAAATAATTTATTGTTACTAAATTCACCTTGCTCTAATTCCACTTTTATATAATCTATAATTAAGTGGATAATTGTAATTAACGATAAAAATAAAATTAAATCTTTTATTCCATCGTTACTGAATAATAAAACAAAAGATGCTGCAAAAATACCAAGACCATGATAAATATATCCTTTAATTCCTTTTTGTTCTTTTAGTTCAACAATCTCTTCAGTTTGAAAGATAAAATCTGCTATAACATGTGATATTATTGCTAGAAAAACTATTTCCATTTTGTTACCCCTTTGGTTTACTTAATGTTCCTATTAATAAGTGCGATTATACGAACTTACCTATTTATCCGTATTATTATACGAACTTACCTATTGGTCAGTATTATTATACGAACTTTATCTAGATCTTTATTAAAAATCTAATTAGTAATTGTCCTATGTTTGCATATAATAATTCATTATGATTTCTGCAATTTTATTTTCGGCATCGGAATATATATCCCAATTTGCACTATTGCATCTTTGACTAACAGATGATTTACTAATGTCTAATAAATTTGCGACAATATCATAGGTTTTATACTCATCATAGTATTGAATAGCTTCCCATTGCTTTGCACTCCATTTATTTACAATTAGCGAATCTATTAATTTGTAAACTAAATTAATAGTATTATCTAATTTTTTATCGGAGCTGTTTAGAACGAGAGAATAATCCTTAACTGAGCTTATTTCATCAAGTGCATTTCTAGCATAAAAAAAGGCTTCTCCGCTCATTTCCCAGGAATTATCTGTCAGTTTTTCCTCGATTTTTCCAATACCTAAACCTATTCTGATTTTATATGGAGTTAAAAAATATCGCATAGATCTAATTATTTTAGGTATTTCTTTACTTATAGTACATAAAATTTGAAATTCATCACCCCTTGAAAGCTCAAAGTTGGTCACTTTAGATTTAAAAGGGATGTTATTTAATAATGCTAATTTTTCTTTAATTAATGTTTGGTTGATGTTGGATTTTTTATAATCAATAATGTCCGCAGTAAAAACCACAAACCTATTATTGGAGAAATCCATTTGGTACTTTTCCAACTTTTCTTTTTCTATTAACTCATATATACCTTTACTAATAGTATTAATTACATTATACCTCTTAAGATAGTGTACTCTCCATCTAGCTGTGCCTTCTTTTAAATTTGGTTCAATTTCTAAATAGAAGTTATATAGGTCAAAAAACGAGAACTGATTTCCACCAAAGTGATTATATAGTTCATTTATTCTTAATATCTTTTTATTCATCCAAATACCTCGATATTAGAAATTATAATTAAATTATATCATCAATATAAAAAATAAAAACATTATATGTAATTATTCAGTTATTTTCTTTTTCAACAAGGCGTGTCTGGGGACGGTCCTTTGACACGCCCCCTGCTTTTTGCTTCCCTTCTTCTTGCCTCTGAGTCCCAGTGGCAACAGGTTTTTGTGTCACCACTCTTGGCACAACCCCTCTGTTCAAATCACGGAAAAATTCAAACTGAAATAGGTTTCCGCAGCATTTTCTGCCGGCACCAGAAAATTGGATCGGGCATCTTTATAGCCAGAATATTCGGTATTACAGGTAAACGTGATGCCAGCCTCTTTAAAATGGAAATCCTTAAAGGTGTTATTTTCGATTTGTTCCGCTATTCTACTTGGAATTTTTGAAAATAACCTCATTTCATTCTGTGCGCCGGCAAAAGCAAGGGAAGCCAGAACCATTTGCGTGTTATATGAACTAAGCCAGCCTTCATTATTCTTAATTTCAACTGCAAATGAAACACCTGTCACATATCCATTTTCTATTGTAAAATGATACTCTGGCTTTTCAGCATGGCCGATTTCAATGTATACCGCCCCGTCAAATTCTTTCTCCGCCCATCTCCCGTTTTCATCCAAGTATTCATTGCCAAAGTCGATACCGAAAAGCTTAGCATAATAATTGTAATTCTCAACAAATTCCGCTACAGTCAAATCACCTCGGTTGGGAGGAAGTTGCTGTGCGGACATTATCGTAAACAAAACAGCGAATACGGCTGCATATGCGCCGATATAAAACACACCTCGGTACCATTTTGTGTCCTTGAGGGTGTAAGATATTGATTCATCCCATGGCTGCGTTTCATTCTCACTACACAGCTTGTAGCTTTCCCAAAGACGGGTAAGGTTGTAGATTGGAATATGGTATCCCATCCCGACGCCTATAACGCCCCACGTTCGCTCTAAACCCTCGCCATAGGAAAGACGCCTGCCATCAGGAGTTTCTATCCTAAGTCCAAAGATTGCCTTCCCCGGCGTAGTCCCAAACAAATGGAGCCAGAGCGGCTCCAAAACCAACATCATAGCCATTGCTATGAAAGAATCAAGTAAGCTCCCCAAATTGCTTCTGGTCGCCAAATTTACATGAAAGGCAAATGCAAGAAAAGCTGACCAAAGTATATTGTACATAAAGATGTCGAATATTCTAGCCAAAAATCTGCGCCATGGGTGAAATACCTGTGGAAGCTCATCACCCTTGACAGAGAAATACGAACTGCCTGTTTCTTTTATTGTTCGGTTGATACCATCGAGATATTTCTTGGCATCCAAATCGGCAAAAGCCACCCTGTCTCCCTGCATAGTGCGGCACACATTCTGCGCATAAGAAGCATCTTGCTTTTCTTGATCCAGCTTCACGATTTGCTTAGAAAGCGTATCCGCCAAATCCTTGCTTCCGTCTTTGAGTGCCTTAATTTCATCCAACGAGATATGAAGGCTCCGTAGCAACTTAATACGTAGTAAAATTTGCATATCATTCTCCGAATAATCTCTGTATCCATTATCCCTACGCTTTGGTGTAATGAGTCCCTCGCGTTCATAAAATCGTATATTTGCTCGCTCCATCCCGGATAGCGTTTCAATTTCTTTGATCGTCATATCCTTCGTCCTTTCCTATTTGCTGTCTTAATTATAAACTATGAAGCCTGTTCACAGTCAAATGCTTTTTCATTAAATTCCTGTTTGTCGGTATGATTGTAGACATAATCACTGTATAGCCTGGCAGCATGCTGTTCATTTGAATGCTCCCCTTCTGTTTTTTCAAAATAAAAAAGCATGACAGCTGAATGCTCACCATGCCATGGATTTATAGTTAATATTTTTCTTTGTTCCATGAGAAAAGCTACATTTTCGCAGGTATTTACACAAGAAAATGTAGCTTTTAACTTGTATTGTTTGGTTAATTTAGATGCAGCCAACTTATCTTCCTAAAGACGATATAAACGCATGTAATCAATATGCCGGGCGGGAACAATAAACTAAATTACTACTCTTTTAAGTCCCATTCAAGTGATTCCTTTTGTCTTCGAAGAAAATATGATTTTATTTCCTCCCAGGAAATCTCTTTAAACATCTTAGGAGTAACTTCCCTATCCGCATCTTCAAAATATCCTAAACTTTTATAGATTAAAATTGGTTGATATGAAGAAATTTTAAATTTTTCAGGAAATAGATTAATAAGTTCCTCTATCTTTATTACTTCTTTTTCAATAAAATACAAATCGATAAAATCTTTTTTTGTTCCCCTTTGAACTAGGGCAATAAGTTTCATCAAAGCTATATCTTTAATACTTGCAATTTTTATTTTATTATAGACATGAAAATCCTCAAGTAGTGAGTAAGGATAATAAAGAAAACTAAGTTTAACATTACCCATTAAACCATGAACAGTATCCGTCTCTTGCCCCGTTACAGTGAATTTATCTATTTTTGATAACTTAGAAATTAAACCAAAGGAATCAAATTTATATTTGGTAAAAAAATCCAAGTCTTCCGACCAACGATGCCCAAGGTGTAAAGCTAAAGCAGTGCCACCTGCTAAGTAAAAGTCTTCTAGGAAGCCTTTTTCAGCTATTCTAGTAAGAAGGGCATGCCGGTCCTTTGACATGATAAATTCATACATCTTATCTCCTCCTTTGGCAAATTAAAATAGTTTTGCCACATCGAAGCTGTTTTCCTGGAAAGTTTGCGACTAGATTTAACTACTTTAACCAGTTGGCTTTGGTCAAAATGCTTAAAGGCCCATTTAACGGCTTCAAAATCTCCATATTCCAATAGACGTTCTATGATAAAAAACCAGTTTTCCTGTATATCTATTTCACTTCCACTATATTCCCAAAAGAATTTCCTGATCTTTTCCGGTAACATATAATCACCCCAAAAATATTATACCATATTTTGGTTGATAATAGACGGAAGATAGTTAGATATAATCTAAACTGCCTCCAAAGTACTTATTTCCTATGCTTTTTATTTTACCCCTTAAACCCCTTTTGCATATTATATCACCGCACCCCACCGCTTGAACATAGAACGTGCGGAGGCGGTTTTTCATATGAGTAATCAACCTTAATTTTGACTTTGAATAAATTTTTGTAAAGTATAAAAATTATTAAGCAATATGCATATATGTCAAAAACTTCTTCCTTTTTCTTTTCCCTTCTGATATCTAATAACTTCCCAGAGTATTCAATCATATTTCCACTACGCTGTGTCAAAGGACCGTCCCTAGACACACCCATGAGCTGCGTACAGAAGCTTTGTGCAAAGGCTTAAAAGGGCGTGTAATGCAGCTTGAACGACTTCTTCTTGAACAGAAGCGTTAAGTAAATTTTAGCCATCCGCAAGAGACTACAGAGGATTGTCCGGAACCGCCCAGCTTTGAATTGAAACTATAATGCATATTCAATGACCGCCTTACGCAGAGCGGTCATTTTTTTGCTGCTTATTCCTCACTATCCCCAGGATTTTTTTGCATGGGAGCGTGGCGTAAATGTCAGATTATTTCTATATCTGTTACTATTTATAGTTATAATTTATACTGTGGTCTTATAGAGGGAGGGATGAGTGTTAAAATCTATTAATTTAATAGCACAAACTTATTCTTGACGTATATGAATTAGCTTCCTTTCACTGTTAATATTCTTCACCTTCAGCCTAAAAGGCCCAGAAGACCTTTTCGCAATATTAGCATTTAGCGAAATAGAAAAGAGCCTGAGTTTGCTTTTAGCAAACTCAGGCTCTTTTAAATTGGAGGCGACACCCTGATTCGAACAAGGGGATCAAGGACTTGCGGTCCTTAGCCTTACCACTTGGCTATGTCGCCATATTTAATTAAATGGTCGGGGCGAAAGGATTCGAACCTTCGGCCCCATGGTCCCAAACCATGTGCGCTACCAAACTGCGCTACGCCCCGACATTATTATGAGATTAGGTTAATAGGATTAATATTACCAATAAAAGCCACAATATCCTGCATAATATATTCTATCACCTAATAATATTATACACAATTTTTAGTAAAAATGGATTAAAGAGCTTAATTTAAACATTTAAAATATTGTTCCTGCTTTCATCAGATACTTTTTTTAAGTTCATCAATAAAGGCAGGCCTTTTTCTAAACTCTATTTGTAAATTGCTTATAGTTTGTGCCCACTTATCAGATTCCTTCAAATATCTTAAATATATCGCCTTAACCTTTCCAAGGTATGTCATAACCAAATCTATTTAAAAAACAACAATCTTTTAGAGAAGAACCTAAAATAAAAAACTTTTTACCTCTTAAACAAGAGATAAAATGTAGCTTTTAACATGGTGGAGATAGTGGGACTTGAACCCACGACCTCTTGACTGCCAGTCAAACGCGCTGCCACTTAACCGGAAGATGCGCTCCAAAAAAGAACTAATTATCACTCTTTCTTAAGAATATGCTTAATCACCTGTTAAAGAGCAGAATTTTTTGCTATATTTTGCAATTGTTTCATCAGTACTGGAATTTCAGTTTGCGTAAGATTCCAAACCAATTCCATTCTTATTTCACCATATCCATAGGCTATAATGTTTCTAAGGTCAACTATTTTTCTCCATTCTATATGCTTATGCTCAACCCAAAACTCTCGAGACAATGCGTTGGCGTGTTCTCCAATGGTAAGAATAGACATAGCAGTTGCTTTCTGATATATATCCTTTTCTAAGAATAACGCTCTATTGACTTCACTAGTATATCTTTTTAATATCCATGCATTCTGCAATCATTTTTTTAATCAGTTGAAGGTCTCTATGCTTCATAAAGTTTAACCTTCTTTCCTACGGTTAAATAACTATCCTCTTTTATAGGTCCTGCAACAATATCTACCTTCTTATTTAATTCATCTTGAATATCTAGCCTTAATCCAGATAAGTCAAAAAGACTAGCTACATTTTCATCAAAACATACAATTAAATCTACATCAGAATCTTGTGATACTTCATTAGTAGCATAAGAGCCAAATAAATCTACACTTCTTACTGGATACTTCCTTGCTACTCTGCTTACTACATTTTTAATTTCTGTGAGAGTCATCTGTACTCACCCCTCATAAACTACTTGATTTTATTATATTTTAGCACGAAACACTAGTTAATTAATAGATATATTACAGCAAATGGTATAAAACATTGCTTGTTTTTACATATTCAAACAGAATCGATAAAGAATATTTTTTATACATGTATTTTCTCCAGATAACCCAACGATAAACCTCAAACTTTTAAGAATATGTTATTTATCGTAAATTAGCACCACAAGTCAAAACAAAAACTGAGACCGAATTAATCGACCTCAGTTAATTTACAAATTTTGGTGCGGTAGAGAGGACTTGAACCTCCACGGGCTTGCACCCACTAGAACCTGAATCTAGCGCGTCTGCCGATTCCGCCACTACCGCATATATTTAAATTGCAAACTTTATTATAGTTACTTTTATGCTACCTGTCAATAACAGCAAATGGTTCCCCGAAATATCTACAATAAAGGATAAAGGTCGGCAAACTGCCGACCTTTAAATGTTACATATTTATATTGATTTTTTTATCAATAGGTGGAGATGTTAAAGCTTTATAAGCGTGGACGATTAGAATAACGGCTAGAACAAACAGTGCTATAGCAAAACCTACTAAGAGGAAATTGCCGCTGGCTAAGTTTGCATTAATAAGTAAAACTAATGCTATCAGTGTAGCGGTGAACATGAAGATGGTCGGGAAGATTAACATTTTGTTATTCTTTTTGGAATTCTTTAACCAAACAGCTACAGTTATCAAAGCTAGAGCAGCTAGGAGTTGGTTGGCAGAACCAAACATGGGCCAAATTTTACTCCAACCATTAAATGCTAAATAACCACCCACTACTACTGTTATACCAGTTGCAACATATCTATTAGTTATTATAGATTCCTCTTTTTCGCCGTCTTTAGAGAAGAATTCCTGGAATATGAAACGTCCAAGACGGGTAGCAGTATCTAGACTTGTCAATGCAAAGGCAGACAATGCTAAAACTGCAAATTGCTTCCCTACTACCGCACTAATTCCAACAGCTGTTAGGAAGTTACCGACTCCATCGGCAAAGACGTTAATAGGACCACCGGCTTTTAATAATTCAGCTAATTTTGGTCCAACTATATAAGCTGCTGTAATTAGAGCAACTATTGCAAGTACACCTTCAATAAGCATGGATCCATAGCCAACCAGTTTTAAATCCTTTTCACTTTCCAGCTGTTTAGAAGTTGTACCGGAGCCAACTAGGGAATGGAAGCCGGAAATAGCACCACAAGCAACGGTTATAAATAGCATGGGGAATAAAAATTGTTTATTTACTACAAATCCGTTATAGGGGGAGAGCTGCAGGGTTGGCTGAAAAATAAGTATACCTATTACTGCTCCACCCATCATTGCATAAAGAAGGAAAGAATTGAGATAATCCCGGGGCTGTAGTAAAATCCATACCGGTAAAACAGAGGCTGCAAATATATAGATAATTAAAAGATAAATCCAAGCCATTTTTGTTAGAGCCAATGGGAATACTTGCCCTAACCAAACACAGAAGAATAATACTATTACCCCAACAATACTAGAAACAGTAAGGTTCATGTTCATTCTGTTAACAGCATAACCAAAAGCTACTGCCAGGAAAATAAAGAAAATAGAAGAGGAACCAGCAGCGGGAGTACTAACAAAAGCATCAGCAACAATATTGAGGAAAGCAGCTACTACCAGGATTAAGGTCAGCCAAGCAAATACTGCAAATAATTTTTTCCCTGTCTTACCAATATTAACTTCGATAACTTCTCCGATACTTTTACCACCATGTCTGACAGAAGCAAAAAGGGAACCAAAATCATGGACACCACCAAAAAAGATGGACCCAACGATAACCCATAAAGCCACGGGAATCCAACCAAAAACACTTGCAGCAATTGGCCCTACAATAGGTCCTGCCCCAGCGATAGATGAAAAATGATGACCAAGGAGAACGGGAGCCTTTGCAGGACAAAAGTCAACACCATCTGTTTTAGTACAAGCAGGTGTCTTTTTAGTTGGGTCAATACCCCATTGTTTTGCCAACCAGGCGCCATAAGTTACATAAGCGATAAGAAAACATACGATTGCAAAAATAATTAACACTAATGCACTCATCAAGAAGACCTCCAATCAATTATTATTTATTATTATCTTCCACCAAGTGCTGATAAAATTTCTGTACCTCCTTCCCTGCTTTATTTGTATACACCTTTCGGGAAGATAAATCTATTAAAATCAGTCGTATATCACACCACCCTTGGAGATAGAATTTATAAACTTTGCAATATTTAAACTTTTCAATATACTTTTCAAGGCTTTCTAAAGGTCGGTTTTCTGTAAAAAAGACTCCGGTAACAAAAGTTTTCATATGATCTTCATTAGGTTCTACTAAATAATTTATTCCACTTTTGAGACTTTCAATCATATTATTAACATCATCTTTGGAAACATTTTCATAATATTTTACAAAACAGTGTTCATCATGGGTCATACGCCAAATATTAAAGCTTTTAAGACCAAAATACTTTTCATTTGCTTGATAAAAATGAGCATAAAAATCGATAGGAAATGGAACAATGTCTGGTTGGTCTTTTAAGTCGTAATAAAACTGAAATTTGCCCTTGATATTTTCCAAAAACTCTTCTTTGGTCATTTGATCACCCTTACAAGAGAAAATTTTGCAATCATAATTAATAATAAACATTCACAAATTTTAGAAATATCTGTTTATTAAATAATTATGCCTTAATATTACTAAATTTTTCAATAATTATTTGTCGAATGGTATTAATATAATAATAAATAGTCAAATAGGAGATTGAACGGCTATTATCTGATCCTAAATACTTCTTTAAGGCGTCTCGTCTGAATCCTGCTTACGGGTATAGTAGTCTTTGTATCATCATCTAAAGTTATTTGACAGCAGCCATGAAATAATGGTTCAATAACTTTTATATAATCAGGATTTACTAAATAACTGCGATGGGCTCGAAAAAATGCCAACCGATTTTCTAATTCTTGAAGATTTAAAAATGTTTTATATTTACCCTTTTTGCAATAAATTGTTACCTTCCCTTCTTCAGCATTGCAATAGAATATTTCCGAAGGTTTTACAAGATATATACGCCCGTTATCCTCACAAGGTACTTGTTGAAATGCATTTTGAGGCAAAACGTTATTAATGTTTGAAAGCAAATCTTCAATCTTCTTATAATAGACTAAATATTCACACCTCTCTTCCGTTAGACGAATTACAGTTTTGGTTAGTCTTTGTATGCTAAAAGGTTTTACAAGGTAGTCGATAGCATTAAATTCAAAGGCATTAATAGCGTATTCATCAAAGGCAGTTATAAAAACTATAGCTACCTCACGGTGGGATTTGTGTACGATCTGTGCAACATCAAGACCATTGATTCCTGGCATCTGTATATCCAAAAAAACACAATGGGGTTTAAGTAGGTTGATCTGTTCAAGGGCAGCCCATCCATGATCTGCTTCTCCAATTATCTCAACTTTTTCTCGAAAATTTTCCTCTAATAAATAGATTAATTCCTTCCGTGATGGGATTTCATCATCAACAATTAAGGCTCGGAGTTTGGAATTCATTATATCTCACCTCTTTATTATCAGGAATATTAAAAAAAACATTAGTAATTTCAGATGAATCCAGGATTTTCAAACCATACTCAGGTCCATAAATATTCATTAACCGCTCGTTTACATTTGATAGTCCTATGCCCGTTCCCTTTCCAAAGCCTTTTAGAAATATTTTTTCTCTGATATCTTTTGGTATTCCAATCCCGGTATCACAAATGCAGAAAGCTACCTTCCCATCTATTTTAAAAGCTTTTATAAGTATCTGACCTCCCTCTATTTTAGGAGCAATACCATGCTTAACTGAATTTTCTACTAATGGCTGCAATATAAAAGCCGGCATTTCAAAATCTAATAGCTCATCAGGAATATCATAGATTATATCCAATCTGTTTCCAAAGCGGGCTTTTTCTATAGTTAAGTAGGATTTGATTAAAGTAAGCTCATCATTTATCCTCACAAAATCGCAGTCATTTTTTAATGTTTTTCTAAAGAAATCAGATAAATGGATAAGTAACTGCCGGGAGGTCTCGGGTTCTGTTCTACTGAAGGAAATAATAGTGTTAAGAGTGTTAAATAAAAAATGAGGATTAATTTGAGCTCGCAACGCCTTGAGTTCGGCTGTTGTTTTTAATTTAGCTTGGGCCTCTAACTGGCCTAATTCTAGCTGGGTACTCAAAAGCTGGGCAAGTCCTCTAGCTAGCTCGACTTTTACTGGAGACATTAAATTTGGACGAGCATGATAAAACTTCAATGTTCCAATTACATCATTTTTTATTTTCAAAGGCACTACAACTGCAGAGCCTAATGGACAAAGCGGTTCTTTGCAATCGATTTCCAGCGGGCTATTAGCAATAATTAGTTCTCCACTACTAATTACCTTTTCAGTCAATGTGGTTAATAAAATACTATTAGGAAGATGATGGTCTGAGCCAATACCCACATGAGCTAAGATTTTTTGTTTATCAGTTATAGCAACGGCATCTACCTCAGAGATATTTAAAATTATTTGTGCTGCAATCTGTGCTGAATTAGAGCTCAAGCCATGTCTTAGATGGGAAATGGTTTGGTTAGCAATTTCTAATGCTTTATGAGCCTGCAAAGCCTCAATTTTTTCCTGTTCCTTTTTGGCTTTATGCACTAAATGAATAAATAACATAATCCCCAAGGAATTGACTGTCATCATGGGTAAAGCAATTACTTTAACTAAATCTACGGCTTCATTAAAAGGACGTGCAATTAATAAGATAATCAACATTTGCAAAGCTTCTCCCAATATTCCTGCGGACATCCCAAGAAGTAAAGACATTTTTCGGTTTTCTATTATTTTAGGTAAGAAACCTGCTAATAAACCTTCTATAACAGTTGCCAGTCCACAGGCAAAACCTGTATATCCTCCTAATAAATATCTATGGGTTCCGGCAATTAAACCTGCCCCTAAGCCTACAACCGGGCCTCCTAACAGCCCTGCTACTATAGCCCCTACTGCTCTGGTGTTTGCTAAGGCACCTTTAATGGGAATACCTAAGTAGGTTCCAACTATAGATATAGTACTAAAAAATATAATCATTAAAAATTTATCCCTGAGAGTGAATTTCCTAGCGAATAAACTTTTAAAAACAGTACTCTGTGTAAAAAAATACGCTGCCAATCCTATTATTCCTATTGCTTCAAGTAACTTAATAAATAACTGAAAAGCAGATAAATTTTGGTTTGTTAACAATAAGTCCATCACAACTATATCCCCCGGCTTATAGTCAAAGTTTCAACTAAATAGAAAATTTATGAAAACATTTAATTATTTCCAAATTAAACTTATATTATCTCCTTCTTTGAGGATTGATGTATATTCAGCTTCTTGGCCATTTAGAACTATGTCCAAAGTTGATTTGCCTAATGGTGGATTTTTTAAAAAATTAATTTGGGGAAAAACATCTACTAAAATAGGATTTTTATTAAATTTACAGGTAATCTCAAGCACATCACCGCATGCTACTTTATCACTTAAACCGGCAGATAAGCCGTTAATAACAATTTGATAACTGATAGTTGACAAACTTACTAATTGTTCATTAACCTTTACCGATAACTCAGTCTTATCCTTTTGCATTATTAAATATTTATCCATAATTTTTGAAACCGAATAACTTTCACAATTCTTTTCTACCATAATCTTATCTTGAGGCTCAACATTTTCAAATAGACTTAATGGTTTGCCATTTCTGGTTATTTCAAATGGATATAATGTAATTTCTTTCTTTATTTCATTTATAATTAAAGTGAGCTTGCATTCTTTTTTAAATTCCTCGATGCCCCATAATTCAAAGAGTTCGCCTATTTGACTAATCTCACGGATAAAGATTTTATCTCCATCTTTTATTTCTATATCGGGGGACTGAACATTACCATTTATGATAATCTCGAAGGGTAAATACTTTTTTTCGCCATCAAACTCAATCCAATTAGACTGTCCCAATAAATCCCTTGCCCAACCCTTTCCAGGGCTACCATCTTGAGCCTTTATATATTCTATCTTACTTCGGGGCTGTAATTGTGTATCTAGCGCAGCTGTTACTCCATTAACTCTTATAATAGCTTTTTCCCCAAGAGAACCTGGAAAGGTTTTAATTTTACCATTTACCTCAACTGTAATAGCTAATCCAGGTTTTCCATATACTTTACCCGTATCAATTCCCGCCGCTAGCAATGCATCTAAAACTGTATTTTTACCTAGGTTCAACAAATTAATACCATAGTTATTTACCTGTACAGGTATAAAACCTAAAGTTAAGTGTTTCATGGCTGTCAAGCCAATTCCAATGGGTGTAATAATTTCCGGCCCTTGAAATTCTTGAGGAAGGTCTATTATATCTTTAATAGAAGACGCTCTTTGAACAGCTACCCTTTGTTTAGATAATCCCAGGCCTTCGGCTAAATAGTCGACTAGAAGTGGTGTCAAACTACCTCCTCCAATCAAGATCACTGCTTGCGGGGGATTATTATTTAAACTAATTATTTCCATAGAAATTTTTCCCGCAAGCATGGTGATTGTATCGGATATATCATTTACTATGTCTATTCCTTTTAAAGAATGCTCTATCCCTAAAATATCAGAAAAAGATAGTTCTTCTTCCATATTTAAATATAGCTTTCTCTTTAGTAATTCACCCTCATTAAAGTCCAATAGGAATTTTTCACATAAAGATTCAGTTATCTCATCACCAGCAATAGGAACCATACCATAGCCTGTTATAGCACCATCGTATGAAATTGCGATATCGGAGGTTCCCGCACCAATATCAACTAAAGCCAGATTAAGCTTCCGCATGCTTGGGGGTAGAATTGCATTAATTGCAGCAATTGGTTCTAAGGTTATATTTGCAAGTTCTAATCCATTTTCTGTTAAAACTACCTGTAAAGAATCAACAACTACTTTGGGTAAAAAAGCAGCTACAATTTCTAAACCTGCTTGATTGCCTTTTTGCCCTATTAAGTTTCCTATATGGTTATTATCAAGAAAATACTTAGTTATACTATAACCTACACAGTAGTATTCATTAGTTTCTTCATTATTTTGCTGCTCTAACAATAAGGCCTGAGCGTTTTGAGCTGCTTTCAATTCTAAATTCAATACATCTTCATGTTTTATTGGAATCTGGTTATTTATATCAAGATAGAATGCTGTTTTAATAGTCTTTAAAGATCTGCCGGCAGCAGCTACTGCTGCTTTTTTTAGCTTAATGCCTGATTTCTTTTCCAATTCTTTTTTTACTTCTTTTAGTAGGGTGCTTACCTTTGGAATATTATGAATTTGGCCATCAAGCATTGCCCGATCGACGTGCTCTTTGCTTACCATTTCTTTAATATGTACGCCTTGTCCATTATCTTCAAGTAATAACCCCACAATTGACCTGGTTCCTATATCTAAAGCAAAAACCTTTTTATTATTTTTCTTCACAATAATCCTCCTTTAAAGGATAGTTTTCCCGGAATAAGACCCTAAACCTGTTATAGAGGAAAGTTTCGACTTTAATCAACTTTTTCCTTGTTATTTATCGGGAAAATTTAATATAAAATAAAACCCCGGAAGGTCAGCAAGCAGCTTCCAAGGCTAAATATAGTTAATATTATTTTTTATATTTCTCTTCCCATAGGCTTTTATAACTTAAGGCATGTTTAACTTTTTCCTCCTGGGCCTTAGGGTCCAATACCTTAACAGCTTTGGCAGGAGTCCCTGCAACAAGAGTGTTTGGCGGAACCTTGGTACCAGCTGTGACAACAGCACCGGCAGCAACTATTGCTCCTTCCCCAATCTCTGCACCGTCTAGAATAATTGCCCCCATTCCAATAAGTGCCTTATCATTTATTTTACAAGCATGCAGAATCGCTCCGTGGCCAACTGTAACATAATTACCAACTATTGTAGGAAGACCTGCATCAGAATGTATTATTGTACCATCTTGAATATTACTATTTTCACCAATAATTATCTTTTCTAAATCTCCTCTTAAGACGGTATTAAACCAAATACTTGCACCCTGATTTATCGTTACCTCACCTATCAAATATGCATTACTTGCAATAAATGAGTCACTATGAATAACTGGTAAAAAATTATTAACTTCTATTATTGGCATGAGATCCTCCTTAAGGCTTTTGATAAAAGAAAATAGCCATGGAATTAAATCCTATTTCTCTAGCCTGAATTATTTGTTCTGTACTCCCGGTAAATAAAACACCTTTAGTACGGAGAGAATTAAAAAATTTACGGTATAATTGATTTTTTGTTTCTTCGGTGAAATATATTACTACATTTCTACATAAAATTAAATCAAAATTAGTATCAAAAGAGTCTTTTAATAAATTGTGTTTCTTAAAAGTAATAGCTCTCTTTATGTTGTCTATTACCCGAAAGCTTCCATTCTGATTTAGGGTATACTTTTTTAAATATTCCTCAGGAATGCCACTTATATCTTTAGGAGAATATATTCCTTCAATTCCTTTATTCAATACTCTTATATCAAAATCAGTTGCCAAAATTGAATAATTACCTGAGTAATATTGTTCCAAAATCATAGCTAAAGTATATGGCTCTTCTCCAGTTGAACAACCGGCACTCCATATTTTAATATTTTTATTATTTAAAAAAAGAACTGGTAATATTTTTTCCTTTAATATATCCCATTGAGATTGATTTCTGAAAAATTCCGAAACATTTATCGTAAGATGGTCAAGAAAACGATTAAAAATTAATTGTTCTTCCCTCATTTTCTTAATAAAGCTATCATAGGTATCAATCTGTAATGTTCGCATTAAACTATTTATCCTGCGCTCCATTTGGGGTCTTTTATACCCATGCAAATCTAAATCTAAATGCTTATTCAAGTCATTTAAGAAAATATCATATTTATCCAAACTCTTCTCCCCTTTTCTTAAATTGCCAATATATTTATTTCTATAATTATTTCAATTACCCTTTAAAAAGAAAACAAAAAAAGCACTTAGTAAATACTAAGTGCTCAGTCAATATTTTTAGTTGTACTAAAAGCTATTTCACTAGCCTCAATAGTTTCGTCGATATCTTCTTCCGTATGAGCCAATGAGATAAATGATGCCTCAAACTGAGAAGGGGCAAGATATATTCCCTGAGAAAGCATTGACTGGAAAAATGCCTTAAATTTATTTAAGTTACAAGAAGTGGCTGATCTATAATCCCTTACTTTTTCTGTAGTAAAGAAACACGAAGCCATGGAGCCTCTATTGTTAACAGATATTTCTACCCCTGAATTGTTTGCTGCTTTTTTTAGCCCCTCTGCCAATTTGGTACCGAGGTAATCCAGCTTTTCGTATGTTTTAGGATCTTGTAATTCTCGTAAAGTGGATAAACCTGCAGTCATGGCTAAGGGGTTTCCGGAGAGGGTTCCTGCTTGATATACAGGGCCTTGTGGAGCAATAAGTTCCATTATTTCTTTGCGTCCGCCATATGCTCCAACAGGTAAACCGCCACCGATTATTTTTCCGAAACAGGTTAAATCCGGCATAATATTATATAAAGCTTGAGCACCACCTAAAGCTAACCGAAAACCGCTCATTACTTCATCAAATATCAATAAGGCACCGTATTCCTGGGTAAGACTATGTAATCCTTCTAAAAATCCTGCTTCAGGGAGAATAAGACCCATATTGCCAGGTACAGGTTCAAGGATTACCGCGGCAATCTGCTCTCCATTTTCTCTGAAAATGGCTTTCACCTGTTCTAAATCATTATAACTTGCCGTAAGGGTTCCGCCGGCAATACTTAGGGGTACACCCGGGCTTGATGGGACACCTAATGTAAGTGCTCCGGAACCAGCTTTTATCAAAAGAGGATCAGCATGACCATGATAACAGCCTTCAAATTTAAGAATTTTGTCTCTTTTGGTATAAGCTCTAGCTAATCTTAAAGCACTCATCGTCGCCTCTGTACCAGAGTTAACCATTCTTACCATTTCAACTGAGGGTACTGCATTAATAATAAATTTAGCCATTTCCGTTTCAATTTCCGTTGGAGCTCCGAAACTTGTTCCTATATTCAAGCAGTTCTGTAGAGCATCAATAACTTTAGGATGTCTGTGTCCAAGAATCAATGGACCCCAGGAACCAACATAATCTATATATTCATTTCCGTCTACATCTACCAGTCTAGAGCCATAACCATAATCAATAAAGACCGGATGTTCACCAACTGATTTGAAGGCCCTAACAGGACTGTTAACTCCTCCTGGAATAAATTTTATTGCCTCCTGATAAAGATTCTGGGATTTAATAAAACCTTTATGCACTTAATCCCCTCCTTTTATTAAAATCCTTGTCGTCCATGATACAAACACCATGGCTCTTCAGCCATGTAATCACCTTCATTATAAAAGGCTGCCCGGGCTCTGCAGCCACTACAGGCAAGTTTATATTTGCATGTTCCACATCCACCCTTATAATCTAAGGTCCGTAGGTTTTTAAATACTTCACTTTCCGCCCAAAGTTGACTAAAAGGTGTCTCCTTTACATTACCTATAGGTAAATCTAAATATGCACAGGGCTGAACATTTCCAGTTGGACTAATGATACAATAGGATGTTCCCGCTAGACAACCTCTTTGAAACCTTAATTCCATTCCCATCTCTTTGGCAATCCGTATAAATTGTGGTGCACATGTAGGTTTAAGCTCAATAGCTACGTGTTTCTGTTTTTCCATTATTTTTGTTAATGTATCCTCATACTCCTTGGCTCTTAATGATTCTGTTTCAATATTAGCACCTCTGCCTGTGGGAACGAGGAAAAAGAAATGGTGGGCTACAGCACCTTTTTCTACGGCAAAATCAGTAATATCTAAAATCTCATCTTTATTCCAGCCCATGACCGTTGTATGAATCTGAAAAGGCAATTTCTCGTGCAGACAATTCTCCATTCCCTGCACAGCTTGTTCAAAGCCACCTGGGTAGCACCTAAGCTCATTATGTTTGGTTGGATCTAAGCTGTCTAAGCTAATTCCCATCCCCATAACACCTAGTTCTTTGAGTTTTCTAGCAACATCCCTGGTAATTAGAGTACCATTTGTACCAAATACCGGACGTAAACCTAATTTACCAGCATGCTCAACCAGCTCAAAGATATCTGGTCGCATTAGGGGTTCACCGCCACTAAAAATCATAATTTTGAAGCCGGCTTTTTTAATTTCTGTAATTAAGTTTTTACCCTCTTCTGTCGATAATTCTTCACTTGCTTTTACCCCGGCATCACGGTAGCAGTGCTTACAATACATGTTGCATTGGTTGGTTGTATTCCATGAAATAATCATCAATTAAACCTCCTGAAGCCAAGCGGCTATATCTAAGGCATGATAAGTTATTATTAGATTACTCCCTGCCCTTTTAAATCCTGTCATCAATTCTAAAACAACCCTTTTTTCATCAATCCATCCTTTTTCTGCCGCTGCCTTAACCATTGCATATTCACCGCTGACATTATAGCTGGTAATCGGACAATTAAAAGTATTACTAATGGTTTTTATGATATCCATGTAAGCTAAGGCAGGTTTTACTATGACAATATCTGCTCCCTCTTCTATATCTAATGCTGCTTCTTGGACTGCCTGTTTAATGCTGGATCTAGGGTCCATTTGATAAGTTCCTCTATCCCCAAATTGAGGAGCTGAACCAGCGGCATCTCTAAAGGGTCCATAGAAAGCTGATGCATATTTAACAGAATACGCCATAATAAGTGTCTCATCGAAACCTGAGCCGTCCAGCACTTTTCTAATTGCAGCTACCCGACCATCCATCATATCAGAGGGAGCTACAATATCAGCCCCGGCCTGGGCATGGGTTAAAGCAGTTTTAGCAAGTAGCTCTAAAGTAGAGTCATTAACTATCTTATTTTCTTTTATTAATCCGCAGTGACCGTGGTCAGTATATTCACATAAACACACATCTGTTATAAGTAATAATTCTGGAAAGGCTTTTTTAATTTTTAAAATAGTTTGCTGAATAATGCCATCTTGGGCATAAGCACTGCTTCCCACAGCATCTTTTATCTCAGGAATACCAAATAGGATAATAGCCTTAATACCTATTTTAATAGCCTTTTCTATTTCAGTTAGTAAGATATCCGGGGAACACTGATAAACCCCTGGCATGGACATGACAGGATTTCGGATATTTTTGCCTTCTATTACAAACATGGGGTAAATTAAATCATTTAATGAAACATTAACCTCACTAAGGGCATCTCTAATCACAGGTGATTTTCTTAAACGCCGCATCCGTGTAATGGGAAATCCCATAAAGACCAATCCTCCCCTAATTCTTAAAATAATTGAGAAGAGCAGAAATTAAACCATCTATTGTATATTTTTCCGCTGTTATATTAACTTTTAATCCCATTTCCTGGGCAGTTTCCGCAGTAATAGGTCCTATACAAGCAACAGTAATTCCTTTTAATAGTTCTTCGGCGTTATTGCCTTCTAAGAGCTCAATAAAATTTTTTACAGTCGAGGAACTGGTAAATGTAATTACATTTATTTCTTTATTTATAATTTTTTCTAACAGCTCTTTACTGTCCTCAGTATTATTAACGGTCCTATAGGCTATTGCTTCATCAACTTGTAAATTTAACTCCTGCAAACTATCTAGAAGTACAGGCCTTGCTAGGTCAGCACGGGGTAAAAGAATCTTTTGACCCGATTGCAGTGTATTTTTTAAACCATCTACAATAGCTTCTGCCCTAAAAACCTCAGGAACATATTCTACTAAAAGTCCCTTTTCTTCTATAGCTTCTTTAGTTTTAGGGCCAATTGCACAAAATCTAACATTACCCAATTTTCTGATATCAATTTTCAACTTTGCCATTCGATTAAAAAATGCTTTAACACCATTGACACTGGTAAATATAATCCAGTCATATTCAGTGGCATTTGAAATTGCGCGATCTAAAGGAGCAAAATCTAAAGGTTCTTCAATTACTATGGTAGGATATTCCCAAGCCTCCCCACCTAAATCTTCTATTTTTTCAGAAAGGTCTGAGGCTTGTTCCCTAGAACGGGTAACCAAGATTCTTTTTCCAAAGAAAGGCTTATTTTCAAACCATTTTAACTTATTTCTTAATTTAACTACATCCCCTACTATAATAATAGCGGGTGATTCTAGACCAGCTCTAGTTACTTCTTCAACAATATTATTTAGGGTTCCTGTCACTACCTGTTGTTCAGGTCGGGTTCCCCACCTAATTAGTGCCACAGGAGTATTTTTGGTTTTACCATTCTTTACTAGTTGTTCTACAATTTTTGGTAAATTCCCTACTCCCATCAAAAAAATTAAGGTACCAGGGTCTTGCCCCAGTTTGTCCCAATTTATGTTTGTATCTTCTTTGGTAGGGTCTTCATTTCCGGTAATAATTGTTAAAGTCGAGGTGAAATCCCTGTGGGTTACTGGAATACCGGCATAAGCTGGTACCGAAATGGCAGAAGTAATTCCCGGGATAATTTCGAAAGGAATTCCAGACTCTAGTAAAACCTCAGCTTCCTCCCCACCTCTTCCAAAAACAAAAGGGTCACCACCCTTTAGCCTAGCAACTATTTTACCCTCTAGGGCTTCTTTAACTATAACCTTATTTATTTCATCCTGGGTTAATGTATGTCTATCTGGGGATTTCCCTACATAGATTAATTGAGCTTTTGGCATTTTATGGGCTAAAAGCCGCGGGTTGGCTAATCTATCATAAACAATTACATCCGCTTTTTTTATACATTCTAACCCTTTAAGAGTAATTAATTTAACATCACCAGGACCTGCTCCGATTAGAAATACTTTTCCTGTTTTCATAAGTTAATCTCCTGCCTTATTTCATTTAATATGGTATTGGCGCCTTTTTCTTTTAATAGATTAGCCAGATGGACACCAATTTTTTCTGCATTATCACATTCATCGGAAAAACTATCACGAATAACTACTTTTCCGTCTATACTTCCGACAATAGCAGTAAGCTTTAACTGATTATTTGTTATTTCCCCAAAAGCACCGATAGGAATTTGACAGCCACCTTCTAGGGATTTTAAAAGAGCCCTTTCTGCAATTATCGAAAGCTCTGTAATTTTATCATTAGCTGTTTGGACTATAGTATAGACTTCTTCATCATTAGAACGAATTTCTATCCCTATAGAACCCTGTCCAACCGCAGGCAGGCATATTTCATAATCTAGCTTATCGGCTATTTTATCCTGCCATCCTAACCGTTCTACACCTGCTGCCGCCAAAATTATGGCATCATAGGTATTACTATTCATCTTTTCCAAGCGGGTATTAATGTTACCTCTTAAATCAAGTATCACAAGGTCAGGACGAACATTAAGCAGCTGAGCTTTTCTGCGCAAACTGCTAGTGCCCACTTTAGCCCCTTGCGGGAGTTCTTTAAAGGTATAGTTGTTTTTAGAAATCAACACATCTCTAGGATCATGCCGTGGTGTCATAGCTGCAAGCATCAATCCATCCGGTATCACTGTAGGTAAATCCTTCATGCTATGGACAGCAAAATCAATTTCACCACTTAATATTGCTACTTCCAATTCTTTGGTAAAAAGGCCCTTATCGCCAATTTTGGCAAGGGCCACATCTAATATTTTGTCACCTTTAGTTTTTATTGGAACTATTTCAAAATTATATTGGGGCCATTTTTCCTTTAAGATACCCACCACATTATTTGTTTGCCACATTGCAAGCTGACTTTGTCTTGTGCCAACCTTAATGATCTTTGGAGTCATATTAGGTTCTCCTTATCATCGTTATTTTCAGTATCTTCAAGTTTAAAAAGTTTTTGGATGGCTTCCGCATAAATAGCACCTTTTTCCCCATGGGCGTGTTCTTTTAAGTTAGTAATAGGGTTATGCAATAATTGATTAACAATCAAATTAGCCATTGATTTTATAGTATTTTTTTCTTTTTCCGATAGATGACTTAATTTACGCAATACCCTTTCTGTTTCTTTTGCTTTGATATATTCACCTTGTTCTTTAAGTGCAATAATAGTAGGTATTACAACCAAAGTATCTAACCAGTGGAAAAACTTATCCAGTTCATCATTTATTATTAACTCCGCTTTAACTGCTTCTTTTTTTCTCCCAGCTAGGTTTTGCTGAACAACATTTTGCAGGTCATCTACATCATAGAGAGCAACATTAGAAAGGGTACAGACATCAGGATTAATATCCCTTGGCACTGCAATATCAACAAATAAAATAGGTTTATCCTTTCTCTCATCGATAAAAGGCAGTAAATCTTTGGCATCAACAATATACTTTGGAGCAGCTGTGCAGCTTATTACTATATCTGCTTTTGTTAGATAACTGGGGAAATCATCCAAGCGTATAGCCTCTCCACCAAATTCCTGTGCTAATAGATTAGCCCTTTCAAAGGTTCGGTTTGCTACTATTACTGTAGATACCCCATTAGCGACCAAATGCCGAGCAGTCAATTCACTAGTTTCGCCTGCACCTAAAATAAGTACAGAACGCCCTTGTAAATTTCCAAAAATCTGCTTAGCTAATTCGACTGCTGCGGAACTAACAGAAACAGCATGGCGGTCAATTAGGGTTTCCGTACGTACTCTTTTGCCTGCTGAAATAGCATTTTGGAAGAGAGTATTTAATACATTATTAGAAATCTTAAACTCAAGAGCATATTCATAAGCATCTTGAACCTGACCAAGTATTTGAGTTTCACCTAAAATCATTGAATCCAACCCTGCTGAAACACGAAATAAATGATGGACTGCATTATGGCATTCTTTTAAATATATATATTGTTTTAGTGTTTTTGGAGAGCAGTTACCATAATTAGCAACAAAATCTATTAAGGATTTTTTGCCTAAATCTGCATCCTTAGTGGCTATATAAAACTCGGTTCTATTACAAGTTGATAAAACTACAATTCCATTAACTTCTAGTAAATTTTTTAATTCAGAAGCTTTGGTCTTTATTTGGGGTTTAGACATCGCTAGTTTTTCTCTAATTTCTATAGGAGCAGTTCTATGATTTATCCCTAATAAGATAACAAACATTTTTTCACCCTTTCCCGCGCTTCCTCTATACCATATTCTTTAATAATCTGTAAGATATCAGTCCTCACAATTTCTCTAAAAAATTTGTTTCTTTTTACTTCATCTTCTATATTTTTTTTAGCCATTCCTCTAACTTCAGCCAGTAAGTCTAGGAGGACGGCATATTCGGGACCAAACAATACTGTTAAATCTTCTCTAATTTTATGTGATAAAGCAGGGCTTTTTCCATTAGTTGATATAGCCAGGGTCAAATCACCCTGTTTTAAATATGAGTTAACAATAAAACTACTATCGTTTGGGCTATCAACAACATTAACTAAGATGTTTGCAGCATGACAGAAATTTGCAATTTCTTGATTTACCTCTCTAATATTTGTGGCAGCAATAACTAAAAAGCTATCATTTACAAGTTCGGAGTTATATTCTTTTTCAATCCATTGAATTAGATTTTCATTAACTAGACGCCTTATTTCATCTGATATTTTAGGACTTATAAGAAAAACCACTGCGCCTGCCTCTAATAGGGAATTGATTTTGCGCAAAGCAATTTTGCCTCCACCGATAACTATGCATTTTTTGCGAGTTATATTTAAAGAAATAGGATAACTAAAGCCCATTTTAAAAATCCCTTTCATTAATATAATCAGCTATTTTTGCTAAGCTTTTCTTTGTAGGGCAATTTGGTAATAAATCCAGTTGATTTTTTGCTTTAGTTATAAGCTTGCTTGATATTGATAAGGATTTTCCAAGACTACCACTTGCATTTACAATTTTCACTGCTTCTTGTAAATCGTGACTACCCATTGGAAACCGATTATCGATTAATTTACGCAGTTTTATACTATCTTGGTTAGTGTTTTGCAATGCAAAAATAGTAGGTAAAGTAATTATACCCTGGGCTAAATCACTTCCTGCAGGTTTACCTATAACACTGCTATCACCCTGCATATCCAGTACATCGTCTTTAATTTGAAAGGCCATCCCTAAATAATATCCATATTTATAAAGTGCATCAATAGCTTCTAAAGAAGCCTGTGATGCAATTGCTCCTATTTTACAACTTGCCGCAATTAATAATGCAGTTTTCCTTTTTATTCGAAAAAAATAATCTTTAACTGATTGATTAGTATCAAAAGCTGATAGTAGCTGTTGAATTTCACCTTGACACATTTCAACACTTATTCTAGCAAGAACATTTGCAATCTGTTTATTTTTTTCCGGGTTGATTAATTTGATGGCGTGGGCAAATAAATAATCTCCACAGTGCAGAGAAAACTTATTACCCCATAGAACCCGAATAGTGGGTTCACCTCTTCTGGTATCAGCTTTATCGATAACATCATCGTGTACTAAAGTAGCCATATGAATAAGCTCTACCGCCGCTGCTAAGGGAATCAAATCATTATTCGTAGTACCATATACTTTACCTGACAATAATACAAAAGCCGGCCTAATTCTTTTTCCACCAGCCTTCAGTATGTGTAGAGCACTATTTCTCAACTCTGGATTAGAAAAATTGATAAATTTTGCCAAAAAATTTTCTACATTTACCAAGTCTCTTTTTATTTCATTAAAGTCTAAGATTTTTCTCATATTTTCACCCACTATAAGCATAAAAAACTTATATTATCTATCTGCCGCAGCAGAAAGAACAAATTCATTTAAAACAATATTTCGGAAAAGGCTATTATAAAGATTTTGAGCAAATGAACTTAAGTTATCCTTTATCTCTCCTGGCGGCATCAAATTTATAGCCTCCTGTACAGTATTCCAGCTTTTATTTATTTCATGTGCACTAAGATCTAGTTTATATGCTCCAAATAAGTTTCCTAAACCAAAACCATATCTTTTAATAATTTTCACCCAATAACCATTAAAACTGCTGGCTTTTGCGGTTAATTCCATAATCATGCTTCCTAACTCCCCATACCAACAGGAGGAAATATCCTCAATTGAAACTTTATGATTCAAATAATCTATCCATTTAAGATTTAATTGAGAAACATATTCAGTATAATAATCCAAGTACTCAAAACAGTCCTCAGTACATAAAATCTCATAAAATTTGCTATAGAGCAAATCACCGACTAAGATTGGTAGTTGAACTTTGTTTGTAAATTCATTTTTAGTGCTATCTTCAGGAATTTGATTATGGATCTCTGTAGATAAATACATAATTTGGGAAAACACTGCTAGCGTTCTATTTTTCTTTGTAATACCTTTAGGGCCTTGAGATGCCAATAAAGCTAAATAAGGATAAAAGGTCATATCCAGCTTAGAGAAGCTTATATCTAGAATATCTGTACTCATGCCAGATTTTAATTTTAGATTTTTATAGATACGGGCTAAAATAAGTGATATTTCCAGATCTAAAGCTTTTGTGTTATTCATAAAAGCCCTCCCTATTTATTAATAACCAATATATATTTCTTGTCAGGAACTAAAATTCCTGCAAAAAAATAATTCCTATTCATAGAAATTAATTTTATCATAAAAGTTTTCAAAAAAATAGCCTTACATTCATTACACATTTACTATATGCAAGATTAATTATTATATAGAGAAATTAATAAACCATACTTTGCAACTAGATAACAAAGAAACGGGCCAAAGGCCCGACTAAAAGTTCATCCTTTAATTTAACAACATAGTTCTGTTTCGAAAGTATTTTCTCTATTAATACAAAAAGTTGTAGTGTATTATTACTACACTACAACTTTTTGTTGTTGCCAATATATGATTACACATTTTGTTGTACCTATTTATTTAAACCAACAGTATGTTGTATACTTATTTTGGAAGGTGGTTGAAAATGTTAGCGAAAAGATTAAGAGAATTAAGAAGTGAAAAAAGCTTAAGTCAATCCGATATAGCAAAAATTGTAGGTGTGTCCCAACAAGCAATTGGTAATTAAGGAAGATTTGCTGGAATTTATAAAGGTAGCCTGGAAACAAATCAATAAAAGAAAGTAGGAGAAAAACACCATGGAAAATAAAATGTATGATTTAATGGAAAAAATGTATCTGGAATTTACGGGCTTCAAAAAAGAAATGAACGACTTCCGTCAAGAAACAAATTCTAATATGGCAACTAAGGATGACTTTCAAGAATTAAAAGGTGATATTAGGAGATTAGAACAAAACCTCGCCCGAGTTGAATATAATCACGGTGAAAAACTCCAAGCTCTCTTTGATGGCTATATGCAGAATAGTCAGAAGCTTGACAGAATCGAGCAAGAAGTGCAAAAACACGAGGAATTTATTATCAAAAGAGTTAAATAAGAGGTGTAAAAACCTATGAAATACATAATAGATGCTGCAAACAATCTAACTAATAAATACACCACCCGCGACCCCTTTGAGTTAGCAAAATGCCTAGGGATACAGCTGGTATTTTTTCCATTCAAAAAAATCCGAGGACTTATTTACACTCACGTATCATTAGATCTAAAACAAAATGCAGCTGGGAAAATTAACGAATTTTTAAAGAAAAAATCCATATAAAAAATGTGGTTGCAGTACGGTTGCAGTAAATGGGCAAAAAATAAAGGGTCTGCATTTACTGCAAACCCTTGATATCCATATGGTCGGAGCGACATGATTTGAACATGCGACCTCTACCACCCCAAGGTAGCGCTCTACCAAGCTGAGCCACGCCCCGACTGACTGACAAAGAATATCATATCAAAATTATTAGCTTCTGTCAATATTTACGCTAAGCATTGGTCATCTGATTTAACTATAATTTTATCCAATTCAAAGCCATCATGTAGTGCATTTAGGGCATTATTGACATCAGTAATTTTAATAATACAAGAAACTTTAATCTCAGAAGTACTTATCATTTCCAGGTTTATTTTTTGTTGAGCTAAAATAGCAAACATTTTTGCCGCTACACCAGGAGAAGAGATCATTCCAGCACCTACAATTGATACTTTTGCAACATCATCAGCAAAAACGATATCAGAGGTGCCAATTTCTTGACCTGCTTTTTTTACAATCTCCAAGGCTTTATCTAAGTCATCTTTAGGTATTGTAAAAGCGATATCATTAATATTATTTCTCATAGCACTTTGAACAATCATATCAACATTTATATTTGCTCTAGCTAAAGCATTAAATAAATTGCTTGCCACACCAGGCTGATCCGGAACATCAAATAGTCCTATTTTCGCAACATTTAGATCATGGGCAAGACCAGTAACTACTAATTCTTTTTCCATTAGTTCATTTTCCACTACTATTGTTCCCTCCTTATTAACAAAGCTTGATCTAACACATAAAGGAACTTTATATAATTTAGCTAGTTCTACAGAACGAGGATGTAAAACCTTAGCTCCTAAGCTGGCTAATTCCAGCATCTCATCATATGATATTGCATTTAATTTACTAGCGGTCTTTACAAGCCTAGGGTCGGCTGTAAATACACCTTCTACATCAGTATATATTTCACACAAATCAGCTTTAAGTGCTGCAGCTAGAGCGACTGCTGTTGTATCCGAACCACCCCTGCCTAAGGTAGTAATTTCATCCTCATTTGTTTTTCCTTGAAACCCGGCAACAATTATCACTTTATTTTTTTCAAGTTCTTCTTCCATTCTATTAGTCTTAATCTCTTTAATTCTTGCTTTTGTATGAACGTTATCAGTTATAATTCCTACTTGCAGCCCAGTAAAAGAAATTACCGGTATCTCAATTGCTTCAAGTGCCATTGCTAGTAAAGCGATAGATACCTGTTCTCCTGTTGCTAAGAGCATATCCATTTCTCTATTAGAAGGTTTTGGATTAACCTTTTTTGACAATGAAATCAATTCATCTGTTGTATCCCCTGCTGCTGAAACAACAATAACAAGTTTATTGCCCTTTGAGTATGCCTTAGATATATTTAAAGCAACATTTTTGATTCTTTCTACATTAGCAACTGAACTACCACCATATTTTTGAACTATAAGAGCCATGGTATCCTCCTTTGATTATAACACTTGTGCACCTTCAACTATGGGTTTAAGATTTATTAGTTTTGCAGCAGTACCGTGTTGCAACAAAACCTCCTGTAGTTGTCCTAATGAATCGGTATCCTCTTTTTTATGAAAAATAATAACAGAAGGACCGGCACCACTTATTGCAATACCTAATATTATTTTGGATTTTGTTGCTTTGGCAAATAATTCAGGTAATCCAGGTATTAGCCGGCTCCGATATGGTTGGTGTAATTTATCGTCAATTGCTAGTTTTAATAATTCTAAATTGCCTGTATTTATTGCGTTTATAAAAAATCCCATTTTTCCTACATTAAAAACAGCATCCTTTAAAGGAATGACGTCAGGTAAAACTTCCCGGGCCATTTTAGTCGATAATTGGAAATCGGGAATTAAAATTGAACAACACAATGGGTTAGGAGGATTCATCTTTTGATAATAATATTTTCCATTATTTAAAGTACAAAGTACAATACCTCCCAATAAAGCAGGAGCAATATTATCAGGATGGTCTTCAAATTCCATTGCCAAGTCAAGTAACTGATCATCATTAAGCCTCTTATTTAATTGGCAGTTTGCGACCATCAATCCTCCAATAATTGCTGCAGAACTACTACCTAATCCTCTGGCTAAAGGTATATTATTAATAAGTTTCAGTTTTATTCCAGGAACTTTTTGATTATTTAGGATAAATGCCCTAGAGAATGCCCGATAAACTAGGTTTGATTTATCTTTTGCTAAACTATCTGCTCCTTCGCCACTTATTTCTAAGGATAAATAGCCTTCTTTTTCCAAAAATTCATATTCGATATAATTATACAAATTCAATGCCATACCAATACAATCAAAGCCTGGACCTAAATTTGCACTAGTTGCCGGTACTTTTAAGAGCATCTTATTCTCCAACCCTTCTGTATATCTATGCTTTAATCATTTGAATATACTCTAATCTGTGCAGAAACTTCAGCAACAATTGATAATCCTCTGATAATTTGCAAGGCATCATTCATATGCTTTTCCTTAACGTAATCTGTGATTACAACAATCTCTGCCATGTTTTCATTACGGTGCTTTTGAATTACCGTAGCTAAGCTTACGTCATGATTGCCAAATACCCCAGCAATACTAGCTAATACACCAGGCTTGTCCTTAACCTGCAAACGCAAATAATATTTAGTATTTATTTCTCCAATGTTCTTGTGATTACTTTGGTAGAAACATGTACAGGCAATACGACCGGTACAATTATTGACAATATTCCTAGCTACATCTATTACATCACCTAATATTGCACTAGCCGTTGGCAGTTCTCCTGCACCACGCCCATAAAACATTGCCTCCCCAACCGCATTACCTTTAACAAAGACTGCATTAAATGAATCATTCACTGACGCTAATGGATGGGTATAAGGTATAAACATGGGGTGAACCCGTGCTTCAATCCCTTCTTCTGAATGTTTAGCTACCGCAATTAATTTTACAACATAGCCAAGTTCCCTGGCATATGTAATATCTGCTAAGGTTAAGTTGCTTATTCCTTCGATATAAACATCTTGTAATGTAACTCTGCTTTGAAAGGCTAAAGATGCTAATATGGCTAATTTTCTTGCTGCATCATATCCTTCAACATCAGAGGTGGGATCAGCTTCAGCATATCCCAATCTTTGCGCTTCTTGTAATGCTGACTCAAAGCTCACTTGCCCATAGGTCATCTGAGTTAAAATATAATTAGTCGTGCCATTAATAATCCCCAATATCTCTTCAATCTTATTCCCGGCTAAACACTGCTTTAATGGGCGGATTATTGGTATGCCGCCAGCCACACTTGCTTCAAAAGCTAAATCAGAAGCTTGACTATTAGCTGTATCAAAAAGCTCTTTACCATATTGTGCTAACAAGTCTTTGTTGGCGGTAACTACATGTTTACCAACTTTTAATGCCTGTAATATATAGGATTTAGCCGGCTCAATTCCTCCCATAACCTCAATAATAATTTTTATCTCTGGATCATCTATTATTTCCTGCCACTTATCCGTTAAAATTTCCTTATCAACCGCTAAAGACCTTTGTTTATTGATATTGTTAACTAGCACTTTGCTAATTTCTAGTTTACTGCCAACCTTCCAAATAAAATCTTCACTTTGTTGGGTTAATAATTTATATACACCTGAACCTACTGTGCCTAACCCAAGTATAGCTACCTTTATATTATTATTTTCCAATTAATACACCCCTTAACTTTGGCCTATTATTTCGACCTTTAATACCCCGGGAATTTTGTATAAAGTCTCTAGTAATTCTTCAATATTAGAGACCATATCTCTTGTTTCAATTGAAACAGTAGCATATGCAACTCCCTGCAAAGGAATTCCCTGATTTATTGTTAGAATGTTCCCTTGGGTAACTGCAATGGCATTTAAGCAGTTTGATAAGATGCCTGACATATGCTCTAACGTAATAGTAACAGTAATTATTTTTTCTTTACTTGCTTCATAAAACGGAAATACTCCATCTCTGTATTTATAAAAGGCACTTCTACTTAAACCAATTTTCTCTACCGCTTCATTAACAGTTTCCGCCTCTTTCTTTGCAAGTAATTCCTTTACCTTTGCTGTTTTTAAAATGGCCTCCGGTAATATTTCTTTACTAATGATATAAAATTTATTTTTATCTGTCCTAAACAAAAAAACCCCCACCCTTGTCCTTCTGGAATGGATATAAATCCTCGTATGGTAGACATTATAGCATGTTTATATTATTTGTCAATATGTTTAATCAAGAATAATCTTTGCTTAAGACCAAAAAAAATCGGCCTTAAAGACCGATTTTAAATTATTATACAAATTAATCCTCCGCTGTTTTCATTCATAATACGTTTTATAGTCTCTTGAAGCTTAACTTGCACATTATCAGGTATTTTTTGTAACTTGCCTTGAATATTTTCACGAACTAAATCCTGTAATGACTTTCCAAAAATATCATACTGCCAAATCAACTTTGGATTTTCTTCAAATTTTTCCAGCATATACCGAACCAGGTCTTCACATTGTCTTTCAGAACCCATTAGGGGAGTTATTTCTGTAGTTGTTTCCGTCCTGATAATATGCAATGTTGGAGCACTAGCTTTTAATTTCA
Organism: Clostridiaceae bacterium BRH_c20a; assembly: GCA_000961765.1. GTDB lineage: Bacteria > Bacillota > Peptococcia > Peptococcales > BICA1-8 > BICA1-8. The sequence continues at coordinate 128,511 of LADT01000016.1, read as the reverse complement.
CTCCAAAGCTGCCGCCTTTTTTAATTAATTCAGGTTCTTCTAATCTCATCTCCGATAATATAGGAGATACCATTCCATAACCTTTTTCATTGACATCTCTTAGTGCACTTGCTAATTTATCATATTCCCGCTTAGCTTCTGAAAATAATTTTGTAGTTTTTAAAATGTCGTGCAGACCGTCTGCATTTACACCGCTAATTTCTTTAAATATCCTATAAAAAAGTGTATCGTCTGCTGACATGGCAATATGGGCGATACCAGTTCCCATATCCATATTTTCTAAAACTACATCCTTCACAAAATCATAAGCTGCAAGACTATCAATAGTCCCGTCAATATCTCTGAGTCTTTTTACTTCACTTATTGTGGAATGAACTGCATCTTCAAATTGAGCCCTTAACCAATGCTCATTTTCAAGTTCTTCCACCCATTTAGGTAAACTAATATTTACTTCAGTAACTGGGAATTCAAATAAAACTTCTTCTAATATTTGCATCAGAGCTGGTTCATTCATCTTGGCAACATTCACGGGAATTACAGGAACATCATATTCTTCCTCTAAGGTACGGGCTAAATTTAATGTTTCACCTGAATCAGGATTCTTACTATTCAACAAAACTATGAATGGTTTATTTAATTCTTTTAATTCGGATACCACTCTTTGTTCAGCATTTATATAGTTATCTCTCGGAATATCAGTTATTGTCCCATCAGTAGTAATTACTAAACCGATAGTAGAGTGATCAGTGATTACTTTTCTAGTCCCTAATTCAGCTGCTTCTTCGAAAGGTATAGCATCCTCGGACCAAGGTGTTCTTACCATCCTAGGGCCTTCAGCTTCTGCATAACCCAAGGCACCCTCTACTGTATAACCAACACAATCAACTAATCTTATTTTTGCATTTATTCCTTCTCTGACTTCAATATCAATAGCCTCATCAGGAACAAACTTAGGTTCAGTTGTCATGATGGTTTTGCCGGCACCACTTTGGGGAAGTGAATCAGTTGTCCGTTCTTTATCATATTCATCTGCAATTCTAGGCAAAACTAGTAAATCCATAAAACGCTTAATAAATGTGGATTTCCCTGTTCTAACAGGGCCTACAGCGGAAATATATATATTACCGCCTGTTCGATTAGCAATATCTTGAAATACATCAAAATTCTCCATTCAACATTGTCCCTCCCTTTATAATTTAATCCCATAAAAAAACTAAACAAAATCCTATGACATCCCTCCCCTTAAGCAATGTTCAAAGACTACTAATGATAACTATTTCAAAGAAAAAACCGAGATACCTAAGTTGTGCTTTCGACCTTAAAATCATAAAAATAATGAAATAAATAATGATTTGGCATTCTTTAACAATACTATATATATGTCCTATCCATATGATTATTACCGCACAAAATAAAAAAATGGCCCTTTGGCCATTTTTTTAGTCATATGAACATACTTCTTTTCTTATTACCAATCATATTGATTTGCAATAATTTCTTCCATTTCGTGAGTTTTTATCCTAGTCATTAAATTTACTACGCCTTCTTTAATATTACTATCATTAAATAACACATTATATACCTCAGATGATATGGGTAACTCCACATCAAACTTTTTCCCTAACATAACAACAGCTTTTGTTGTACGAACCCCTTCCACAACCATACCCATATCTCGTAATACAGTATTTAAATCTTTACCTTGACCTAATGCTATTCCTGCTCTTCTGTTTCTGCTGTGCATACTTGTACAGGTAACAACCAAATCGCCAATGCCTGTTAAACCAGCAAAGGTGAGAGGATTTGCCCCTATCTTTACTCCTAATCGTGCAATTTCAGTCATACCTCGGGTAATTAATGCAGCTTTTGTATTATCCCCAAAACCTAAGCCATCAGAAATACCTGTTGCTAAAGCAATAACATTTTTTAGAGCTCCGCCAATCTCAACTCCAACTACATCAGGATTTGTATAAACTCTAAATTTGGGGGTCATAAATATATCCTGCACCAGCTCTGCAGTTTCTCTATTCTTTGAAGCTGCTACAACAGTAGTTGGCATATCCCTTCCTACTTCTTCTGCATGACTGGGACCAGAAAGAACACAAAACCTTCTGGTGATATCAGGAATTTCATCCTCAAAAACTTCACTCAATCTCATTAGTGTATCAGGTTCCACACCTTTTGCGGTATTGACAATTATTGAATCTGATACTCTTAATTGTTTTAACCCTTGAAGAATCTCTCTGATTCCGTGGGTAGGAACGGCAAATACAATACATTTTATACCCTGTACCGTCTCTTTAATATCTGATAGTATTTCAATATTATGGGGCAAGATTACTCCTGGTAAGTATTTCACATTTTCTTTTGACTTAACTAGTTGAGCAGCCTGTTCTGTATTCCGACACCATAATTTCACGTTAATACCTTTTTTCGCCAGTGTAATCGCTAATGCAGTACCCCAACTACCTGCCCCTAAAATTGCTACACTTTTCATCCTTCTCCTCCTTTTGTAGCACTTACCTTAAAACTGATTTTATTTTCCTGACCTTTTAATAGTCTTTTAATATTTTCATAATGTCTAACTATCACTAGAGTAGCTCCCACTATAGAAAATATTAAATATGGCAATGATTTGCTTGTTAAAATCATTGCTGCCAGAACGAAAGCAGCAGATGTTATTGATCCTAATGATACATATCTGGTTAAATAAACTATTGAAAGCCAGATTAAAAGAGCAATAAGGGTAATTTTATATGAAAAGAATAAGATAATACCAAAACCCGTTGCCACTCCCCGTCCACCTTTAAATCTCAGCGCAAAGGGCCAAGTATGCCCACTCATTGCAGCTAAGGCTCCTAAAACAGCTAGTGACTCTCCACCAATAGCATAACCATACCATGCGGAAATATAGCCTTTAGCAGCATCAAGAAATAAAACAACCGCTGCGGGTTTTATACCTAAAACACGCATAACATTTGTAAAACCAATATTTCCACTGCCATGTTCCCTAATATCTATTTTGGACATTTTTCCTGCTAAGTATCCAAAGGGAATTGCCCCTAACAAATAACCAAAAATCCCTACCTTAAACCACTCCATCTCCCGACTAACCCCCATTATTCATCTCTTTTTTTAATTACAAACCGAATAGGTGTTCCTTCAAACCCAAAATTTTCTCTAATTTTATTTTCTAAGAATCTTTGATATGAAAAATGCACTATATCTGGTTCATTTACGAAGAAAACAAAGGTAGGTGGTTTGACACCTGTTTGAGTAACAAAAAGAATTTTTAGTCTTTTCCCTTTATAAGAAGGAGGGGGATTAAGTTGTACTGCTTCACTAATTACTTGGTTTAAAATACTGGTGCTTACTCTATGGGAATGCTGTTGAGCCACAAAATCCACTAAATCTAATATTTTCACAACCCTTTGTTTGGTAACAGCAGAAACAAAAATTGTAGGTGCAAACTGTAAAAATAATAGTTCACTACGTATTTCTTTTTCAACTCTGTTTAAGGTTTTATCATCTTTGGCGACTAAATCCCATTTATTTATTACCAAGATACAGGCTTTGCCTTGCTCAAGAGCATATCCCGCAATTTTTTTATCCTGTTCAATTACTCCATCAACAGCATTAATAACCATTAAAACAACATCACAACGGTCGATTGCCCGTAATGAGCGAACTACACTGTAGCGCTCAGTAGGGTCGGAAATTTTGTTTTTTCTCCGCATGCCAGCCGTATCAATTATCACATATTCTTGTTCATTATGTTTAAAAGGTGTGTCTATAGCATCTCTGGTTGTCCCAGGGATATCGCTTACTATCACCCTTTCTTGCCCTAAAAGCACATTTACCAAGGATGACTTTCCAACATTAGGCCTGCCTACTACTGCGAACTTAATGGTATCAGGGTCATATGGTTCAGTAGTATCCTCTGGAAAGAGGGAAACCATTTTATCTAATAAGTCGCCGGTATTCATTCCATGAATAGCCGAAATAGGAAATGGCTCACCTAGACCTAGCTGATAAAAATCAAAAAAGACAGCAGGGTCTGAATAATCTTCAACTTTATTTACAACTAATAATACATCCTTTTGCGTTTTTCTTAACATTTGAGCGACTTCTTGGTCATCAATAGTAATTCCGGTTTTATAGTCAACTATAAATAATATTACATCTGCTTCCTCAATAGCAATTTGTGCTTGTTTTTTAATGTTTTCCAAAAAAATATCTTCTGTGCCAATTTCTATCCCGCCGGTATCAATAACTGTAAAGGAAAACTCCTGCCACTGGGCATCTTTATATAATCTATCCCTTGTAACACCAGGTGTATTTTCAATAATTGCGGTCATTCCGCCGGTTAAGCGATTAAAAAGTGTTGATTTACCCACATTGGGCCTGCCGACTATAGCAACTATCGGTTTCATATCGCATTCACTCCTTTAATACCCTAAAAATTTCGACTTATAATACAATTAATTAAAGATTGTGCGTTATTTTTAACAACAATAATTTTTATCCCTAGTTTTTGTCCTACGTCTTCGGGGGTTAAGCCATCCAGAAAAATCCCTTCCCCTTTTTTTAGCATAATCTCAGAAATTAATACTTGTGAATCGGGCGTAATGTCTTTTAGCCCTTCTAGTAAGTCTTGTCCTGTTAAAAGACCATTTACTGTTACCCTAGATCCGAAAAATACATTTTCTATGACTTTTATATCTATTTCCAAACCTTCGATTTTTTTTAAGTAAAAGATAATAGGTTCTAACACCTTTTTACCTAACTTGCTAGTTGCAATAATATAACGCTGTTTTTTAATACTAGCAGGCAGGTTGTTTTTATTTTTAAAAAAATCATCGAGAAATATTCGGCTAACACCTACTCCGTTTTCTATTTGGGGAAAGTCGTCATAATGCTTAGATGGGGGGAAATATGTTTGAGCCTGAAGATATATTTCATCACCTAAATAAACAAAAGAATTACCGATTTTATTTCTAAAGTAGCTTTGTTTTTCTGAAACCATGTTTACCAACTTTTGAGCATAGCCTTTAGAAAAAGAAGGGAATCTTTCCAGGTTTTTTCTAAAGTTAGTTACACCTACAGGGACTATAGCTAATGATTGTATACCTGGCCATAAAGGACTCAAGTCATCAATGGTTCTTTCTAAATATTCACCATCATTTATCCCAGGGCATAAGACTACTTGAGTATGAACTCTTATCCCTAGTTCTACCAAACTTTTTAGCTGCTCCATAATTTTGTCGGCATGGGGATTGTCAAGTATTGTTTGTCTTAATGATGGGTTAGTTGTATGGACTGATACATACAATGGACTTAGGTGATATTCTTTTATTCTGTCAAAATCACCTTTTTTCATGTTTGTTAATGTAATGAAATTTCCTTGCAAAAAAGAAAGTCTATAATCATCATCCTTTTCATATAAGGAAGGCCGCATAGCAGGGGCCATTTGCTCAATAAAGCAAAACAAACATTTATTTTGACAGTGGCGAATTTTATCAAAAACGGCCTGTTCAAAAACAACTCCTAGAGTTTCGTCATATTCCTTTTCAATTTCAAAAAATATCTCCCCGTCCTGTTTTTCTACTAATAACTCAATTTCTTCATCTGCCCATAAATATTGGAAATGAATCAAATCCTCAGGTGGTTTATTATTTACTTTAATAATTTTATCTCCTGGCTCTAAACCTATTTCCGCAGCTAAAGAATTAGGAAGAACCTCTGCAATAACAGCTTTTACCATCATTTCACTCCAATTCCATTTCGCGTTTCTTAATCATTATCTATTATTCCCAATATCTAGTCAAGAAAAAGGCAGGAACCCTTAACGGCCCTGCTCCTTAAAATTTCTAACCTCTTTATCCATTGTCTTCAGTTGCCGATAAAGTCTTTTGGCAAAATATATCCTCCTTTGTTTATGAAAAACAGTATTGAACCATCCTAAATATTTGGGAATATAATTAGACATATCAATAAGCTTAGTATGGTCTAATTGATAACCCATTATTTTTGCTAAATCTAAAGCAGACTTTTTTATTAATTGAGCTTCACAGCCTGTTCCAAGAGTATATACCATATCTCCTTTAGAGTCCTCACCAATAAATAGAAATATCCCTGTCCTATTAATAAACTCTCCAAAATGAGGAAGGCTTATAATGTCTTGAACTTTACATTGTTCATCTATTCTTCCAATATGTAAATTAGCAGCCACTATAGAGGAATAAGTACCTGTAGAACACAAATAAACTATTGGCATTCTAAATTTAACCTGCCGTATTTTATCTTAATAATATTTACCAGATGAGTAAACTTTAAAAAAGATATTTGGGTACCCTTAATGACAATAGGTCTTCCTAAAAAAACAATCCCTAATCGTCGAGATAAAAATCCTCCTATTACCATCAGCCAATTTACATAGGGCATAGTATCAACAAAAACAAGCTTTTCATTAGATATCTCCATGATACAAGCTAAGCTGCGCATTATCGTTTCATAATTGCTTCCTAAATTATGTTTACTTGTAATATATATTTTATTTTTATATTCATCTTCACCCATATATCTAATTAGTCCATGATCTTTAGCTACCTGTTTATCATAGTATGGTAATTTTAACAATTGGGAACTAGTAGGGACTACATTGTCTTTTAGTAAGCCTGCATGAATAGAAGCTGCTGTTACAGAAGAATGGGAACCTCCATAACAATTATAAATAATATGCAATTCTTTCCCTCCAGGTTAATGCTTAACAATTATATATACTCCATTTTCTAAATCATGAACCATAGCTTTTAATATCCTGCTTAATAATAGAGCAAGATGCTGTGTTTCCTGATCATTTTTAGTAATAAATATTCCAAAATTACCCTGAACCTTTTCCGGATATTCAGTAACAACAGCTAAGATTTGTTCCTTAATAGCAATTTCCATGCTTTCCTCCGTGATTAGTCTGCAGCCTTCCGGCCTATTTTGCTCTCTAATGGCTTTTGTACAGCACTTTCCAAAATGGGAGTCTGATAAACAGCCTGTATTACACATTCAACATCCTTTTCATTGGGCAGAATGTACAGAGCTAATTTTCCTGTATCAATATCTTTGCGCATTAAAGGTGTCCAATCGGGCTCCCCTGTCTCAAGCTTACTACCTACTAGTACAGAAACATCATGAAGAATAGCCTGTCGTTGCCCTAAATTATTTAAGGTTGCCCGTGCATTATCATTTTTGGGATGGATTATTAATCCAATGCCTTCTGATAAAATTTTTTTCTTAGAATCCTCTAGACCAATATTCATAATAACGATATTATCAACCATTAAAAGGGATTTCTCAAAATGAAGTTTTCCTATTTTAACTATGGCTATATCCTTTACAAAATCTCCTCTCATTAAAAAACCACTTATAAAGATAGTAAATATACCTGCAAATATTCCAATCCAAATATTAAATAATACAGCTGTCCCAGTTGAAACCAAGGATACTAGTATAACTAAATAGTTTCGAGCTTCAAAGGTTTTAGCAATACCTTCAATATAATCAAAACCCCGAGGTACCATATTATAATTTTCTAATTTTGATAAGGTTTCACGCTCCATGTTTCTAATATCTCTAAACTGTTGAGCTGCTAATACCAAAAAGGTTACTGCAGTAAACTCTTTTTCAAGAAGTGCAGGAATAGCTATAGATCCTAGGGCTGCTGCAATTATTCCCAAAGAAATATGTGTGACATAACCATGTGGGTAGGATGGATATGAACGGTAATCGTTTCTTAGCATAAAAATCCTGGCAGCTATTCCTGTAGCTATACCTAATAAAATTATTTGAGAATATTTATCCATCTTTATTTCTTCCTTTTAAAATTACCTAAAAAACTAGTAAACTCTTTTCTATAGCCTTTAACTTTATCAAAGGAGCCTTTAATGCTCCCAGTACTAATTAGGAGAAATCCTACAGCTCCGACAATAAATACTAAAAGTATCCAAACTATTGATGAACCTGTGCCACCCCCTATACCCCCGCCTTTTGCTCCTGGTGCAGGTGTTCCTGCACCTTGACCTGTTATCCCTAAAAAACCTGGCAGCAAGGAAGCAAATGTACTAGCACCATTATTTGCAGCCTCTAAAGAGTTGGTATGGGTACCTACCTCGATTAAAATTGAGCGTGGTGCTAAATCTTGATTGTAATTACCTTTGGCCATAAATATACCCTTTATCAACCCTGGTTTCTTCTCATCATAATAAGCCTTCATTTGTTTTGCATAATCTAAGTTAGCCTGCATATTTTGATTTTGTCTACCGACCACTAAACGCACCTGGGTAGCATCCTGCCCATCAATCTTTTGGGCATAAAATTTTGGATCGGGTACACCATCTCTGTGAACATCAATTATAGTAGCCGGTTGAGTTTTCAAAAGCTGTGCAGCTGTTCTCCTGGAACGTTGATAAGCATTTGCATCATGGGGATCATGTTTATTTAAGCTCACATCAGCCTTTATGCCTTGTTTCTTTAAGCTATTCCCAATTACTTGACTTACTTCTAAAATATCACCATTACCGGGTTTGCTATCTTTACCCGAAGTGGGTACATATGATTCAGCTGTATGGGTACTATAAATAGCTACTGAACTATTGCTTTTTTTGGCTAATAAATCTGAACTTGTTGAAAAAACTGCTTTTTCTAGACTCCAAGTGATCTCTTCTTTGCCTTTAAACGTACAATAAACTTTATCACCCTCAATACTTTCTACTTCATATAAGGAATTATCCCCCAAAATAAGTCTATCCCCTATAAAAACCTCCCGTGCAGTTCGATCAATTTCTTTCTCTGTATTCTTATCAATAAAAGAAAAGTACCCTCCATCTTTTCGCTCTAATTCAAAGCTTCCATATTTGTCAAGGAAATTTATGGATAGATGATTATTTGTCATAACAATATTATCATCAGTAAAATAATTGTTTTGACTTAAAAAAGTTAATGCAGAAAATAAGATTAAAAAGGTACTCAGCCAGAAAAAAATATATTTATTACTATTTTTCATTTTTATCACCCCTATGGGCATTTTGTTTTTGTTCATCTATATCTTTTAAATTATTTATAAGTTCAGGTGCACGTCCTCTGCTATCAGGACCTCCTTGCAATCTTTCCCGTCCTTCACCAATTAACTCTGCCAGCATTACCGCAATAATTCCTGACAAAACGATACTGTCAAAAGCTCCTGCTCCACCAATATGAACTGTACCAGGTATTCCAGCAGTTATTAAGTAAACTGTATGGAAGATATCAAGTAATAAAACACCAATAGTAGCAGCAACAAAAGCCGCCCTTCTTGAGCGTCCTGCTATGTATGCTATCAACCCGGCCACAAGAGGATATATATATATTGGGTCAAGTATAGTGTTAAATTCCTCATGCCCACCTCTCATGAAAACACTGCCAATTAGATAAATAATAACCCCGGTCAATACAGCACCAACTACTGCTCGAATTTTCTCCTTGTTTGTTCCTGCCTTACTCAAAAGATACCCTGCTAATGCTAGCGGAACCAGTCCTCCACCAATGTTTAGGGTAATATCAACATTGCCCCGGTAAAGGGGCAGATCTATAAAACTACCAGCTATTAAGGCTGCAATAATTAGGAAAGCTCCTTTATCACTAAGACGCAATCTATCAAGGACCCTTTGGGCAACACCAAAATAGATTAATATAGAAATCGCAAGTAAGACGATAACCCCTACATTAAGACGCACCATCAACCTCCCCTTTCAAATATTTTCAAAGATAGGGTACCCTTAAATCCTTTTTTTATTCTAAAAGAAAAAAGAACCGCAGCATACGGTTCTTCTACAAGCCTCTCCTTGCAAATTTTTGGATACCAATACCTCTTACTTCAAGCCATTCCCTAGTAAAACCAGTTATTACTACCGGCTTTTCTTGCAAATTAATCAAATTTTGAGCATCAACCAATAACATTATTTCTTTACACATTTTAATTAAGTTTTCAATGTGTTTTACAATAACTTCCACATTTTGCCTGCTAGCCAGCTGTAAAAAAGGAGTTGCAATACCTACTAGATTAGCTCCTAAAGCAAGAGATTTAACAATATCTACTGGTGAATATATTCCTCCTGAAGCACAAATTGTACTCTTTAATGCCTTTTCTAAAGTTTCAATTAAAGAAATCACAGTGGGAACTCCCCAATATAATAAATCATCATTATTAACATTATTATTGCGAGCAATTTCAATTGCTGCAAAATTTGTACCTCCAGCCCCTCCAATATCATAAAAACTAATGTCTAATTCCATAAGTTTATTTACTGCCTCCAAAGATAGACCAAAACCTACTTCTTTAATAATAACAGGGACCGGAGAAATTTCTTTTATTAGTTTGATATTTTCCAACAGTCTTTTAAAATTTCGGTCTCCTTCCGCCATTATTAATTCTTGAGTCAAATTTAAATGCAGCTGTAATCCATCTGCGTCAATCATTTCAACAGCTTGTAACGCTAATTTAGGATTAACCAAGGCACTAACATTAGCTAATATTACTCCCTTTGGATTTACTTCTCTTACTATTTGAAAGGTACTAGTAAGTGAAGGGTCATCCAATGCAGCAGATTGGGAGCCGACAGCTAAGGCTATCCCACATTCTTTAGCGGCAATAGCAAGGCTTTTATTAATTTTTTCTAAACCCAAAGCCCCACCGGTAAGGGCATTTATTAAAAGGGGAAATTTGAGATTCTTACCTAAAAACATAAACTCAGTATTAATATCATTTAGATTTAAACAGCTTACAGCATGATGCACTAAATGGACATCTTTAAAGCCTGTCGCCTTTGGACCTGGTGGAATATTAAGGGCATGCTGAATATGCTGCCATTTTCTAATTGAACGTATACTCATATCATCCCACCCTTTAGAAGCTAAATTATAAATTGTTTTATTTATAAATTAACCAACAAAGACGCAGCAACAGCTACGTCTTTGCTAATTATTCTTTATTGTTCAACTTACTAAAAATATCACCGACCACATCACCTATGGTTACTCCCGAGGGTTCATTATTCTGGTGGGTCTCTATAGCAACATATTCCAATTTTTCTTTTACAGGCTTCTCAGTTATCTCTTTAATACTTAAGCTCATACGTTTCTTCTCAGCATCAACATCTAATACCTTTGCTTCTACTTCTTGCCCAACTTTTACTACATCTTCAGGTTTATCTACCCTATCCCAGGATAACTGTGAAATATGAACTAAGCCATCTATGCCAGGTTCAACTTCAACAAAAACTCCAAATGGAGCAATACGTACAACTTTGCCTGTCAATGTTGTACCGGGTAAATATTTTTTAACTGCTAATTCCCAAGGGCTTGGTGTTAATTGTTTTAAACCTAAAGAGATTCTTTCATTTTTCTTATCAACACCCAATACATATACTTGAATTTCATCACCTTCCGTGACTACATCCCGGGGATGGCTAACTCTACCCCAGCCCATTTCAGATACATGAAGTAAACCATCTACTCCACCTAAATCTATAAATGCACCAAAATCAGTTAGTCTTTGTACTGTTCCTTTTAGAGTTTCTCCTTCTTTAATCTCATTCCAGACCTTTTCTTTATTTGCTTCATATTCTTCATCTAAAATTGCTTTTCTGGATAACACTGCTTTGCGGTCTTCTTGATTTAATTCAATTACTTTAAATTTTAATTTTTGACCTATAAACTGTTCAAGATTTTCTATAAATCCTCTTTCGAGTAAAGAAGCGGGAACAAAACCCCTCATGCCTACATCAACTAAAACTCCGCCCTTTACTACTTCAACGACCTCAGCTTCAATAATTGTACCATTTTGGAAAGCTAGTTCCAACTCAGCTAAAGCCTTTTCCTGTTCGGCCCTTCTCTTGGACAAAATCATATTACCCTCAGAGTTTTCAACCTTCAAAACTAGTACTGGAAATTCATCGCCAATTTTAACAAAATCATTAGGATCATTTATCTTGCGATATGATAGTTCATTAACAGGAATAATACCTTCTGATTTCCCGCCAACATCAACGAGGATTTCATCAGTTTTTATTTGAACAACCTTACCGGTTAATGTATCCCCCTGTTGTACCTCCCCATAGTTCGATATATTTTGTTCTAGCTGCTCTTGTGTTTGTGCTCCTTCTTCTGCGGATTGTATTTCTTTTGTGGTTTGTGTTTCTTCCGTTATTTGTATTTCTTCCGGGTTTTTAATTTCTTCCATTTTTCTGACAACCTCCTCAATTATCCAATCTGGTGTTGATGCTCCTGCTGTTACCCCTACACTATCAACATCATAAAACCAAGATTTTTCAATTTTTTCTGCTGTTTCAATATGCTTTGTGCTAACTCCGGCTTCGTGACATAAATGTGCTAGTTTTTGAGTATTGGCACTATTTAAGCCCCCAACGACAATCATAAGGTTTACTTTCTGCGCTAATTCAAGGGCAGATTTCTGTCGTTCAAGGGTGGCTGAACAAATTGTATTATGTACAATTAAGTCGGGATATTTACTTTGTAAATAATCCACAACTTTAGTAAAAGTCTCAGTATTTTCAGTGGTTTGAGCAACTAAACAGAGTTTTTTAGCGTTTAAGTCTTTAGTTAGAATTTCCTCCAAATTGCGAAAGGCTAAGCCCTTACCTAAGGACCAACCTAATATTCCCTGAACCTCGGGATGTTTTTCATTTCCCAATATTAGTATTGTGTAATCTTTATTTGCATATTCATAAACAATTTTTTGCACCTTTCGGACATAAGGACAGGTAGAATCGATTATTTCCATTTGCTTTTCTTCTAGTTGTTTATATATAGCAGGTGAAACACCATGGGTTCGAATTAAAATTTTGCTTTCAACAATATCATTAATACTTTCCCGAGGAATTATACCTTTCTTCTCTAAACGTTTAATTTCTTGTGGATTATGAATAAGGGGACCTAAACTTGCGAAAGATACATTGTCTGTCTTGATCATTTCTTCAGCCTTAGCTATAGCTTTTTTTACTCCAAAACAAAAACCGGAATAAGGTGCTATAATTATCTGCATATACATCATCCCCGAAAGATAGTTTAATTTCCAACAATAAACATTAATAAAATTCTTTTACTTTTTCTATAAAACAATATGAATATCCTTCTTCTTTATATTAATAAATCTTTAACTTGATTATGCAGTAATTTTGTGATTTGCTCTAATTGCTCACTATTCATTTTTCCTTCTGTTAATTGTTCCAAGTATATTGGTTCACCTATATTTAAAGATATCTTAGTTTTAAAGCTGAAAATTGAGATCTCATTAGTTCCTTTTAATCCCACGGGTACTATAGGAGCATTGCCTTTTTGTGCTATTAATGTTACTCCAGCTTGAAAATCTAAAAGATCTCCTGTTTTACTTCTAGTACCTTCGGGAAACATACACAAAACCTTATTCTCTTTTAATACTCTAATAGCTTCACGAATTGCATTACGGTCAGCTGCACCTCTTTTTACGGGAAATGTTCCAATTCTCCGAATTACATTTCCAACTAAGAATATTTTAAATAATTCTTCTTTAGCCATGAAATGCAGTTTCCTCGGCAAATAAACTCCTAGCATTATGGGATCCCAAATACTTAGATGATTACATGCTAATAAGACAGGACCTTCTTGAGGTAATTTATCTAGGTTTTTCACTTCAACCTTAACAAGAAAAAATATAATAACTCCCAACAGATACTTTATGAAATTATAAAGCATCTTTTTCACCCTCCATCACTATAGCAAGTATTTTTTCTACCACTTCAGCCAAAGTAAGGCTGCTAGTATCTATAATTATAGCATCCTCCGCTATTTTAAGAGGAGCGGTTTCTCTTGTTGTATCTAGTAAATCACGATTTAATAAATCATTCATTACAGTTTTGTATTCTACGTTGTAACCTTTTTCTAAGAGCTCCTTTTGGCGCCGTTTTACTCTTTCTTCCAACGCAGCTGTCAGAAAAAACTTATATTTAGCTTCGGGTAAAACAACGCTGCCTATATCTCTGCCATCCATAATAATATTATTGGTAAGCCCTAGTTTTTGTTGTATTTTTACCATAATTGTCCTAATCTCTGAAATTTGAGCAACATGAGAAACTAACTTATTAACAGCAGGTGTTCTAATCAGTTCTGTAACATCTTTCCCATCACAATAGACTAATTGATTTGCAATACCTAAACTATTATCTAGGGTTATCGAGGTGTTATTAGCGCAGTTTATTAATAAAGAAGTATCTTTTAAGTCCAAGTTAAGTTGAATAATTTTATAAGTTAATGCACGGTACATCGCACCTGTATCAATATATATATATCCTAACCTTTGAGCTATAATTTTTGCAACAGTACTTTTACCAGCTCCTGCAGGACCATCGATTGCAATTTTTACAGTTTCCTTCATTATAAATCTCCTAGCCTCTCTCCATTTTACCAATTATTTTTAAATCTTTCATTAAGATATTAAAATTATTAAAGGTTAAGGACTGCTCTCCATCGGAGTAGGCTTCACTAGGCAGCGGATGAACTTCAATCATTAATCCATCGGCACCTGCTGCAGCTGCAGCCATAGCCATCGGTTTTACAAATTTCCATTTTCCAGTACCATGACTTGGGTCAATAAAAATAGGCAAATGAGATAATTCTTTAATAGCTGGTATAGCGGATAAATCCAGGGTATTCCTTGTATATGTTTCAAATGTTCTGATTCCCCGCTCACATAATATTATTTTGGAATTACCACCAGCCATTAGATATTCAGCAGCAAGTAACCATTCTTCAAGAGTTGCTGCAAGACCTCTTTTTAACATAACTGGTTTATTAATAGCTGCAAGCTCCTTTAATAAAGAATAGTTTTGCATATTTCGAGAGCCTATTTGTAAAATATCGGTATATTTACAAACAGTATCTAAATGATGAATATCCATAACTTCTGTAATAACAGGCAGCCCAGTTACTTTCCTGGCTTCTGCTAAAAAAACTAAACCGGTTTCTCCTAAACCTTGAAAGGAGTACGGAGAAGTTCGTGGTTTATAGGCCCCTCCTCTTAGGATTGTTGCACCTGCTTTTTTCACGGCAATAGCTGTCTCAATAATTTGTTCTCTGCTTTCTACTGCACAAGGACCGGCTATTACTTGAAGATTCCCAGAACCGATTTCAATACTACCTATCTTAATAACAGAATTATTTGGCAGATATTCTCTGCTGACCAACTTATATGGTTTAGCAATGGGAATTACTTTTTCTACACAATTCATAGCCTCAAGTGCCATTAGCTCAGATAAATTGCTATCATTGCTAACGGTAATAACAGATTTCCCATCTATTTGATAAATCTGAGGATTTAGATGCTGTTGTAGTAATCTATTTACGAGATAATTAATCTCTTCAGTAGTACTTTGGCCTGATAGTGCAATTAGCACTAGATTTACACCACCTTAATATTTGCCCATATGTTTAGCAATTTGGGCCATAAATATAACAATTCATTAACATCTATAATTAGTCCATTAATATTCTTAGCAGTAGCTATATTTTCTAACAAGATATTTTCGGTTACAATCTGCCCTTCTTTACTTATTAATACATTATATGGCGCATTATCAGATCGTAATATCCAAGGACAGCTATATTCATGCTGTTCATTTATCTCAGGTATGATTATACATTTAAGTTTACAAAAAAAGATCAGTTCCTCTATTTCATATCTAGCAGAAACCTTTAAATCACCAATGATAGGTAAATAAATAGGAACCTGCTCAACGATATTCCTGATTTTTTCTGCATTTGCTTGAGTTATGGAAAAAACCAATCCTTGAATAGGTAAGATAGAAAGGTATTTAGTTTCATGAAGTTCAATGTCTCTTAAAAAGATCCTCATAAAAATCACTACCTAACTACGATATAGTTCTATGGGCTAAACCAATAGATACTTCATCAAGATGTAATAAGCCTATACCTAAAAATACCGCCACACTTATATGGTCATTATGGCGGGCGATACCTAACTTTCCTCCGACATTAAGCCCTATTGCTTTAGGCATAATTTGAGATAATGCCTCTCTAGTTGCACCAGCAACAGCACCTTCTTCAGAATGGGTATCTCTAATTACTCCTTCTCTTTTAGCGGCAACTATTGCCCTTTCTACTATCTTTTTAACCGATGCTAAATATTCTCCGCCACAGTCAACTGCTGCAGTTTTTATACCTAAATCCAAATAAAGTTGCTTTGCCCTTTGTTCCTCTTCTCTTGTTTCTGTTAAAGCCATCTTGACAGAAATACTAGCTACCTTCTTACTTCCAAAAATCATAAAATCACTCCTCTAATAACTCGGAACGCACCATTAATGGACTCAGTTAAGCATTAAACTACAAAAAGGTGCCAAGGTCTAGGCACCCTATTTGGATTATAGTATACTGTGGTAAATATTGCAACTAGTCAGCGGGCTCAACTATTATGATAGCTTGTTCTCCTCTGCTAATTCTTATTACCTCTTCTTTTATTTTCAGATCTTCGGAAGGGGTTATTTCTATAAAAAAATCCGCAATATAATCTGATGCATCAAGTATAATACGGTCTCCACTTTCTACTATGAGTGTATATTGTAAATTAGTAAAATCGCCAACCTGCTTGTTATTAAGATAAATTTTAGCCTCGGGCAGACTTGCAAGATAAGGATCTACAACCCGAAAGGTAATATGTTCCAGGTTTAAAAGGACATCACCAGCTGGATAAACAGCCTCATAATTTATTAATTCACCTTCTAGTTTATCAATTAAGCTAAGCTGGTAAGTTAAAGGTTGATAATAAATAATACCCTGAAAAATGAAGACAAAAAATAAAGTGAGGATAACTATGTATATCAAAATTCTATTAAATTTTTCACTGAACTCACTATTTAATTCCAAGGTAAACCTCCACAGCCTAAAATCTCTTATTTTTAGAGTGTCCAGATTACCTGTTAATTAATCCTTGCTGCTGCATCTCCAGCAACAAATCCTGTTGAAAAGGCAGCTTGCAGGTTATATCCTCCCGTTATTCCATCTATATCTAATACCTCTCCAGCAAAATATAGTCCCTTTGTTAGCTTAGATTCCATGGTCTGGGGATTGATTTCTTTGACACTAACTCCTCCTGCAGTTACAATAGCTTCACTTATAGGCCGCGGTCTGGTTAATTTTAATTCAAAACCTTTTAACTGCTTTAATAAATTTTCCCGTTCATCTTTAGTAATTTGATTCATTACCTTATTTGTTTCTATTTGTGACTTATTAATTATTACTTGTATCATTTTGTTGGGCAGCAAATCCCCTAGACTATTTTTCAATTGCTTGTTGCTATATTTTTCTATATCTCTTTGCAACCTATTATCTAGCTGTTCAAAAGATAAGGCAGGCTTCAAATCAATTGTTAAATATAATAGTTCCGAAGTCTTCTGCCAGTAATCTACCGCTTTTCGGCTCAAAGTTAATATTATTGGTCCTGAGACTCCAAAATGGGTAAATATCATTTCTCCAAAAGCTTCAGCAATTTTTTTCCCTTTTTGATTCTTTATACAAACTGATACATTCTTCAAACTTAAGCCCTGTAACTCCTTTACCCATTCTTCGTCAACTTCTAAGGGAATTAGAGAAGGTCTTAAGGGAATAATGGTGTGTCCCGTTTTTTTAGCCCAATGGTAACCATCCCCAGTAGACCCTGTTCCAGGAAAGGAAACACCACCGGTTGCAATAATTATCCTATCTGCAGATATTGTAGTACCATTATCTAAAAAAACTCCTTGAGCTTGATCATTATTTATGATTATGTTTTTTACATCTGTGCCAGTTATAATATTAACTCTTGCTTGATTTAAATATTTAATCAAAGCATCAACAATGTCTTTAGAACTATCAGATTGGGGGAAAACCCTTCCTCCCCTCTCTTTTTTTAATTTAACTCCGAGCTTGGTAAAAAAATTAATTAAATCATTATTGGAGAAGCTATATAAAGGCCCATATAAAAATTTACCATTTCCTGGGAAATTACTAATTAACTCTTCTATTTCACAATCATTAGTAACATTACATCTTCCCTTACCGGATATAAGAATTTTTTTTCCTAGTATTTTATTTTTTTCAATCAGAGTCACTAATGCACCAACTTGTCCCGCTCTTCCTGCAGCCATCATTCCTCCAGCGCCGCCACCAACAACAACTATTTTTGGTTTATTTTTTTCCATAGAATATCTCCTTTGATTTATGTACTATTCATTTTATATTATAAACCAAAAATCCAAGGAATAGTTTGACAAGGTAAAACATGTACCCGAGGACCGAGGGTCAGGGGTCAGGGACTAGAGACTAGGGATCAGGGACCAGGGATCAGGGACCAGGGATCAGGGACCAGGGATCAGGGATCAGGGATCAGGGACCAGGGACCAGTGTCCGAAGAAGATGTCTTAGTCTATGGTCTATTCTACATTCTACATTCTACATTCTACATTCTACATTCTACATTCTTATAATTATCTCACTTACTTACTTATAAACTAAACTATCCGTGTTTATCAGTGTTAATCTGTGGCTTATCATAAGAAAGGAGCTGTGATCTAATGTCACAACTCCTTTTATCTAATTAGCAGTCGTTTTATCTAATTGATCTTTAACTGCATATGATTTAGCAAGTATTTCAACTGTATGATACATTGGCAAATTAAGATTATATCTATTCATGCCATCACTTAATTGCATAATACATGAACCACAACCTGTTACTACCGCATCGGCTTTAGCGGCATTTATAGCATCAGCTTTATGCTTATGAATAGCCATGGCTAAATCATAATGGGTAAGGCTAAAGGACCCCGCTCCACCACAGCAGCGGTCAGCATTTTGCATTTCTATAAATTCCAACCCGGGAATTGCCTTTAAAATTTCTCTGGGTGAATCCTTGACACCCATTCCTCTGTTAAGATGACAGGGGTCATGGTAAGTTACCTTAAGATTAACCGGACCTAATTTGGATTTATCAAGTCCTATCTCTTTGACAATAAAATCAGAAATGTCCATAATTTTAGAGGCAATAGTTTGTGCCTTTAGATAATATTCCTGATTATCCTCTAATAATTCTAAATAATGTTTGTTAAATGTTGTTCCACAAGAACCACATGCTGTAATTATGAAATCAACATCTAGTTTACTAAATATATCAACATGGGATTTAGCCATTTCTTTAGCAGTTATAGAATCACCGTGAGCAATGATAGGCATGCTGCAGCAGTGCTGGTCCTTAGGAATTATAACCTCAATATTATTTCTTTTCAAAACATCGACTACTGCTTTGCCTGCATCAATATAGATATAATTCATGGTACAGCCCGTAAAAAAGGCTGCTCTTTTTACCGGCTTATCTGCCTTAACAATTTCCGGCAATTGATCTCGTAACGGAGATGGCGCCAAAGGAGGCACTATTCTACGCAGATCTAAGCCAAAGGGGAATCTTGGATAAGCACCATTTAAAGCCTTATGCTTTTTAAATACTAAACCTTGAAAAACACTCCCTGTTTTTAGACCAAAATTAAATAAACCAGGTCTTTTTAAAGTACCAAAAATAAATTTTTTCAAAGGATGTAAGCCTTTATTTTTTACAATGGAAGATCTGGCAGCCAAAATTACTTCATCAACCTTAACACCACATGGGCATTTGGCATTACATGCCTTACAAGTTAAACACAAGGCTAATTTATCAGCAAATCCGTCTGTATACTCTAGATCGCCTTTTAATACTGCTTCGACTAATTTTATCTTTCCCCTGGCAACTGTGCCCTCTTTCTGCTCTTCTAAATAAATAGGACAAACTTCTTGGCAGTTACCACATTTCATACATTTGGCTAATTCAGCTTTAACTTTATCAAGGGAATCATACATAGTCATGATTAATTCCCCCCAAATATTTTTCCAGGATTTAAAATACTGTCTGGATCAAGGGCATCCTTAATCTTTTTCATCACTGCTACTCCTTCTTTGCCAAACTCCCACTCCATAAATTTTGCTTTAGCAATACCTATTCCATGCTCACCTGACAGGGTACCACCTAATTCAAGTGCTACTTTGAAAATTTCATCTACTGCCTTGTGTACCCTTTCCATCTCTTCTTTATTTGATTCATCAGTTAAGATAGTAGGATGCAGATTTCCATCTCCTGCATGGCCAAAAGTACCTATCTGCAAATTATATTTTTCTGCAATTTTTTTAAGAGCCTTTAACATTTCAGGTATTTTACTCCTGGGTACAGTTGCATCCTCAAGAACTGTAGTCGGCTTAACTTGTGCTAAAGCAGGCAATGCAGCACGACGGGCCGCAAAAATACTATCCCTTTCTGCATCACTTTGAGCTAATTTAATGTCAACGGCACCATTTTCCTTACATATTTTTTTTACTATCTCAAACTCTTGCAAAACTACTTGCTCAATGCCGCCATCAACTTCTAAAATCAACACAGCCTCTGCATCAATAGGTAATCCTATCTTTGCATAATTTTCTACTGTACGGATTGTTACATTATCCATTATTTCTAAAGTAGCAGGAATTACTTTATTACTAATAATTTCTGCAATAGTCTTTCCGGCTTTATCCAAATTGTCAAATATTGCCAGCATGCTTCTGCGATATTGGGGAGCAGGTATCAATTTTACCGTAATTTGGGTAATTATACCTAATGTTCCTTCCGCCCCGGTAAAAAGTTTAGTTAAATCATATCCGCTTACATTTTTAACAGTTTTTCCTCCGGTACGAATTATGTCCCCATTAGCCATAATCACCTCTAAGCCCATAACATAATCCTTAGTCACACCATATTTCAAGCCTCGAAGTCCTCCGGAACATTCGCTTACAGAACCACCCATAGTAGCAGTTGTAACGGTTCCAGGATCAGGAGGATAAATTAATCCATAAGGAGCTGCAGCATCATTGAGTTTTTGAATTACTAGACCTGGCTCTACCCTAGCTGTCATATTTTCTGCATCAATTTCTAAAATTTTATTTAATTTTAACATAGATAATACAATCCCTTTATTTATTGGGATTGTTCCACCACTTAAATTAGTGCCGGAACCACGGGTAATGATGGGTATTTTCTTTTCATTTGCCAGCTTTACAATTTCTACTATCTGTTCTTTATTATCTGGTGTTACTACTACATCAGGATTCTCGCTAGGCATGTCGGCAGTTGCATCAAAGGAGTAGGTGATCATATCTTCCTTACTAGTCAAAACATTTTCTCTTCCCAATAAATTCATTAACGTACTTATAATATTTTTATCCACATATAAACCCCCTATGTTATAACCAGTATAAACTGCAACAAATGCGGGAAGTGTTTCCCGCATTTGCCTTTAAGCTTATTTATTTAACTACCTAAATTATATCCCTAAACCATATATGGCAAACAAACCCAAGATACCTGCAAAAATTAGATAATAAGTCATAGGTATCAATGCCCATCTAATGAGTTTCCCCTCAACACCTACTAAACCTACTGTAGCACAAGCGGCAACAACATTGTGAACACAAATCATGTTACCTGCAGCACCACCAACAGCCTGAAGTGCAACAATCATTGCTCCACTCACTCCGATTTCAGTTGCTACACCATGCTGAAACAAAGAGAACATCATATTACTTACTGTATTACTTCCGGCAATAAATGCACCAAGAGAACCAATTACTGCAGCAAACGCGGGCCAAGCACTACCAGCTATAGAAGCAACACCTGCAGCCAGAGCTAAAGGCATACTTGCTAAATCAGCTGCATTTACTCCTGAGTTAATAAAGATACGTACCATTGGCACTGCGAAGCCTAAGGCTACACTGGCACCAACCATGGTTTTTGCAGATACTGAAATAGCCTTGGCCATTTCTTCTGATTTCATATTTTGGATAAAGTAAGTGAACAAAACTGCAACTATAAAGATAGTACCAGGGAGATTTAGAAATTGGGCATTTTGGCTTATTCCTGTACCCAGGATATTCTTTACATCAATAGTAACACTTGGACTGGTTAAAAATGCCTTTAGCGGCTTCCAGGTTCTAGAGATAACAAGCAAGGATGCAACTATCAAGTAGGGAACCCAGGCTTTTGCAAGTGTCATATTAGGTCTTTCTTCACCTGCTTCCGGCTTTAAGGAACCCATCCAGTCAGAGCCCCACTGAGCTTCGGGAGGAAAATCCCAAGTTTTAGCAGGCATTAAGAAGCCTTTCCGGGCAGCAGTAATTACTATCGGTAAGGCAATTAAAGCACCTATTAAGGATGGGAAGTCAGGTCCTAAGAAAACACCTACTATCATGTAGGGGATTGTAAAGCAAAGGGCAGAGAATATTGCGAAAGGTGCTACTTCTAAGCCTTCCTTCCAGGATTTGTTTGCACCGAAGAATCTCGTAAGCATCATACAGATAGCTAGAGGAATAAAAGTTCCAATAATACCATGCAAAATAGCAACTTTTGCACCTATACCAAATATATAGGCCATAAAGGCTGGGTCAGCTGCTGAAGCAGTACCAAGGATTTTATGAATAACAGGAGAATCAAGTCCTGTTTTTACTCCTACTAATATGGGAGTACCAACTGCTCCGAAGGAAACCGGTGTACTTTGAATAACTAATGCCATTAATACTGCAGCTAGTGCCGGAAACCCAAGCACTACTAAAAGTGGCGCCGCAACTGCAGCGGGAGTGCCAAAACCTGCAGCGCCTTCAATAAAAGCACCAAATAAAAAAGCAACAATGATAGCTTGGATTCTGCGATCAGGAGTAATATCCATAAAACCGCGTCGAATAGTGGTAACGGCTCCACTATAAGTTAAAGTATTCAATAATAATATCGCTCCAAAGACAATGTACAGAATTGTTGCAGCAACTATTACCCCTTGGAGACTAGAAGCAATAACACGGGTAATATCCATTTTCCAAACAAACATACCTATAATTCCAGTGTAAGCCCAAGCAAGTGGCATTGCATGCTTTGCCGGCCATCTTAAAAATACCAAAAATATAAAAACAACAAGAATTGGTGTGAAAGCTAAAAACGCCATAAATAATACCTCCTCACAAAAAATAAATAAATTAACTTATATTTCTCTTTTTTTGACCAGAAACTACAATAACCTCCTTTTTTCTAATTTATATTTCACATTGTAATTTTCACTTTTTTTCATTAAATTCCTTCTTTTTATAAATATTTCTGACAATAGTTTTCCTATTTAACTATAAATAAACTTTATAGAAGAAATAATACTTATTAAAAACTCTTCTCCAAAGGTAACAACTGTTTTACCCACCCCTCTAATATAAATATTTCCAGAAAATAAATAACTTAATTGGGCAAAATATAATAACTAAATTAGGAGGAATTATTATGAAACAAGCAATTATTGGTTCTTTTGATTCAGATGAACAAGCAACCCTTGCTCTAAAAGAAATTAGTTTTGACCGCCTAGCCAATAACGAAATTTCTATTTTAAAATTAAAGGAAGCTAATAAAGATGACGGTTCATTTAAAGAAGTACATGGTTTTGCCATTCAAGGGACAGATTTTGAAATATCAGAACTAGGAGAAACTTATATTGCCGGACCTCTAGCCGACCGAATAAAAAATGAGACAGCTCAAAATTTAAAAGCAGCCTTGATAACATATGGAGTAACCAAAGAAGACGCCGAACAATACCAAACCTCGGCTAAAGAAGGTAATACACTCTTAATTATCGAAACTAACAGCAAAAAAGCCAGTAATGTCGCAAATATTATGAGTCAATATGGTGCAAAGTCAATTTCTAAATGGAATAAAAACTTAAACCATGGCTTAAAGGTATATAAATCACCCTAATCCTACACCTTTTTTTAACCATCTCAATTCATCCTCGGTTAAAAAACGAAAACTTCCTAATTTTATAGTTCCTAAATCAAGAGAACCTATTTTGGTTCTCTTAAGATTTAATACAGGGTGATTTACGGCTTTACACATTCTTCGCACTTGTCTATTTTTACCTTCATGTATAGTTAATTCTATTAATGTATTATCACCAATTTTATCTAATATCTTTATTTGGGCAGGCTCAGTCAGACCATCTTCTAATAATACTCCCCTTCTTAGCTGCTCAATAGATTCATTGCTTGGTCTTCCTTTAATTAAGGCTTGATAAACCTTATTTACTTTATATTTAGGGTGAGTTAAACGATAAGCCAGTTCACCATCATTAGTTAATAATAATAGCCCTTCAGTTTCATAGTCTAAACGGCCAACAGGATAAATACGTTTATTTATATGCTTTATTAAATCTATTACCGTAGGTCTTCCTTGGGGGTCTTGACTAGTTGTTACATAGCCATCAGGTTTATTTAATAATATATATATCATGTCTTCTTTTGCTTTAATTAGCTTATTGTTAACCTCAATTTTATCCCTTTCTGGGTCAATTTTTGTTCCTAAGACATTAATAACTTGTCCATTTACTTTTACTTTACCCTGAATAATCAATTCTTCGCAATTCCGCCTTGATCCTATACCGGCATGAGCCATAAATTTTTGTAATCTTTCCAAACCTTTACCTCCGCATACTAGTCGATAATAGCTATTTTACCATATTTTAACCAAATATTTTATTTACTATATAAATGGAAGCAATAAAGGAAGTAAGATCCGCTATTAGACCAACCCATAATGCATGCCTATATTTACTGATGCCTACAGATCCAAAGTATACAGTAAGTACAAAAAATGTAGTATCAGAACTGCCTTGCATTGTTGACGCTAATCTGCCAATAAATGAATCGGGACCAAAGGTATTAATTAACTCGGTTGCTAAACCTAAAGCTCCGCCTCCCGAAAGGGGACGCATAATAGCTAGTGGCAGTACTTCACCGGGAATACCCAAAATAGAAATAACTGGACTTATAGCCTTGACCACAATATTCATAGCACCAGAGTTTCTAAAAATTCCAATAGCTACTAGCATTGCTACTAAATAGGGAATAAGTTTTATGGCTATTTTAAAACCTTCTTCAGCACCTACAATAAACTCTTCATAAACTTTAACACCTTTAAAATAAGCAAAGGTTGGGATAAATAAAACTAAAAAGGGAATTGTCCATTTAGATAATAATGAAATAAATGACTCTAACATTTGTTATCAACCCTTTCTAGTAAATAATCTAAATACTTTATCTGCAGTTAAGGCAATTGTCATTCCAATTAATGTGGCAAACAATGTTGTTCCCACAATTTCTGTAGCATTAATAGATCCTGCGGCAACTCGAACCCCAATAATAGTAGCAGGAACTATTACAATACAGGAAGTATTGATGGCCAGAAAAGTTACCATTGCATCACTGGCTTCATTTGAATTTTTGTTTAGTGATTGTAGTTCCTGCATTGCTTTTAAGCCAAAAGGTGTTGCCGCATTTCCTAAGCCTAAAACATTAGCACTTATATTTAACAATATTGCTCCCATAGCTGGATGGTTTGCTGGAACGCTTGGAAATAAAACCTTAGTAAAAGGTCTGATAATCTTAGCTAAAATATCTACTAGACCTGCAGCCTCCCCTAAACGCATTATTCCCAGCCAAAAGGTCATCAGTCCAATTAAATCGAAGGAATATCTGACTCCTAAATTGGCAGCTTGTATTACTGTATCTGTTATCATTTCCGGCTGCCCTTTAATAGCCGCAACAATTATTCCAATAATTATTAATAATAACCAGATAAAATTTATCACAGATAACATCCACCCCAAAATCTAACATCTTTTAGATACCTATGAAAAATTATTTAGTGGTAGAACAAAAAAATCTGACCTCGAAGGCGAGATCAGATTTTTTTTATTAATGATTTTCCTTGGCTCCAGCAAATTCTGTAGCAACTTGAGTTTTTTCTGACTTAACTTTATTATCACCTCTATTAATTAATGACTGTAACTGGCTAACCAGATTAGGAGCCAAATCTATTAATCGATCCACCATAGCATTGTTACCATCCACTGATAAGAACCGAACTTCTTCTCTTGAAACAACTAAAAATCCAACAGGCTGTACAGAAACACCTGCTCCTGAACCTCCTCCAAATGGTAGGGCTTGTTTCTCTTCCTGGCTATTTCCTCCTCCTGCTGTTTCAAATTCCCCACCCCCAGCTGCAAATCCACAAGCAACTCGGGATACAGGTATTATAACAGTTCCATCCGCAGCTTCTACTGCATCACCTACAACTGTATTGACATCAACCATCTCTTTTATACTTTCCATGGCTGTTTTCATTAAACCTTCAATCGGATGGTTACTCATACTCAAACCTCCTTGTCTTTGTTATATTTGTTACTCCTTTTATTAAATGATAGCTTAAACGTACAAACCGGGCAGTCTGAATCAAGACAATAATAATATGACCTAAGGGAAAGGCAATTATACAATCATATTCTAAATTGAGTTTAGAATTATTAAAATCCGGGACAATTTTAATAATTGGAGTTTCACGTTTTAATATCATCCATTTAGAAAGTTGAGATATTAAAAAGCTGTATACAGCCCAAAGAGAGCCAAATGCCAAGCCTGTCTGGGAAGCATCGAATAATCCTACCTCTGTATATATATTAAGTTTTTTACATTTTATAGGTTTTAAGATACGTGAAGTCAGTTTAACTGAATGGGAGATAATTTGTATTCCCCGGGGAAGCCAAATGTTTATTCTTTTTAGTATCAACCCCCAATTCCGTTCTGGCAGCCTTTGAGCATGCATTGATTCATGAATATTTTTAGATGTATATTTTTTCCGAGCAATAAAAGAAATAATTTTCAGTATGGGGTTAATAACAGACTGATTAATAGTAATAAATAAAATTTTTATCTGCACCTTTAATTTATTCTTATTATTTTCTCTTTTATATGTAAAATGAATCTGAATAGGGATAAATGCCGTTAAAATAAAAAATATTAAAAATAATAACAGATACTTTGCCAATTAGCTCACCTCACTCACAACCTTATTTTGGCAAAAATACCTTAATTTAATACAACAAATAAATGTTGATATTTAAAAATTAATTAAAAAAGCTACCATGTCGGCAGCTTTAATCTTGATTTTTGAAATTTTCCATACTTGGCAGCTGTGAAAGGTCGTTCAATCCAAAGTATTTCAAGAAATCTTTGGTTGTAGCATAAATAATTGGCCGACCGGGTCCTTCTTTACGACCAATTTCTTCGATGAGATTTTTTTCAACTAAGGTGTTGACAATTTTATCTACCTTGACTCCCCGAATTAATTCAATTTCACTTCGAGTAATTGGCTGTTTATACGCTATAATTGCTAAAGTCTCTAAAGCTGCATGGGAAAGTGTATTTATTTGAGGTTTTAACAGTTTTTCAATGTATTGCTCATATTGAACCTTTGTGGCAAATACAAAACCACCAGCAACATCTATTAAATGAAAGCCATGATATTCCTTCTTATATTCCTTTTGGATTTCCTCAATAGCAAAGCAAATCTCTTTAGCATCTATATTAATAATATTAGCAATTTCTTCAATTGATAATGGGTCTGGACTCACAAATAACATGCTTTCAATTATTGCTTTAGTTTCTTCCAAAAATAGCAATATTTTCGCTCCTATTCCAAGTTATCTTCTTTTAAATAAATAACTATTCTACTGAATAAGCCTTTTTGTCTAAATCCTATTCTATTTTGTTTAATTAACTCTAAGAGCGCTAAAAAGGTGACAATTACTCTTGTTTGACTTGTCCCAATAGGGAAAAGGTCAGTAAATAGCAACTTATGATTAGACTCTAATTTAGCTAATATAATAATAATACATTGTTGAATAGAAATTTTCTCTTTAGAGATCTCATAAACCGGTTCAATATTATCCGTTTTTTCTAATATTATTCTAAATGCTTGAAGTAAATCGTAAATCGAAATGTTTTCTACCGGATTGCTTGGATCAAATTTATTAACTAATTGCTCTTCATCTTGTTTTCGCAGAAACACTTTATGCATTTCGTTTTCTCTGCCCTTTAATAATCCTGCCGCCTCTTTAAATTTTTTATATTCGAGCAGTCTTGCCACTAATTCTTCACGGGGGTCTTTTTCGACCTCTTCAAGAAGCTTTATGGGTTTAGGCAGGAGCATTTTAGCTTTTATAGCTAATAGAGTAGCAGCCAATACTAGAAATTCACTAGCTGAGTCAAGATCTAATTGTTCAATATCTCTAATATATGTTATATATTGGTCCGTAATCTTAGCAATAGGAATATCATAAATATCAATTTCATTTTTTTCTATTAAATGCAACAGTAAATCCAGGGGACCTTCGAAATTTTCAAGTTTTATTTGATACTTATTTTGCAGCATAGAAAACACCAATTCCTTTAAATTACTAAAAACGAAGCTAATCCCCAAACCAGAGTAATTAATACTTTGGCAATAGGTAATACCAAATATCTAGTAAAGCCTGTAATAATTAATAGCATTAATATTAAGGGTCCATAGCTTTCAAGAGAAAAAAGAAGATTCGCTTGGGATTTTGGTAAAAGCCCTGCTAATATTTTAGAACCATCTAAAGGAGGTACAGGTAAAAGGTTAAATGCAGCCAAATAAATATTGATCATCACCAGATTACTTAAAAATAAATACCCATAACTTCCATAGCTGCCTAGATAACTAAAGAGCAAAGCACCAATAAATGCGATAATTATGTTTGCTAAAGGTCCAGCTAAAGCAACTAGCATCATACCCTTGTGTCGGTCACCCTGAAAATAATAGGGATTTACTTGCACGGGTTTTGCCCAGCCAAAACCTGCTACCAATAATAATAGAGCCCCTAGTGGATCGAGATGGCTAATTGGGTTCAAAGTCAATCTTCCCTGAACTTTGGGAGTCGGGTCACCTAATCTATAAGCAACCCAGCCATGAGCTAATTCATGGAAAGTTATTGCTATCAAAACAACTGGGATTAAAATTATTATTTTTTCAAGAGTCAAGTTGGTTAACATAGTCATTCATCATCCTTTTTAGCCAAGTAACTGCATCATCCTTTGAATTAATTTTCCCTACCAAGACTTGTCTTTTTAGATCTGTTATAATTTTTCCCATTACAGGTCCAGGCTTAATACCCAGTTTTAAAAGGTCCCTGCCATTTAACGGTAATTTTATTTTTTGGCGAGCATTCTTAATATCTTGAAAATAAAAATTACTTTTTCCTCTCAATAACCACAATAAGAAAAAATCCGTTTCTCTAGGAGTATTATAGAGCAATTGATGTAATTCTAGAAGAGATGCTTTAAAATCATTTTTTTGTAAATGTTTTAAAAAATAATAATTCTCTACTAACCACTCTATACAGGATAACTCCTTATTAGTAAAGTTAAATCTTACCTTATGAATATCTTTGATATTTATAGCACCCTGCCAATATAATACCATCAAATTAACCAACCAAACTGATATTCTCTCATTATTGGAGCCTTTTAGATTGATATGTTTTTCATTTGTTATATTTAAACTTTCTCCATAAATGCCCGGTAAAAAATATGGTAGTACTCCCCACTCATTTAAAAGTTGGAGTATTTTATAATGCTTATCTTCATTTATTATTTTAATATACTCATTTTTAAGACGTGATGCTGAAACAAAATCAATATAACTTACAACCTCTAGTAATTTGCTTTTAGTAATTGACTCCAAATCGAATTCTAGTCGGGATGCATATCTTGCTGCTCGTATGATTCTAGTAGGATCTTCCTTAAAGCTATCTTTATGTAAGGTTCTCAGTAATCTATTATTTAAATCTTTCTGACCACCGAATGGGTCAATTATAGTATTGTTCTTAAGGTCCAAGGCTATTGCATTTACAGTAAAATCACGACGGTATAAGTCGTCTATAATACTACCTTGTTCGATTTTTGGCAACGCACCATAATATTGATATACTTCTTTTCTAGCAGTATGTACGTCCAAAGAAAGGTTAGTAAATGAAATTTTTGCACTAAGAAAATTTTCATGGATTTTAATTACTCCCAATAAATCTAAATTTAAGATTTTAGCAAAATTCAGGGCATTTCCTTCTACTACCAAATCCAAATCAAAACCTGTTTGGTTAAGCAATACATCCCTAAAAGTGCCGCCCACTAAGTAAATATTGACTCCTAATTGGGTAGCAAGAGAAACCGCCTTTTGTAATATTATATTCTCTTCGTGATTTAGCTTTGCTAAAAGCATCAATAACCCATTCCATTTTATCTATTTAAAGTTAATTATACCATAATACATTTTAGGTAAAATATATTTTAGAAATAAAAATAGAGATGAACTACTCATCTCTATTTTTACTTAAATAGCATCCTCAATTATATCAGTCCATTTACTGCATTTATCTCCCCAACGGGCTTTCAAAGTATTATCCGCAAACAATTCTATTACCTCACATAAATTTGGACAGCCTTTGCATTCAAAGGAGGACGTCTTAAAATCGGAATTTATTAAACTAAATCCCAAAAAACTGCTTTTCTCTTTGTGTGCTACCGCTTCTCTGGCTAAAATAGCAGCCCCTAATGCACCCATGACACTGTAATGTTTAGGAACAATTATCTCCATACCTAGAGCCTCAGCAAAAGCTATCTTTATACCGGGATTAGCTGCAACCCCACCTTGGAATATAACAGGAGACTTAATGTCCTTACCTTTGCCTACATTATTGAGATAATTTCTCACTAATGCCTCACATAAACCGGCAACAATATCTGAGGTACTATGACCTAATTGCTGTTTATGAATCATATCGCTTTCGGCAAATACTGAGCATCTGCCGGCAATTCTGACTGGATTTTTTGCTTCAAGTGCCAAGGCTGCAAATTCTTGAATAGTTAAGCCTAAACGAGCTGCCTGCTGATCTAAAAAAGAACCTGTTCCTGCTGCACATACGGTATTCATAGCAAAATCAGAAACTATCCCATTATCCAAAATTATTATTTTTGAATCTTGTCCACCAATTTCTAAAACCGAGTGGACATTAGGAATTTGATTTACTGCTGCTACCGCATGGGCAGTTATCTCATTTTTTACTACATCAGCCCCAACTATCATTGAGGCCAATTGCCTGCCACTTCCCGTAGCTCCTACTCCTTTAACATCTATTCCCAAAGGCATATAGCTAAGCATACTATTTAAACCACTTTTTATTGCTTCAATAGGTCTGCCCTGTGTCCTTAAATATAAAGAATATATTACATCATTTTTCTCATTAATTAACACAAGATTTGTACTAACAGAACCAACATCAATGCCCAAAAAAACACTCACTGAACTATCCTCCTATTATTATTTTGTCTTCTAATCAAATCTATAAAAGCTTCTAGTCGAGTAAGTAAACCTGCTTTACCAGACTGTTCATCCACATATATTGTTAATATCGGGATTCGGTAATTTTCCTTAACCCTGGGAAGAAGAGTATGGGCAATAATCTCCGGCATACAAGTTAAAGGAGCAATTTGAATTAGACCATGATAACCTTCTTGAGCAAACCCAACTGCGTAACCAATTGTTTCTCTGCCATGACCGCCCACAAAATAATTTAAATAAGGTTTTGCTAACTCTGCAAAGGGCTTTGAATGTTCCTTTTTATAATAATTCATTAATAGATGGCTATTTATCCATTCACTTAAATATAAGGATCTAGTTACATGGACCCCCAATTTTCCAAGCTCTTTTTCAATATCAAAACTTACAAATGGTTCTAACAGTGTATATATTTCACCGATTAAACCGATACGGATAACTTCAGAATTAATATTTTGAGGTACTTGATCTAATTTTAATATCCCTAAATTGGTTGCTTCTTGAAGAGAATTAATACTTTGGGCGTCATTAATAGTATTTAATATATGTCGATAGATGCTATCGGCAGTACCAACCTTTTTTTCCAGTGGCCTTAAATACTGGACTTTTTTTTCAATTATATCTACAGCATAAGCTTTTTGATAAGCAAATTTTATAGCTTCAATAACCCTCCCCCAGGAGTTTGTACCAATTATTTTTCTTAAACGCATTATAAATTGACCCAGATGCTTATCAGGCGGTTCTAGGACCAAGCAATCATAAACATAGCCTAAATCACTCAATATTTCTTTTTCAATTTGGGAGTATAGACCAAACCTGCATGGACCAACTCCCCCAGCCATTATTATTGTATCCGCACCTAATTCCCGGGCTTCAATTAAATTACCCAAATTGAGTTTTAAAGGTAAACAAGCAAATTCAGGTCCATATTTAACCCCTAAATTTAAAGTTTTTTGACTTGAAGGTGGCGGAACTATAATATCTAAATTCAAGTATTCCAATAACCCTTTTACAGGTATATACATGTTTCCCATGTGGGGAAATGTTATTTTCACTTTAAACCACCCTTCTTTTCAACAAGTCATAAAAAGCTTCAATTCTTGTGTTTATTCCTGCCTCACCTGTATGTTCATCAATAGTCAAATTCAAAATTGGCTTAGTTATTTGGGTATTTTTTAAGTGATGTACCGTCATGCTATTACTTATGGAATCAGGACCACACCCAAATGAACTTATATTAATAAAACCTGATATTTCTCCCATTTTGTTGTAATAAAATGCAGCTCCTATTGCATTCTTAGCAAAATTCCAAAATATTTTTTTGGGTATGATACTAACTTCTTTGTTTATTGTTTTTTGGTTAACCATCTCTATTGTGAAAACACTAACTTTTAACTTTGCTAGTTTTTCAAGAAGATTCATACTTAAAAACTTATCATATAAAATATACTCATGACCTATAACTGCAATATTTAAAACTCCCTGTTCCTTTTTATCAATATTTGTAATCATCAATTCCTCTGGAAAAGATTGATTCAACCAATCCTGATTATATTTTTTAAGACTCATACTAGCGTCAGACCATGCCTTTAAAATTAAGTATGTATTTTTTGAGAATAAACTGCCAACCTCTAAAACTACTTTCCATAATTTATTATCTCTTTTTGTTAAATCAATTGTTGGTCCTATGAGTTTTGGCAAGTTTTCAATATTAACCAGCATATCAGGTATACCCATAAATTTTGGACATGTATACTCATTTCTTTCTACACTTACTATTCTTGGTACAAATAAATAGTCAACTTTATCCTTCAAATAATTAACATGACCAAAATAAACCTTAACCGGCAAACAAATTTCATCTACTACATACTTAGAGCCTAAATCCAGCATTTTTTTATTGGTAGGTGGTGAGACAACCACTTCTGCACCAAACTTTGTAAAAAATTCCTTCCAAAGTGGAAAATATTTATAATAGCTTAATGCCCTCGGTATTCCAATACGCAAAATTTCTGCCTCCAATACTTTGTTATTTAAAAAATGTACACATTTAAGATTTTTAACATTTTCTGCCGTTTTTATACAAAAAAGAAGTAACCAAATATAGTTACTCCTTGTTTTTCTTCCATTTTAATCGTGGTTTCCGTGCGGGTGTTGGAATAGTTCCGCCTTTTTGACGGGTTTTATCAAGGGGAGCCAATATTTCTGGACGAATATTTTGTATTGGTACCGGTGAACGAACTATAATTGATTTTAAGGCACGCCAATCTAGTGGAATTAAAGGCCAGAGGTAGGGTATACCAAAGGATTTCATAAAGGCTAAAAAAATAAA
Organism: Clostridiaceae bacterium BRH_c20a; assembly: GCA_000961765.1. Taxonomy (GTDB): domain Bacteria; phylum Bacillota; class Peptococcia; order Peptococcales; family BICA1-8; genus BICA1-8. Next base: position 94,774 of record LADT01000016.1, on the reverse strand, counting down.
TACTATAGCAATTCCACCCATAAAACCAGGTAATCCTAATAGAGCACTGGAAAATAAAAGAAATAATCTAATAAATCTATTGGCTAAGCCTAACTCGAAGCTTGGGGTAGCAAACGTCCCTACCGCTGCTAAAGCACCATATAGAATAACTTCTGGGGCAAAGAGCCCAATATTTATAGCTACATCACCAATTAAAAATGCAGCGATCAATCCCAAAGCTGTAGCTAGTGGTGAAGGTGTATGAATAGCAGCCATCCTAATTAGGTCTATACCAATCTCAACTAAAATTATTTGGAAAAATAATGGGACATTTCCGAACTTTTCCGGCCCTATATATTTTAATCCTTCTGGTAAAAGTTCGGGCTGCACCGATACTAAATACCATAAGGGTAAAATTAAAATTGAAGATATAATTCCCAAAAAGCGAACCCATCTTAAATAAACACCAATACTCGGGTTTTGCCTATATTCTTCGGCATGCTGTACATGATGAAAAAATGTTGTTGGCAATATAATCACACTGGGAGAAGTATCAACAATTAATAATATATGTCCCTCAAGTAAATGGACTGCCGATACATCGGGTCTCTCGGTATATCTCACCCGTGGAAAAGGGTTCCAGTAACTTCCGGGAACTATTAATTCCTCTATAGACTTCTCTGCCATAGGTAGACCATCTATATTTATGGACTGTAATTTATCTTTAATTTGATTAACTAAATCAGGATTTGCAATATCTTCAATATAGCTTATGATAACATCTGTTTTTGAACGGCGGCCTACCTGTAAAAGCTCCATTCGCAATTTAGGATCCCGGATTCTCCTCCTAACGAGAGATGAATTAAATACTAAAGTTTCTACAAATCCATCTCTTGAACCCCTGCTGACCCTTTCAATATCTGGCTCCTCAGGACCTCGCGCAGGATATTCCCTGGCATCAATAATAATACCTTGCTCAATACCATCAATTAATAAAACAACACTTCCAGACAACACGGAAGTAATAATCTGATCTAACTGATCAGTTAAATCTGTCTCAATATAATTAATAAACCTAGTTTTTAATTTTTCCAGGGGATCAATAGATATATCTTCTTTTTCAACCGTAGATAATGTCTGCATTATCCACAACATAATATCATCTTTAGCAAAACCATCAATAAAATAGAGCGCTGCTTTTTTGCCCGCAATAATTATATCCCGCCGTATTACATCATAACTTTTTTCTACACCTAATTCTCGGTCTAGAATTAAAATATTTTCAGCAAGCTTTTTATTTACATAAACACTTTGTTTTTCATCTAGTTGGCCCATTTACTAAGCCTCCTTGTGAAATTATATAGTTTAAAGCTTTTGTAGTTATTTTGGCACCACGGTGAAAATCATCTCTACCATTCATTTTTCCAACATCACCTATTCCAATAATAATTGGAATATCTAATTCTCTTAAAATGTCTACCGTGTCTCCGCATATTTTATGGGAGTCCCAATAAGGTTCACCCGATTTATCAACTGTACCATTGATGATTTCACCCTCCTTAGTTACGGCTAAATCACATTCTACCCCCTCTACATCAGTATTTGAGGCAACTGCTATTGCACCCATGACTTTGATATCGGGATGTCTTGCCACAACTTCCAAAGCTATTTCGCCATCACCCTTAAGAGGTGAGCCTCGATCATCAAACATGACTATTACCGGATCATGTTTAGCTTGTTTTATCAATTCGACGATTTCTTTACCCTTTAAAGGTGTAGGATTACCGGCAGAGGCTGAGATCGTTCTCGCTTTGATATTTTTCGCTGCCGTTTCGATAGCTCTACGGGCTACCGAATCACCATCAGTAATAATTATCACATTACGTATCATTATATTATCCTTTCGGGTTAAATATGGTTGCCATAGATAATCCTAGAAGAATTGCTGCAACAATTCCAACTGCAGTTGATTCAAAGCCGCCTCCAATAGCACCTAATAAGCCTTTTGTTTTTGCACCCTCTATAGCACCCTGTGCTAAAGAATGTCCAAAGCCCGAAAGTGGTATTGACGCACCTGCGCCGCCAAATTTTATTAGCGGTTCATATAGTCCGACTGCACTAATAACTGCCCCGCTGGTCACATAACCAACAAGGACATGGGCGGGTGTAATAACAAAAGGAGTTAAATCCATTATCAATTGTCCAATTACACATATTATTCCACCAATTAAAAAGGCATTAAATATATTTTCAAACATACTGCCACTCCTATCTATTTCCTTGAATAACTATACCATGAGCAATACATGGAATTGTTTCGCCTTGCTGAGCACTTGTTGGACTTAACAGAGCCCCTGTACCTACAAGAAAAATGTTTCTTAACTTACCTTCAATAATTTGCGGTAATAGATAACCGGCTAAAACACTTGCAGAGCATCCACATCCGCTGCCACCTGCATGGGTATCCTGGGCAGGGTCATATATTAGCACACCACAATCAGAATAATTTTTGGATATATCATAACCACTTTGCAAAACCAATTGTTGGCACAAAACTCTTCCAATGTTACCCAAATCACCGGTTATAATTAAATCAAAATCTTCGGGCTTTCTTCCTGTATCTTTGAAATATTGAGTAATAGTATCAGCAGCTGCAGGAGCCATTGCTGCTCCCATATCCATTGCATTTGCCTGACCCAAATCAATTACTTTGCCGATAATACCTTGAGTTATTACAATATCAGCCCCATTTGGGTTATCTTCTAGAATGTAGGCTCCACTACCTGTAACAGTCCATTGAGCAGTCATTGTTCTTTGCACACCCAATTCAGTAGGAAATCTCAACTGTCTCTCAGCGGTTTCATGATGGCTGGAGCTAGCAATACCTACCCGACTTCCATATCCTCCATCAATAAGGATTGACCCCAATACTAATCCTTCCACAAGTGTTGAACATGCACCGTAAATTCCTAAAAATGGTGTACCAATTGCTCGAGCGGTAAAATTGGAACAAACAATTTGATTTAATAAATCCCCTGCAAGAAAATAATCCAAATCTTTAGCTAAATAATTTTTCTTAGCTAAAGCTAATGCCAAACTATGTTCAAGCATTTTTTGTTCAGTTTTTTCCCAAGATTTTTCCCCATCCAGGTTATCAGCTAATATGTAGTCAAAGCTTGACCCTAACGGCCCTTGACCTTCCTTTGGTCCAACAATAGACGCGAAGGATACAATAGAGACTGGATGCAGGTAATTTATTGTTTGCTTTCCAATTTTTTTGCTTTGCATTTTATTCCCTCAGCTCTTATTTAATGATATAGAACGTTAAGCCAATAATTACAGATATTAGGCTTCCATAAAGGAGAACAGGCCCAGCGATAGTAAAAACTTTTGCTCCGATACCATAAACATAACCTTCTCGCTTATACTCTAATGCCGGAGAAACTATGGAATTAGCAAACCCTGTAATAGGCACCATAGAACCGGCTCCTCCAAATCTTCCAATTTCATCATAAATTCCCAGACCTGTTAGTAGTGCTGATATAAAAACCATCACCATTAGTGTTATTGCAGTTGCTTCTTTATTGGGTACCCCATTAAGTACAATTACATTTAATATTATTTGACCAATTACACAAATTGTTCCTCCTACAAAAAAAGCAGCTAATGCATTTTTTAGCACAGGAATTTTAGGGGCACTTTTATTTACTAACCGTGCATATCTTATCTGTAAATATTTCTTTACTAAATCTTGTTGTTCTATAACTTTATTTCTTAAATTTTTAATAGTTAATCTAACTTCTTTATCATTCGCCTTTGATTCAAATAGTACTAATTTTTGGTAATCCTTCTGAAGTTCTTCATTTATTAATTGTATTTCTGCATCATTAAAATTTTTTATCTGCAATAAATCTCTTTGTCTTTCTTGAACCCTCATATTAATCTCTTTTAAATCCATTTGAGCCACCTCTTATTGTATTATTTCTCATTACAAATTAATTATGTAGATATCTTAAAAAGTCACAGAAAAAGCCGGCTAAATAACCGGCTTCTTAACTAATATTAGGTTCTTGACCCATTAAACTTTTAATTCTTCGAAGTGCCTGCCTTTCAATTCTTGATACTTGAACTTGTGAAAGTCCAACTGTTTCAGCAACTTCTGTCTGAGTCTTATCCTGGAAAAATCTTAAAACTAACACTTCTTTCTCTTTTATAGGCAGTTTATTAAGTACTTCTTTTAAAGCTAATTTATCAAACCACTGAGGATCCTCTTCATTTTCGTTAGTTAATTGATCTAAAATATAGATTGGATCTCCATCATCCTGATAGAGTGTCTCATGAATTGAGGTTGGTGTCTGGACAGCCTCTAGCGCTGTTACAATATCTTCTACTTCGATTTCTAATATTTCAGCAATTTCATTAATTCTAGGTTCTCTTCCTAATTCCTTGGTTAGAGTATCGCGACATTTATTTACTTTGTAAGCAGTCTCTTTTAATGAACGGCTAACCTTTACTGGATTATCGTCTCTTAAAAAACGGCGTATTTCTCCAACAATCATCGGTACGGCATAAGTAGAAAATTTTACATTATAGCTGGTATCAAATTTATCAATTGCTTTAATCAATCCTATTGTTCCAATTTGAAATAAATCCTCTATTTCATATCCTCTATTGGCAAACCTCTGCACTAAATTAAATACCAATCTTAGGTTGCAATTGACCAGTCTTTCTCGAGCCTGCTTATCATCTTTTTGGGCTCTTGCTAATAAGTCAGTCATTTCCTGATCGGATAGTAATGGGAATCTGGGTAAATTCATTTCCGATAATCTTACATTCATATGCACACCATATTATGTTGCTACACGGGCACATGACCCATCATTTACAAGTTTTTTTTGCAGGACTACTTTTGTTCCCTTACCTATCTCAGATAAAACCTCAACATTATCCATAAATGATTTCATAAAAACAAACCCCAGTCCCATTCTGTCAGGATGAGTTGAAAAGGTTGGAGTCATAGCTTTTTCTACATCTTCAATACCTATTCCACTATCCTCAACAACTATCTCCAATTCCCCAGCAACTATTTTAGCTTCAATATTAACTATATTATTTGGTTCATTCTGATAACCATGAATAATAGCATTTGATACTGCCTCGGAAACTGCAACTTTAACTTCTTCCAAATCAGTTATCGTTGTATCAACTTGGACTACAAGGCTGGCGATTAAAACTCTAGCTAAAGCAACATTCTCCGGCAAACTAGAAAATTCCAATTTAATATAATTATCTCTATTTTTCATAGCCATTTATTACGCCTCCCTCTTTTCTATAATATTTTTTTCGTTTTTAAACACAGGAATAATTTTTAAAATTCCCGATAAATCTAATATTCTATGGACCGAGGGCTTTGCACCCCAAATTGACATTTTGCCACCTTGCTGTTGAATAAGTTTATAACGCCCTAGTATTGCTCCTAAGCCGGAGCTGTCAATAAAATTGACTTCTGTTAAATCCAAAATTAAATTTTTCAAGGGCCTGTCCACTAATATTTTATCAACAGTTTCCCTGAAATCCTTAGCAATTACTAAATCAAGATCACCTGAAATTTTTACTATTAGGCTTTCGTTTTTTATTTTTACAATTACCATCTACTTCAATCCTCCTATAATCAACTAGAAAGTTATTCTATATAAGTTTTATCTTTCCTGCTAATTTTTGGAAAAAAGAATGTCGAAAAAAAGAAAAACCTGCTCAGCAGGTTTTTCGGTGCTTCAGTGTGACAGTGCTACCGTGCTACAGAAAGAATACATATTTTCATGAATATTTGGCTTCCTTTACTTGGTACCGTATCATGTAAAAAATAATTTTTTAGCCTCTTTTACCGTGTTTATCTGTGTGCCCCGATAGGGGCACGTGGTTAAATAAAGGAAAAATCCCCCTAATCATTAATCAAAATCCACAATGTCTCTGAATAGCTTCTTGTATTGCCGCCAAATTGACCCTTTTGCCACACTTTCTTTGGCCACAATGTCGAATTGTTTTATAATTTCATTTTCTTTAAAAATAGAAATCTTACCTACAACTTGCCCTTTTTCTACTGGTGCATGAATGATAGGAGCAATTTCCAATTGAGTAGTAAATCCTTCAACCTTTCCTTTTGGTAATATTAATCCAACTTTTTCATTAGTTACCCCAGTAATAAAATCTTGGTTTCCTTTACCTATTTTAAGCTCAGTAACCTCCTGCCCCTCCTTTAAAAACTCCTTATATTGATAGGAGGCAAAACCGTGGTTATACAACATCATACTGTCTCTAAAGTTTCCATTTCTTTGAGGTGCGCCCAAGACTACAGAAATTAATCTTAATCCTTCCTTTTCCGCTGTTGAAGCTAAACAGAAGCCTGAATCTTCACCAATCCAGCCGGTTTTAAAACCATCTGCACCTTTATACCACCATAATAATTTATTTGTGTTATCCAATTGAAAAGGATTTTTAGTATTTTCTCTTAAACGATAATGTTTAATAGTAGTCAATTGTAAAATTTCTTCATGCTTAAGTGCTGCTCTGCCTATTTGCGCTATATCGTAAGCACTAGTATAATGATCTTCTGCCGGCAGCCCGTAAGAGTTAATAAACATACTATCGTTTAAACCTAGTTCTCTAGCTTTATTATTCATTACCTCAACAAAAGCTTCATGGGTCCCAAATAAGTGTTCAGCAACAGCTACACAAGCATCATTTGCTGATCCAACAGCAATAGCTATTAATAATTCTTTTAAAGACATTTCTTCCCCGGGTTCCAAATATATCTGTGAACCCCCTAATCTCCAAGCATTTTCACTTGCAACAACAATATCATCATAACTCCCTCTACCATCTTTGATTGCTTCAATAGCAACTAATAAGGTCATTAGTTTAGTAACGCTTGCAGGGGCTCTCCGGTCATGGGAATTTTTTTCGAATAAAATTTTTCCTGAATCTGCATCTATTAAAATTGCTGAAGCAGACTCAAGAGTTAGGTCTGAAGCATAAGCAAAATTCGGAAGTAACCCAAAGATAAATAAAATTATCATTGAAACACATAATAGTTTTCTATACATAAAAATTCCTCCCAAAAATAAGGTAATAAGGTTAGGGGACACACCTCCATACAGGAGGCAGGATGCAGGAGGCACGAAGCAGGTAAAACTAATTCTTGCATCTTGCTTCTTGTTTCTTGTTTCTTGAATGGGAATGTCCCCAACGATTGTTTTTATTATTTCCAAAATAGCCTGTGGTATGCTTTTTACAAAAAAGTTAAATAATATTTTAGGGAGGTGGATTGATGGAATATTATATTGCTCTAGTCCTACTTTTATTTTTAGGAAGTATAACTTTTTATGTCTTTATTACTCGGATTATTATACCTATATATAAAATCTATCATGATCAATTACAAATTAAGTAAAAAAACGGGCATCGCCATCGCCCGTTTTTTTAATATAAGTTTCAATTTATAGTTTTTAGTATCAAAGGAGGTTTATTAATTTTCCCAGTATTAAAACTGTAGGCATTCTGAATTATTGGGATAACCTCCTGCGCCTTTTCATCCTTATTGTAATAAACTTCAGCTAAGACATCATTCTTTGTAACTTGATCTCCGATTTTTTTGCGAATCATAATACCTACGCCTAAGTCAATTACATCTTCCTTTTTGCTTCTACCTGCCCCTAACAGCATTGCTGCCCTGCCAATTTCCTGAGTCTCTATACTCTCAATATATCCAGAATGCAAACTAATTATTTTTAGCTTATATTTTGCCTGTGGTAATTTTTCTAAGTTATCAATTACTGTTGCATCTCCACCTTGAGCTTTAATAAATTCAGCAAACTTAGCGAGGGCTTTGCCACTATAAAGCAATTCCTCAGCTAGCACTAAACCTTCCGTAAATTCAGAAGTCCTTTTGCCTAAGACAAACATATGTGCTGCTAATTCCAAACATAACTTAGTTAAATCCTCAGGTCCCTTACCTTTAAGGGTCATGATAGCTTCCTGGACCTCCAATGAATTGCCAACCGCCCATCCTAAGGGTTGATTCATATTTGATATTATTGCTATAGTATCTCTATTAAAGTTATTACCGATATTAACCATAGTCTTAGCAAGTTCAATTGCTTCATTTAAATCCTTTAGGAAAGCACCATTACCGGTTTTAACATCTAACATAATTGCATCTGCACCCGCTGCAATCTTTTTACTCATAATACTGCTGGCAATAAGGGGCATAGAATTTACAGTAGCTGTAACATCCCTTAATCCATATAATTTTTTATCAGCAGGGACTAAATTGCCCGTTTGTCCAATTACAGCTAATTTTATTTCATTTACCTGTTTTACAAACTGTTTATTTGTTAGTTCCACATGAAAGCCGGGAATTGACTCTAGTTTATCAATAGTACCGCCGGTATGTCCCAAGCCTCTACCTGACATTTTCGCAACTGGAGCTCCCCCTGCTGCAACTATAGGTCCTAAGACAAGGGTTGTTGTATCCCCTACTCCTCCAGTACTATGTTTGTCAACTTTTATGCCTTCTATTGCACTTAAATCTATACTATCACCAGATATTATCATTTGTTGAGTCAGAGCCTTAATCTCCTCCTCATCCATGCCTTGGAAAAAAACTGCCATTGCCCAAGCTGCTACTTGATAATCAGGTATTGTACCATCAACATAACCCCTAATTAATATTTCTATTTCCTTGGGACTTAGGCTATATCCATCTCTTTTTTTTGCAATAATATCATAAATCCTCATTAGTTACCTGCCTTAGACTTTTTATTATCCCTAATAATAAAGATCGCAAATTTTCTCTAACCTTATTAGCTGTCTCAATAACCTCATGATGGTTTAATCTTTGCCCTGTAACTCCGGCAGCCATATTTGTAATACAGGAAATACCTAATACCGACATTCCGCCATGGTTAGCAATAATAACTTCCGGAACTGTAGACATCCCTACGGCATCTGCACCTATAGCTCTCAGATATCTTATTTCCGCCGGTGTTTCATAGCTTGGACCAGTTACACCCACATATACTCCTTCTCTGACTGTGATGCGCAAATCTTGTGCAACAGTTTTAACTACTGCTTGCAATTTGGGACAGTAAGCTAAAGTCATATCTGGAAATCTAGGACCGAAGTTGTCCAAATTTGACCCGATTAGAGGATTAGTGCCCATTAGGTTTATATGATCAGTAATAGTCATTATAGTTCCTGGTTCAAAAGAAAGATTAATACCTCCAGCAGCGTTTGTTACTATTAGCTGTTTAATTCCCAGTCCTTGCATAACACGTATCGGAAAGGTAACCTTATCCATTTCATAACCTTCATAATAATGGAACCTTCCCTGCATTGTTAGTACAGGGACACCTGCTAGTTCTCCTATAACTAGTCTACCCACATGACCTTCTACTGTAGATACCGGAAATCCCGGAATATCTTCATATGGTAAGAACACAGGATTTTTAATCTCTTCAGCTAAAACCCCTAAGCCTGAACCCAAAACTAAACCTATTTGTGGCATAATTTTCAAATTTTCTTTTATATAATTTAAAGTTTTATCCACTAGATCACCCCATTTTAATAAGATTCCATACACTTGTTCCATGGCCATTAAATGGCACGTTAAAATAATGAGCCAAAGTGGCACCAATATCTCCAAAGCTTTCTCTAATCTTTAAATCATAAGATTTTTTAATATCATTACCCATTATTAATAAAGGGGTATACTCTCTGCTATGATCGGTGCTAATTGTAGTCGGATCACAGCCATGATCTCCGGTAATTATTAAGATTGTATTTTCATCCATTATATCCCATATTTCCGGAAGCCTTTGATCAAATTCTTCCAAGGCTTCAGCATAACCGGCAGAATCATTGCGATGTCCAAATTTAGCATCAAAATCCACTAAATTTGCAAAAATAAGTCCGTCCTGTAAATTTTGGTAGGCCAAAATAAGCTTGTCAACACCATCCATATTATTAATAGTTGGGAAGCTGCCGGTAAAGCCTTGCCCCGCAAAAATATCCTTAACTTTCCCTATAGAAACTACCTCTTTATCATTTTCCACTAAAATATCCAATAATGTTTTTTGAGGTGGCTTTAGTGAGTAATCATGGCGATTGCTTGTCCTTGTAAAGCTTCCATTTTTTCCGATAAAGGGTCTTGCTATTACTCTGCCAACCTTATAGGGTCCCACTAAAAATGACCTAGCAATTTCACACATTTTAAATAAGTCAACTAAAGGAATTACCTCTTCATGGGCGGCTATTTGAAAAACACTATCAGCCGAAGTATAAACAATCGGAAAACCGGTTTCCATGTGTTTCTGGCCTAATCTTTCTATAATTTCAGTACCTGAGGCTACCTCATTGCCTAGAGTTTTAGTTTCAATAAGCTTCTCGAATTCTTCAATTAATTGAGAAGGAAATCCCCGTGGGAAGGTGGGGAATGGATCAGAAGTAATTAAGCCCATCATCTCCCAATGACCTGTTGTTGTATCCTTACCTTTTGATTTTTCCGCCATTTTACCATATGCTCCCAAAGTATCCCTTTGAGGGTTAACTCCTTTTATTTCTGTAATATTTCCTATACCCATACGGCCTAAATTAGGTAACTTAATTCCCCCTAAAACATAAGAAATATTTTTTAGGGTATTAGCCCCTTCATCACCATACAAATTAGCATCAGGTAATTCTCCAACTCCTAGACTATCCAAAACTAATAATATTGTCTTTTTCACTTCCATGCCTCCTAAGCATCAAGCTCTGGGGTGGGCTTGTCTATAAATTCGGGAAATTTTAGCCCTGGTTACGTGGGTATATATTTGGGTGGTTGATATATCAGCATGACCTAGCATTTCCTGAACAGCCCGCAAATCAGCACCATTTTCCAAAAGATGGGTAGCAAAAGAATGTCTCAATACGTGGGGGCTTATTTTTTGTGCAATTCCAATCTTGGCGGAATAACCTTTGATGATTTTCCAAAACCCTTGTCTTGTCATTTTTCTGCCATGTTGATTTAAAAACAGAGTCTGTTCCTTTCGATTTTTTAGTAGTTTATTACGTCCCCACTCTAAATATGTATTTAAACTATTAACTGCTTGTGCCCCTAAAGGAATTACTCTTTCCTTTGCCCCTTTCCCCATACACCTTACATAACCAATTTCCAGATTTGCATTATTAATACCCAAATTAATTAATTCAGAAACACGGATCCCTGTTGCATATAATACTTCAAGCATAGCCTTGTCCCTTATCCTGGCAGGGCTGTTTAATATAGGTGCTTCGAGAAGTCTATCTACTTCTTCAAAACTTAAAAATTTAGGAAGAATTTTCCCCTGTTTAGGACGCTCAATTTCATAAGCAATATTTTCTACAATATAATTTTCCTGATAAAGAAACTTAAAAAAAGTTTTTAGAGCTGCAACATGTCGTGCAATAGTAGTTGCAGCTCTTTTTTCTTCTTTTAGATAAATCAAATAGCTAGTAATATGTTCCCTTTTTACATGTTTTATCTCCAAAATATTATAATTATTAAGAAGTTGCAAGAAATTTGTCAGATCTCTCCGATAGGAAATAATTGTATTTTCAGCTAATCCTCTTTCGACATATAAGTAACTTAGAAATTCTTCTACTAATTTGTTCATTTTGGCAACACCCCAAATTAATATTTCTAGATATTACTTCCACAAAAATATTTCTTCTCCTTCTACTTTTGAGGGTTAGCCATTTGAGAATCCTCATTTCCTGGTGTACTCTGTACTTTTATAGGCTGAGTTAGAGTTTCTTCTTTAGATTGACTGTCAGTATTGACTGTATTAAATCCTAATATTTGTGGAACTATAGTGGCAACAAGGGTAATGATAAGTAGAAATGCAATCAAATATATTAATTTTCTTTTCCAATTAGTAATAGCAACTAAATACATGTTCAATCACTCCTTTCTTTTTTATACTAATCTATGTATTACTTCCCTTGTCCTAGAATAAATAAAATAATTTAAAACAATTAATATTATACATATTAATTATAAAAAGGAGGCTACTACCTAATATGGGTAATAATCAGCAAACAAATAGGGATTGGAAACAAGAAACTTATGAAAACGAAAAAGGTACCTTCACTGTTTTTTTCGATTTATGTAAGGGATGCGGACTTTGTATCGAGAAATGTCCTACACAGGTAATATCTTGGTCGGAAAACCTTGGCTTTATGGGAACACCTGCTATTATGCCAAGGATGGAGGGCTGTATAGTGTGTGGCATGTGTGAACTTGTTTGCCCTGAGCCGGCTATTAGTATTATTAAAAAAGGGAAAAAACCTACTCCAATTCAAGATAATACACCGGGAAAATAGAAAAAGTCATAAGGCAAACACATGGGTAGACACTAAAAATTTCTTGATCCGTCGTGTCATTACTATGAAAGCTACTGATTGTGCTATGTCATCCTGAGGGAGGTACGACTGAAGGATCTTAAATTACTTCACTACATAAGATCCTTCGCTATCGCTCAGGATGACAGCTTAGTATCTTTATCGGTATAAAAAAAGGTGATAAAAATCTACGATTTTTATCACCTTTTTTTTATTTTAAGAAGCCTCTGCCGCCTTGGCATCTTCTTTTGCTTTGACATTTTCCAGGAAATCTTTAGTCTCACTAACAACTACTCCACTCAATAATAACAAACCGATAAGGTTAGGAATAGCCATCAAACCATTTAATGTATCAGCAATATCCCAAACGAGAGCTAATTTAGCAATAGCACCTAGACCAACAAAGATTACCCATAAATATCTATAAGGTTTAACTACACCTACACCAAAAAGATACTCCGCACATTTTTCACCATAATAGGCCCAACCTAGGATTGTTGAATAAGCAAAAAGAATTATACCTATTGCAACAATTATTCCACCAGGACCAGGTAAACCTTTTTGGAAAGCCATTGTTGTTAAGGCAGCACCAGTTTGTCCTGTTTCCCAAACACCGGTAATGGCTAAAACTAAACCTGTGATGGAACAAACAATAATAGTGTCAAGAAAAGTACCAGTCATGGAAACGAAAGCCTGACGGGCAGGATGGTCCGTTTTAGCTGCAGCAGCAGCTATTGGCGCACTACCTAAGCCAGCTTCGTTAGAAAATACGCCCCGGGCAACCCCGAAACGAATTGCTTGAGCTACTGTTGCACCTGCAAAACCACCGGCAGCTGGTTCTACACCAGTAAAAGCAGATTTAATAATAAGTGCAAATGCTGCAGGAAGATGACCAATATTTAATAAAATAATTATTAAACCACCTATTACATAAAAAACAGCCATGATTGGAACTAGAGTTCCTGTTACCTTAGCAATACTCCTAATTCCGCCTAGAATAACTAAAGCAGTTAATCCAGCTAAAACTACACCGGAAATCCAGTGGTTTAGACCAAAAGTTGAATATAATGCATCAGCAACAGAGTTAGACTGAACCATGTTACCAATACCGAAACCGGCAGCTGCTCCAAAGAAAGCAAAAAGTACAGCCAGCCACTTCATGTTTAAGCCTTTTTCAATGAAATACATTGGGCCACCGGCCATTTCACCTTTTTCATCCTTAATCCGATATTTAACAGCTAGAATAGCCTCAGCGTATTTAGTGGCCATACCTACCAAAGCTGTTAACCACATCCAAAATACTGCACCAGGTCCACCAAGGGCTACTGCAGTAGCAACACCGGCAATATTACCAGTACCGATTGTTGCAGCCAGTGCTGTCATAAGAGCCTGGAAGTGACTTATATCACCTTCTGAAGTAGAGTCTTGATTTTTAGAAAATGCTAGTTTTAATGCATAAGGAAGATATTTAAAAGTTATAAAACCTAAACGAAATGTCAAAAACACACCGGTACCTACTAATAAGGCCAACATATAAGGTCCCCAAACAAAGCTGTTCACTTTACCCATCAAACTTACAAAAGCATCCAAAATTCATTACCTCCTTTTTAATAAAAAAACAAAAATAAACAATACACCTCCTTCTAAGAAAAAAATAAAAAAATTTATTTGCAATATACAATGCCTATTGCAAAGTGACAATAGTTTTCCATATGTATACAACAAATAAATTAGAACACATCTATATTATAGTTTGAATATTTCTAAAAGTAAATAATTTTTTGCCAATTTATAGTTATAAAACCATTTTATCTTAAATTTAAAAAGTTTATTGCTAAAGGTGTAATATATCCCTCAATAAATCCGGCTAAAACCATAACAACAGCTAATATAGACATAATAAGGCTATATCTAAGAAAATAGCTGGATATAGTCTTATGTTCAGATCTGCCTCTTAATAAATAGATACTAAAAGCTGTTGCAGAAGCACCTGCGATAATTATTGCCGGTAAATGCAAGAGATTTTGCGGGAAGATAGTTAGAAGAATTATTCCCAGACCCTGCCAAGATTTTTTTTCCAAAAAAAAGGCTACTGTAAAACCTAAGATAAAACCCCGGGTAAAAATTATTACTAAAATTAATGGTAAACCAATTACAGTTAGTCCTAAAAACCAAATTTTAAAAACTATCGTCAGATTACGCCAAATAGCATGCTTTGCAGTAGCTTGATAATCCAACTGGTTAGAAATATTTTTAAAACCCGTATCGATGTATCTATCTAAATTACTTAATTGGTCCGGCGCAAGAGCTTTAACACCTAAAACACCAAAAATTATACCCATTACAACAAACAAGATCAAAAAAAGATATACAATATAATTTTGTATCAAATAGTTTTTAAAGCCTAGCTTGACCAATTTGCCCACATCGTTCTCTCCCTCGGTATGTTTACACAATTCATATTTATGCACCAAGGAGATAATTATGCCATCGGAAAGTATTTAACCGTTTAAGTACCCTAATTCTATTATAGTTTGAGCTATAAAACCGGCTCCTAAAACATCTTCAAGTGAATTGGCACTAGCAGCAACAATAGCTATATTCCTGCCTTTGGCTAAGTCAATTGCCCTTTTAGCTGCTAAGAATGCTGTTTCTTTTCCTTTAGTAGTCATCGT
Source organism: Clostridiaceae bacterium BRH_c20a (assembly GCA_000961765.1). GTDB lineage: Bacteria > Bacillota > Peptococcia > Peptococcales > BICA1-8 > BICA1-8. Next base: position 79,703 of record LADT01000016.1, on the reverse strand, counting down.
TCTGGCAATAGTTCCTGTTAGGATATCTTTTTGCACTTGCCAAGCTGCATCAAAAGCAACTCCCCCAGTATCGCTTACACAAACAACAACCTTATCTGTAAAATCAAGCATTTTCCCAACCTCTGCACCAATATTTGGTATAATCCCTCCTACTTCTCCTCCTCCGTCATGAATACCAGAAATAAGCTTCCGACAGTTTTTGGCTCTTTCCCATTCTTCTCCCCATCTAGGTTCAGTTATAATAATTACTTTACTACCCAAACCTTTAGCCCTACTTCCCGCCGCTAGTCCAATTTTATACGGATTAACATAGACCGGAACCTTAGAAATATCAGGACTTGCTCCTAAAACAGAAATAGCACCTTTTTCAATGGCTGCTTCTGCTGATGTGGACATGTCTATGACATCTACTATCACCACTACAAAATCCAGTTTAGCGGCCCTTAATGCTCCTGAAGCGTTAAATGTCGTAATTACCTCTTTGGTTTTCTGTAATCTTTCCATAAATCCCCCCGCCTCCCGGACTGATTACCATTTGTCCTTTTCGTGCCATATCTATTGTATTTGCTACTTTCGCTCCAACTACTTCTTTAATATTTTCAAACTCTATTGTATGCAGCACTTCCATTTCAGTACCAAAATTGTCAATTAGTTTCTTAATAGTTTTCGAACCGATATTAGGTAAAAAGGCAAGGGGAATTTGATAATAATAAGGTGGCCGATTTTTTGGACTTGCTGAATTCATATCTCCTATCTCAAATAACCTATCATATACCCCTTTAATAATGTTCGGGCTTAAACATTGAGGGCAACTCACAACTGGGATAGTGGTATTTACAATATTTTTGCATCTTTCACAAAAACTCCGATGATATTTACCTAATTTTGGATCTAAGCCATAGTTAGCAATTATTCTGCCTTTTTCCTGATAAAGAGCCTGTTTTATTCCGGTATAGGAAGACTCTTCTAATTCAAAAATATTATATTCTCTTCCTATTTTCTCCAAAGAGTGGGCATCTGAGTTACTAATAAATGTCAGCTTATTTAGCTCAGCAATAGTATCGGCCATTTGTGAATCTGAGCTTAAACCTAGTTCAATTACTTTTATGTTGGATGCGTAATCAGAAAATACACTTTCTAAAGAATCTCCACAACTGCCAAATAGGCTTTTGTGTGGAGTAAAAGCATGGGCTGGTAAAAAAATCCCACCAAGCCGGTTTGTAGTTTCCCCCAACTTTTGTGCTGGTAGATATGATTGTTGAGTACTTAAATTAATATTCTTGATAGATGCGGAAAGAAAACGGCTGAATTCCTTCACCTGCAATAAAGTAGGGAAAAAACTTAAATAATGGCCTCTTCCGCCATTTGCTTCACAACTTTCAACTTCTACCCCTGGAATGATAGTTAATTGCTCCCGGTAACTAAGTCCGCCACCTTTGAGTTCGAATAAATCTTCTTTTTTTATTAAGCTATCTAAATCCTTTAGTACCCGTGGACTAGCGCAGTCGACAATCCCAATAATATCTATGCCCTTTCTATAAACACATTCCTCAATAATGTTCATTAGATTTAACTTTCTTGAAGCAGTAATTTTTACTGGATGATTTTCTAAGGTAGACCCTATATGAATATGGAGGTCAACAAAATATTTGGACAAAATTATTCCTCCTAAGATGAACAATTCATACTTTAATTATCACTAATTTACACCAAAGGCTCCGCATAATAATCTATAAAATGGCATACATTACCATATAAACTAATTAAGGAGTAATTACATGGAAAAATTTATTACCAATAAATCATTATACTTAATGGGTCCAATCAAAGATGTTTTAGGTGAACTTAGAAGATTAGCCAATGAGCATAAAACTGTCCAGGATTATATTAATACTTGCCTAAACTAATCTAGCTGCAAAGGCACCGGCAGCACTGGCAGTTAAAAAGAACTCCCGGTCTTCATCAAAAGAACGGCCCATAGTTGTAACACTAAAGCCGGATTTTTTTAGGTAATCCAGTCCTTCGGCACCACTTTCATAAATTAGCTTATGTTTAGCAGTTAATTTATTCTCTTTAATCTGTTTATCTAAATGGTTGTGTTTATTTATATCCTGCAATTTAGGAAGAACTAACGAACAAGGAACTAGAGCAATTTTATTTAAAACAGTTATTACATGATGACTAATTCCTTGATGACGATTACGCATATCCTGAAAACTAATTCTAGGAATTAAAATAGGATTTCCCTCAAGGCTATATACAGCATTGATCATTTGGCCGGCTTCTAACGCCGTAGTTCCAAATTCTGTGCCCGTCCCCACATTACCTGGTCCCATAGCTATAAGTATTAAATCTGGTTTTTGTACCATAAAAGCTGCGGCTAATGCCGAATATACATTTATAGTCTCCAAATCACCACCAAAAGCATGCCCAGCGGTAAGAGTGCCTGTTAACCATTTTTCCTTCTTTAGAAGATTAATGGTTTTACTAAAGGCCAAGGGTAAGGCTCCCCCATCAGTCATGATATAACTAACTTTCAAGTTTTCATTGATACATCTGATACCGGCTAAAGCCGGTATCACCATACTGTGAAGAAAAGCAATAACTACAGGTGTATTTTGTAAGGAGTTAAATTTTTTTATTAGTTCATGATGAGGACTCGCCTCTTCCTCCGCAGCTAATACTTTTATTTGTTGAGGAGTATACCTCATTTTCATTATATGTCCAGGCCCGCTACTATCTTTTTCAAGGCTATTATTAGCAAGTACAAAGTGAACTCCACCTGTCCCTAATCCTAAATTAACTGCAGTAGTATTAAGGGAAACTATATCACCCTTTTGTACTTGACCAGTTAAACACGGATAGTTTATTGCCTTACTTTTTTTATTTCCAATTTGAACTTGAAGCTCTTGATACTCTTCATTATCTTCTATAATATCTAAAACTAAAGCATTTCTTATTCTAATCATCTTAATTATTAATTCTTGCAGCTTTTACGATTTCTACTAGAAAGCGAGCGTTGTTAACTAAGTTTTCCACGGTTATAAACTCATCTGTTGTATGTACCTTTTCCATTCCAATTCCGATATTTAACGTAGATATCCCATAACCACTTAAAATATTAGCATCACTTCCCCCGCCTGTTTTTTCTAATACAATTGCAAATCCTAGGTTTTTGGCAGCCATTTTAGCAATAGTAATCACTTCGTCATCTTCGGATAAGCATATTTCTGGATAATTAAGATTTATCTTAACATCAACCTGACCTCCCAATTCCTCGGCTGCCCGCAGGAGACACTCCTTCATATGTTGACTCTGTTTATCCAGCTTATCTCTGTTTAAACTCCTTGCCTCCCCCTCTAACCAAACTTTATCAGGAACAATATTGGTAGCTTTTCCACCTTTAATAACACCGATATTTGACGTAGTTTCCTCATCAACTCTGCCTATTTTCATTCTAGCAATGGCCCGGGCAGCGATTTGGATTGCATTTATACCTTCTTCAGGAGCCATGCCAGCATGGGCCGCTTTACCAGTGATAACTGCATCTACCTGATTTTGAGCAGGTCCCTGGATAACCATATGACCTGCCGGACCTGAGCTATCTAAAACATAGGCAAGCTGAGCATTTATATGCTTCGGATCTAGGTTTTTAGCCCCATGGAGTCCTCCCTCTTCAGCAACAGAAAATATTATTTGTAAAGGGCCATACTCTATTTCTTCTTCCTTGATTACTCTTAGCATCTCAAGAATTGCAGAAATACCAGCTTTATCATCGGCACCTAAGATGGTATCACCTTGGGATTTTATAATACCCTCTACTAATATAGGTTCTATGCCTTTACCAGGCTGTACTGTATCCATATGGCAGGAAAATAAAATTTTCTTTATATTATTCTTGCCTGGAAGCTGGGCAATAATATTTCCGGCATTTCCTCCAATTTTACTTCCTGCATCATCTTCGAACACATCTAATCCTAAGCTTTCCAGCTTTAACCTTAAATAATCGGCAATTTCTCTTTCATTTCTTGTTTCTGAATCAATCTTTGTCATTTCCATAAATTCTTCAATTATTCTATTTTTATTTACCATATAAAAACCCCCTTTTCTACTAATAAATATTTTCTTTTCTTTATTAGTTTTTCCTTTTTTCTTTCTAAAATAAATAAACTGCACCAAAAGGTGCAGTTTATTATAAGTTAAAATCAGCTCAGCTTAGAGTGGCTATTTAAAATTTCAATATACCAATCCCATTTAAGAATACAATAGCAATAGCGATCGGTGCCACGAATCTACATAGGACCATAAGCACTCCTAGATATGATATGGACAACTCGCCATTATTAGACAATTCCGTAAGAGTAGTTTTGGGACCCCAAACCCAACCAACATATAGGGTAATGAATAGCCCACCTAGAGGTAAAAGAACGTTGGCCGATGTCCAATCCAAAACATCAAAGAAATTCTTTCCAAAGATTAAAAAGTCAGACATTGGTCCCATTGATAACGAAGCGAAAAATCCAATTATAGTTATAGAGACTGTTGCAATTACTGTTCCTTTATGCCTGGACATTTTTGCTTCTTCAACAAGGTAGGCGACAACAACCTCCAAGATGGAGATAGCTGAAGTTAATGCCGCTAATGATAAAAGGATAAAGAAGAGGGTTGACCAAATCATTCCGCCAGGCAACATATTAAAGATGTTAGGGATAGTAATAAATACTAGGCTAGGACCAGCACCAGGCTCAATACCAAAAGCAAAGACTGCTGGGAAAATAGCAAGACCTGCCAATAAAGCTATAACTGTATCTGCTATAGTAACCTGCATTGCTGTTTTACCTAAATTTTCTTTTTTACTTATGTATGAACCATAAGTAATCATAGTACCCATACCTAAACTAAGTGAGAAGAAAGCATGACCTAAGGCTACCAATACACCTGAGGCTGTTAATGCGGAAAAGTCAGGCTTAAATAAAAATTCTACCCCAGCGCCGGCGCCTGGCAAGGTCAAAGCTCGAACATCAAGGACTATGATAAGCAATAGTAATAAGGGCATTAAGATTTTAGACCATTTTTCAATACCATTTTTAATACCTGCATAAACTATGTAACCGGTAAGAGCCATAAATATTGTTTGCCAGATGATGGGGCTAATAGTACCAGTGATAAATCCTCCGAAGAAATCCCCCATTTGTTTCGGGTCAAGTCCTGATAGGGAGCCGGTTATAGATTGAAATACATAGTTTAAGGACCAGCCGGCAACAACACCGTAAAAAGACAAAATCATAAATGCGGCCAAAAAGCCCATCCAACCTGTTAAAAACCATGGGGTACCCGGTGACAACTTTTTGAAAGATCCTATAGCATTTTTTTCCGCTTTACGACCGATCATAAACTCTGAAAGCATAACAGGAAAACCGATAACTGCAATACAAGCCAAATAAACAATAATAAATGCTGATCCACCGTTCATACCGGTGATATAAGGGAACTTCCAGATGTTACCAAGGCCAATAGCGGAACCTGCCGCTGCAGCGACAACGCCAAAAGAAGTGGCAAAGGAATCCCTGCCTGATGTCTGCTGAACTTGGGATTTTGAATCAAAATCTGACATATTACTACCTCCTCCATAAAAAATAATAGTTATAAATCTGTTGTTTAATACCCATTGACAAACAACTTTATTATATAACTGTTTATTATTATACTAACAATATTAACCATTAACAATAGTTTTTTAATAAATTATTATAAACAAATTAAAGTTTTCAGAATATTATAATAGAAAAAACCTACAAAGTAGGTTTTTTCTACAGCATTACCTCACCATTTCCGCACCCTTTTGTAGGGCTTGAGCATTTAAAGGTATTAAGTTATGTCTTTGCGGAGGTAATACCTTTCTCAAGGATTCAAGAATGGACTCAGGCTCAATTGCTTTAATTACTTCAAGCACTGCACCTAGCATGACCATGTTTGCTACTTTGCTATTGCCAATTTCATTAGCAATAGCATTAGCAGGAATTTCATAAATACTGATATCTTCCCGCTTAGGTTTAGCATCTATCAAAGATGTATTGACAAATAGCAAGCCCCCCGTTTTAATAGTTGGTTCAAATTTATCTAATGAGGGCTTATTCATTACGATACAAACAGAAGGTTCAGTTACTAATGGAGAACTGATTTCCGTATTACTGATAGTAACAGCACAGTTAGCAGTGCCGCCTCGCATTTCCGGCCCATAAGACGGAATCCAAGCCACCTGTTTATTTTCCAGCATTCCAGCATAAGCTAACAATTGCCCCATGGACATAACACCTTGTCCGCCAAAACCAGCTATAACTATTTCTTCCAACATACTAAACTCCCTCCTTTGGAGAAAAATCACCTAAAGGATAGTACGGAAGCATTTTTTCCTCTAACCATTTTAATGCTTCAACAGGTGTTTTGCCCCAGTTTGTTGGACAAGTTGAAAGAACTTCTACTAAGGAAAAGCCTTTACCCTCAATCTGATTAATAAATGCTTCTTTTATCGCCTTTTTTGCCTGGCCAATGTGTTTGGGATCATGAACAGAAACTCTTTTCATAGAATTTCCAGGTCCAACTAAGGAACCAAGCATTTCTGAAACCCTTATAGGGTAGCCGCTATGTTCTACATCTCTACCGGTAGGAGAAGTATTGGTAACTTGACCAACAAGAGTAGTTGGAGCCATTTGTCCGCCAGTCATACCATAAATGGCGTTATTTACAAAAATAATAGTAATTTTCTCGCCTCGGGCAGCAGCATGAACAACTTCAGCCATACCTATAGAAGCTAGGTCCCCGTCACCTTGATAAGCAAAAACAACATTTTTAGGGTGAACCCTCTTAATTCCTGTTGCAACTGCAGGAGCGCGACCATGGGCTGCTTCATGCATATCCACATCAAAATAGTCATAAGCGAGAACAGCACATCCTACAGGTGCTACTCCAATCGTTTTTTCTTGAATCTCAAGTTCATCAATTACTTCGGCAATCAAACGATGAATTATACCATGGGTACACCCGGGGCAATAATGGAAAGTAACATCTTCTAGAGATTTAGGTTTTTCAAAAATTACTTTCATAACTTATAACACCTCCCGGAATGCAACAATTTTTTCTAAAACATCACGGGAAGTTGGAACCATCCCACCAACCCGACCATAAAAATCTGTAGGAACTTTACCATTAACCGCTAAACGAACATCTTCGATCATTTGACCTAGACTCATCTCTACAGTTAATATCCCTTTAACCCTACCTAATACTTGTTGGAGTGCATATTCCGGGAAAGGCCATAAAGATATAGGTCTAAATAGACCTGCTTTTATTCCTTCTTCCCTTGCCATATCTACTGCCTTTCTACAAACCCTAGAGGTAGTTCCATAAGCCGCTAATAGTATTTCTGCATCATCGGTCAAATATGTTTCTGCTTTTTGTTCCTTTGCTTCCATTTCTCCAAATTTGTCTGCTAAACGATTTACGTGTTGTTCTAATTTTTCTGCTTGTAAATATAAAGAGTTGATAATATTTTTCTTTCTTCCTTTTTTTCCGGTTGTTGCCCATTCTTTAACAGGCAGTTCGTTATTTTCTGTCAGTTTGAACTCCACAGGCTCCATCATTTGTCCCAAGATACCATCACCTAAGATCATGACCGGATTTCTATATTTATCAGCTAAATCAAAAGCCTGAATAGTTAAATCTACTGCTTCTTGAACTGAGGCCGGCGCTAAAACTAATAGTTTATAATCACCATGACCCCCGCCTTTAGTAGCTTGAAAATAATCTCCTTGGGCAGGCTGGATAGTTCCTAAACCGGGGCCTCCCCGCATCATATTGACAATTACACAGGGTAATTCAGCACCTGCTATATAGGATATCCCTTCTGCTTTTAAACTAATTCCGGGGCTAGAAGAAGAAGTCATTACCCGTGCTCCCGCACCTGAAGCACCATAGACCATATTTATAGCAGCAATTTCACTTTCTGCTTGTAAAAATACTCCCCCTATCTCCGGCATCCTTTTAGAAAGATACTGAGGTAATTCAGTTTGCGGAGTAATAGGATAACCAAAAAAATATCGACACCCTGCCCTAACTGCCGCTTCAGCTAATGCTTCATTACCCTTCATCAAAACTTTATTCATCTTTTTTCCCCTCCTTAGACGGCCTTCTTACTTCTATTACAACGTCAGGACACATCATGGCACAAAATCCGCAGGAAATACATTCCTCTTGCTGGGTAACGGTTGCAGGATGAAATCCCTTACTGTTTATTTTTTTTTCATCCATATAAACAATTTTTTTTGGACATACGGTAGTACATAATTCACAACCTTTACATTTTTCTTCATTAAATATTACTTTTTGCATATCCCTTACCTCCATATTATAATTCCCAGGGAGTTAACATATAAATATCAATACCCATAACCGGAACATTTACATGATATACCACTTCACAGGCCAAATTATTGCAGCAGGATATAAACTTTATGGGTAAATTTAATCCCATTGCAATTTCAACTACTTCTAAGTGGCCTAAAATTACATCGGATATTGTTGTTGCTCTACCTAGATTTGGATTGCTAATAATACCAGTAACACTAACTCGGCCAGCTTCTTGTATTTGCTCTAAAATCTGTTTTACACCCAATTGATCTTTAGTATAGGGACGATAAGGATTGATAACTAGAAAAATTTCCGCATTTTTTTCCTTTAAAATCTTACTAAATCTCCCTAAAACAACAGCACCAACATTATCTCCGCCCACATCAATTACAACATCAGCATCGGGTTTTTGTAATTCACCTAATACCTCAGGAGTAATAACCGGTAAATCCGAGTTAGCAAGATAAGGAGGGGGCAAAATTACTTTTACCCCCTTATCCTCCATTTCTTGTTTAACACGTCGAGAACGAAAATAGGGATTAACTATATCTAAATCAATTAGAGTACCGCGATTTTTAATAGCTAGGTTCACGGAAATTTCTGTTTTACCGCTACCAAAATTACCGGTAAGGACTGTGATCATTTGCAACCCCTCCTTTTGGGAAAGTGGCGGCTAGTGGCTAGTTATAAGGTTATGGTCTATGGTCTATGGTCTTTATTTTGTCATTGCGAGCCCGTTAGGGCGTGGCAATCTATGATTTTGACCTTGGTCTCGCTCTTACTAGCCTAGTCACCAGTCACCAGTCACCAGTCACTATTAACCATTTTCTTAAGTAAGTGTTTCCTCACTTTTATATTTTTATTAAATGCAATATTCATGCCAATACATTTAGTAGCATTTAGCTCTTGTTGCTCTGCATTTTCATGCATACAATGCAAAACCCTGCAAGCAATAGCTTGCAGGGTCGGAAAATTTTATTATATTCTTTTAATCCAATTAAAATCATCTTGTACAGTTCCATATTGAATTCCTGTTAGAAAATTATAAAGTTTAATCGAAAGACTCTCATCATCATAATCTTCAATACTCAATAGCTCGTTACCATAAGCCATTTTGCCTACCGGTGAGATAACTGCAGCAGTACCTGTTCCAAAGATTTCCTCTAATGTTCCGTTTTTGCTAGCGGCAACTATTTCATCAATTGTTATTTTTCTTTCTTCCACAGGTATTTCCCATTTTTGCAGTACTTGAATAACTGAATCTCTAGTTATACCCTGCAAAATACTTCCATTTAAGGCAGGGGTACTAACTTTACCGTTAATTTTGAAGAAAATGTTCATTGTTCCTACTTCTTCAACATATTTTCTTTCCACACCATCCAACCATAAAACCTGAGAAAACCCTTTCTTTTTTGCCTCTTCAGCTGCAAGGAGGCTGGCGGCATAATTAGCCATTGTTTTAGCTTCCCCTAAACCACCCCGTACTGCCCGCACATAATTTTCTTCTACAAGGATTTTAACAGGTTTTAAACCTTCGGGATAATATGCACCAACAGGAGATAGGATAATAAGTAATTTATATTCCACAGCCGGTCTTACACCTAAAAATGCTTCTGTTGCAATAATATAGGGTCTAATATATAGAGATGTTCCCTCTTCTTCCGGTATCCAATCTTTTTCAAGTTTTACCAGTTGTTCTAAACCATCCAATAACATATTAGCATCTAGCTGGGGAATACATACCTTCGCACAGGAACGATTTAATCTTAAAAAATTGTCTAAAGGCCTAAAAAGCTGAATATCCCCATTTTTAGTTTTATATGCTTTTAGTCCTTCAAATACACCTTGACCATAATGCAGGGCACATGCTGAAGGATCTAAAGCAATAGAACCATAAGGTTCAATCCGCATATTATCCCAGCCATTATTTTTAGTATAATCCATTACTAGTATATGATCAGTAAAAATTGTACCAAAACTCTTGATTTCTCTAGGTCTTTCCTTAGGCATAGTAGTTTTCTTAATAATTAAATTTTCCATCTTTACCCTCCCGAGTTAACATTTATTTTATTATTATATCTCATAATACTGTATTATTAAATATTACTTAACAGAAAAAATCATCTAATTCCATATTTGTCCAATTTATAGTAAAGATTTCTAATAGATACTTCTAATCTTCTAGCTGTTTCAGTCTTATTACCATTACATTCCTTTAATATTTTATAGAGCAAATTCTTTTCCCAATTATTAAAATGTTCTTGATAAGAGCAACTAGTTACATCTACCGTTAGATTAAAACCAGCTGGTGGGTCGTTAAGTACGGGAAGATGTCTTAATTCTATAATTGTTTCCTGATTTTTCATGTTAATTACTGCCCGTCCTAAAACATTCTCCAATTCCCGGACATTCCCAGGCCAATCATAACTTAGTAAATGTTTATACCCATCATCTGTTATATTAACCACATTACGTCCATATTCCCGGTTTAGTTTCTGAAGTATATGAAATATTAAATCATAAAGATCTTTCTGCCTTTCTCTTAAAGGCGGAATAAGAATAGGTATAACATTAAGACGATAGTACAAGTCCTGACGGAAACACTTATTATCCACTAGTACTTCTAAATCTGCATTTGTTGCAGCTATGACCCTGACATCGACATTCCTTGGTTTTGTATCACCCACCCTTAGAATTTCTTTTTCCTGTAAAACTCTTAATAGTTTAGTCTGCAAATTCCAGCCAATTTCCCCAATTTCATCGAGGAAAATCGTCCCTCCATGGGCCTCTTCAAACAAACCAATTTTACCACCTTTAAGTGCACCTGAAAAAGCACCTTCTATATATCCAAAGAGTTCACTTTCCAATAAATTCTCACTTATGGCAGCACAATTTACTCTAACAAACTGACCACTTATTCTATGGGAGGCATTATGGATGGCATGAGCAAACATCTCTTTTCCCGTCCCACTTTCTCCTCTTAATAAAACTGTAGCCGGTGTCGGCGCAGACCTTCGTGCTTGTTCAACAACACTTCTAAGTTGTTCACTATTACCTACAATGTCCGAAAAATTATATCTAGCTTCTAATCTGCGAATAATACGTTTTGCTTTATAGAGTTCTTGAGAAAGTTTTTTGAGTTCTGAAATATCTTGAATAACTCCTACGCAGCCTTTTAATTGACCATTAACTTCAATAGGAGCAACATTTACAACAACCTCTTTACGATTTGGCCCTACCTTCATCACAACTCCCTTAACAGGCTTTCTAGTTTTTAAAACATGAAGATGCATACTTTCCCCTTCTGCTATGTCTACAGTAGCAGGTTTATGCAATACTTCATCCTCTGTTAAGCCTGTTAATTTAGTATAGGCAGGATTTATTAAAATACCGTATCCATTTTCATCAACCACAGAAATAGCATCCTGGGTAGAATTTATAATAGCTTCTAAGAGTGATTGAATTTGTTGAAGATTAGTAATTTTTTCTGCAAGTTGTTTTATTTCCGAAATGTCTCGAAAAACTGCTGCTGCTCCAATAATTTCCCCTTTATCATCCAATACGGGTACTCGATTGGTGATAATAGTAATTTCTCCAAGATTTTGCTGTTGATTAATTTCAGGAATACCTGTTTTTAGAATCTCCGGCAGTCTCGTATTTTTTATAACGTCAATCACTGGTTGTCCAAGAACTAATGATGCAGGCTTACCAATTAATTTTTCTGCGGCCGTATTAAATATAACAATTTTTTCATCTAAATCAATAACTACCATTGCATCATGGGTAGAATCTAAAATTGAATTAATACCCTTTTTTAACAAAATATCAACCCCTGTCTATCGTCCCATATTATCTATTAAACGTAAGATTTTTACCCTTTCAATTAGTACTGTCAAGGACTTTTTTTCTGTATAAATGTGTAATGCTACTAAAATAATACACACTATAACCTTAGGTAAATATGATAGGTTCAATACTAAAGCTAAGCCTACAGACATTCCTAAAAAATTTGAACCTGTATCCCCTAACATTCCTTTACCTTTAAAATCCAAAGGGGCATATGCAAGTACACTTGCAAAAATTATACTTAAATATATTCTGGTTTGTGGATATGAAGCAAACAATATTAGATATATTAGCACATAAATTTTTATCACTCTGCCTGGTCTAACATCAAAGAGATTAAACATATTTGTTGTTAATACAAGTATAACAAAATTTAAAACAAAAAATATTACATTTTCCCAATAATAGATTGAAATATAAACACTAGTAGTGGAAATAATAATAGCCTTTAAGGCACCTGATGTCAGCTCTCCTTTTTCTATAAGCATTAATATATGACCTTTCAAACCCTTTACACTATGATTTCCTAATATATCATCAATGAAACCTGCCAAGATAGTAATAGTTAATACTAAGAATAGCAAATATATACTTTCATCTCCTGTAAAAAAACTATATAAAAAAAAGGACGGTGCTGTTCCAAACATTAGTACAAGACCAAGTCCAATGGGAATTTGATTGCCAAGGTAATTAATTCTAACTGCACCTGTCTTAATTAAAAATAATTTTAATGGTAATAAAATAAACCTTGTAACAGCAAAGCTTGATATTGTTAAGATAATGCCCATATGCGCCAGCCTTTTTTAGTTAATGTGAAAAATACATCTTTGAGCTGTACTCCTCTATGTAAAAATCCTGCCCAGTCTCTGCCTGTTTCCGCATGTCCCATATTTGTAGATACTTCTAAGATGTTATAGCCTTTTACTAGAGCATCTATGGTCATGCCAACCTCTACACCAAAACCTGAAGCAAAGGGTAAAAGACTTTGAAAAACCTCCTTCGACATTACTCGTTGACCTGACAATGGTGCTTTGAATTCTTGGTTAGTTAAGAGTTTTAAACCCCAGAAAGCTGCATTCTTTACTAATCCTACCCCGCCTTTTTTGGAGGCAGGGGGAAAAATTGCTATAGCCATATCATATGAACCGTTCACAACTGGATTTATGAGTTTTTGTATTTCAATTGCTGTTTCTTTTAAGTCAGCATCAACTAATGCTACATAATCTTCTTTTACATAACTAGCTCCAATATTTAGGGCATTTCCTTTACCTTTATTTTCGCCTATTCTAACAACTTCAATTCCCATTTCTTTAGAGATCTGATCTGTTCGATCGGTTGATCCATCATCAATGACAACTATTTGCTTTATCTCGCTAATAGTTTGCAGAGTCTTGATCGTTAATGCTATGTTTTTTTCCTCATTATATGCAGGTATTAATGCAGTTACTCGGGTATCGGTCATTTAGATTTTGCTCCTTAAATCATATTAATTATTTGATTCAAAAACAACCTGACTTTTATTCTCGAAAATAGATAAAATTAAATTAACTTGTCCGGGGATGGTATCGAGCTTATCTACAATGCATAATTCAGATGTAGTTTTATAAGGAATAGTTTCATCGGTGTTTATTAAATATAATGGGATTTTGTTTTTTAGATAATTTGTCATGAAATTTTGAGTTTCAAACAAAATTTTATCTTTATTAAAGCCCGTTACTAAGATGATGCCATCTATAAAGTCACCATATGTTCCAATACTCTTGATAATATTTGTTTCCTCCATTAAATCTGTTATCTCAGTTCTTTCACCATTTAGGATAAGTTTAGATAAATGTTCTGTAAGTACAGTCATATTATTATCAGCAATTATTTCCTCAGAAAATTTCAACCTAGTACTAGAAACAATTTTTGCTCCCGACTGTTCTAAAGTGTTTACTACATCTTGAAAAGGTCCATTTTGGTCTAATTCAATTATGGCAAATTTTTTTCCCTCGAGTTTCCCTGTTACCAAAAAAGGTTTAATTTTTACGGCAAAGCTCTGATAATAATTCAATTGACTTTGTTTTTGGACTAGCTCAACCCTTAAAGTTTCTGTTTCTTTTTTTAAATTTATATAATCTTGTTCTAATTTTCCAATCCATATGTTTTGTTCTTTAGCCATGTTTTCCATAAAATTCTGTCCTACCAGGGTGCTTCCTATTAATATTCCTAGGGCTAAAGCAATAAATATTGCCACTAATGAAGCCACATGATACCGAATATCAATTATCATATTTTTAAATTCCTCCTACTAAACCCTGATTAGAAGTCTGAGCTTTAGTATTATAATCCGCCAAAACTGATTGAGAATAGGTGAAATTGCCGTAACTATAAATATTGGGATGAGGCCTGCAGCTAGAACCTGTGCTAGATGGCCAAAGTAAACTTTGGGACGATAAAGTTTACTAACACCCTTGGCATCTATAAATTTTGCACCTACTTTTATTCTTACCAATACGGTACTAGCCATACCGGCGCGACCCTTTTCTAAAAAATCAATCATATTAGAATGTGTTCCGACAGCTACAATTAACTCCGCCTTCTTAGCATGGACTAAAAGTAATGCTGCATCTTCGCTTGTACCTGGGACAGGAAATAAACTATATTGTAAATTTAATTTATTTAACCTTTCTATGCCTGGCGCTTTACCATTTATATAAGCATGTACCAAAAGCTCTGCTTTACATTTAAGAGCTTCATCTGAAATGCTATCCATATCACCAATTATTAAATGGGGCTTATAGCCTAACTCTAATAATGCGTCCGCCCCACCATCAACACCAACCATTATAGGCTTTACCTCATTTATATATGGTTTAATAGCTAATAAATCTTCTTTATAACCTTGCCCCCGCACTACAACAACTACATGTTTACCTTGAAAATTGGTTTTAATTTTCGGAAAAGCAACCTCATTTAAAATCAATTCTTTTTCTTTTTGAGCATAATTTAAAGTATTATTTACAAAGTTACTTAATTCTTGATTTATATTTTTTTGAGTTTCATCAAGTAGATTCTTAAGCCTTTCCTCAGTCATTTCTTGCCCAATTCCTACTATTTTGTTTTTATATAGTATTTTTCCTTCATTAATTATAATCATCTGACCATCAGCTAAGCTCATAACCTCAATGCCTGCATCATCAAATAAAGGAATACCGGCTTTTAATAGAACCTGGGGTCCTAGATTAGGGTATTTACCTGTTATACTAAGTTCTGCATTAATTACAGCTTTTACTTTAGCCCCAACTAAAGCCTTTGCTGCAATTTCGTCAAGGTCAGGATGGCAAATAACAGCTATTTGTCCTGGTTCAATTCTTTTAGTTAAATTTTTGGTTTTAGTGTCAACGCAAACCTTGCCTTTTATCTGCAAAACTTCCCCTCCTTAACACCTGTTTTTATTATTAGAAAATTTGCATTTTCTAATACATAAAAAAAAACGGGCTCAGCCGTTCTCTTTATGTGTTCTCTTTATTTGTCACCTAATTAAATTCTATCTAACTCACATTATGTGACAATCTTGATTCATCAGCTGCTTCGTTGTTACGCTACTTACGAGTGCAATAAAGAAGACACCGAACTAGCCTCATCCTTATACAAGTGGTAAGTTGCTTTTTCAACATCAGTAGTCAGGTCCACTGTAGCGAGCAACAGACCCAGGTTATGGAATTTGTTTATTATTCTGGAACTACATAACTACTGTCATAATATAAATAAGCATAAATAAGCAAATACCATTGCAGGTATGTCCAGCTGATCACTTGGTGAATTATGTTTCAAATCTGTGGCTGTACAACTCTTACAAGAAAAGTATTTTTACCATTAAACAATTGTCCCCATCTGCACATTCCACTATGGTTAGATTCCGAGTCATTAGATATCTCAGCATATATCTGAGTAGTGCTATTTACATTCCACTATGGTAAGATCATTGACGTTCAGGTGAATCGAATCCAATCAAAAATCGTCGGCCCTTAAGCTGACGATTTCGACATCTGTTAGCTACAGACTCTGGGTAATATCTGATAAGCCTTTGAGTTCCTGCTTCACGCCATTGGCAAGAGCCAACGCTTTTTTCCATGTTTTTTCCGTTTCATACTTAAAAAACTCATACAGAGGATTTAATTCCTCGGTTTGATCATACTTTTCCAGGCACTCATAATACATACGTTTATCCTCGTCATAGACGATAAGAGGCGGGTGATTATTTATAATAAGATAGTAATTCATAAGCGTTCTGCCGACACGTCCATTACCATCTGCGAAGGGATGGATATACTCAAACCTAGCATGAAGATAAGTAGCAGCTTTTAAGACATCCTTTCCCTTATATTCATTTACTTCTGCAATGAGCTCCGTTATATCCTTTTCCACATTTTCCACAGCTGAGCCAACTTCATGAATACCGGTTACATAATCGTGCTTTTTAAACTGGCCCGGTCGTTCATCATTTGCAATATACCTGTGTTCATCATATGTCCCGCCTGTGAGAACCTGGTGAATCTCCTTCACCAACTCTATACTAAGAGGTTCTTTTTTGACAATTTTTCCTTTCCAAACTTCATAACACAGCTTTTGGTTTTGCTGTTCAAATAAGGCTCGTGGACTACCTGTATAGTTTACTACTCTTCCGTTTTCAAAGATTTCTCTTGTATCATGATAGGTAATATCTTCGTTCTCTATTTTCCCAGAATGGAACGCAAACAGAATACGAAAGCTGTCGAGGTATTTATCTAAATCACCAGCGGACACAATTTTGTATGACTGCCACAGTTCAACAGCCTGTCTATACTTATCCAAACCCACCCCTCCTTTTCCGCATTACTTCCTTTCAATTATACCACAATTTGGATAAACTTCACTCTTTAGGGTTAGCTTTTAAAACAGTTCACCATCTTACTATGCAGATATATTTTAATTTTGTTATAGATTTTTTAAATCGCTAGAAATAGATTATTCAAAAGTTTTGCCTAAAATAGCAAAAACTCATATTGCCTACGTCCGTATAATATCACCGTATTTGTACTATTTTACCACTTACAACATAAAACACTATTTACATTCCAATATGGTTAAATTCCGAGAAGATCAAAACGAAATGGGTGTCATTGTCGGTGATCCCTTTACATTCCACTATGGTTAAATTCCGAGTTGCCTAACTTTTGTCCTTTTTGCGAACGTCCTACATCCTTTACATTCCACTATGGTTAAATTCCGAGTTCTGCTGCAATTAATGCTTTTGTCCAACTTCCAAATCATTTACATTCCACTATGGTTAAATTCCGAGTCTTTTCTCCACCGTAGACTTCTTTGAGCTCCCCAAATTTACATTCCACTATGGTTAAATTCCGAGGATGCCAGAGAAGGTCCGTTATCACGATTAACTTATTCATTTACATTCCACTATGGTTAAATTCCGAGTCCCACACGTTTTCACAGTAATGAACTGTGTGAGGGATTTACATTCCACTATGGTTAAATTCCGAGGGGACAAACTTAATATCACCTTTAGCAATTATCTTATTTACATTCCACTATGGTTAAATTCCGAGCAGTAATTTGATCTGTTTCATACTCACATTGTTCAAATTTACATTCCACTATGTGGTTAAATTCCGAGTTCCGCCGGTATCCTCGGCTTTTCCCCATCCATATCCCATTTACATTCCACTATGGTTAAATTCCGAGACTCCTCCTGTATCAATTGGACCTGCGTCTGACAATTATTTACATTCCACTATGGTTAAATTCCGAGCCTAAGAAGCTGTCTATTAGGTCCCGTTCCGCTTCCCATTTACATTCCACTATGGTTAAATTCCGAGAATTGTAATGTCATTGTTAGATACCCTCCTTTCTTATTTACATTCCACTATGGTTAAATTCCGAGGGATATTAACTACTCCCATACAGCTTATTTCTATATATTTACATTCCACTATGGTTAAATTCCAAGCATGGGCTTTTACAAGTAGCCGGGTAATGTTTTTAATATTTACATTCCACTATGGTTAAATTCCGAGGTTTTGGATGCCGATTAATTGACCCGCTTTAATCCCAATTTACATTCCACTATGGTTAAATTCCGAGGATTAGCTTTCTTGGGACTAAACTCCCATTCACTTTATTTACATTCCACTATGGTTAAATTCCGAGTTGCAAACATTGTTACGTTGGTTAGATAGCTAGAGGAATTTACATTCCACTATGGTTAAATTCCGAGTTCATACGATACCGTCATATGCTTGCCTGTCCAAAACATTTACATTCCACTATGGTTAAATTCCGAGGTCTAATTTACTAAGCGACGCCGGAAGAGAAACCTATAATTTACATTCCACTATGGTTAAATTCCGAGGTGTTATAGATGAAACTTCGTGGCTATTGTCCGGAATTTACATTCCACTATGGTTAAATTCCGAGAAGAAAAACTATACCGCTGTTGCAACACTTGTAAACACAATTTACATTCCACTATGGTTAAATTCCGAGTTTGCCATATCTCATTAAGGTTTCTATGAAATTCATTTACATTCCACTATGGTTAAATTCCGAGTGATATAAGCTTCGCCATTGAGATTACTAATCCTGGATTTACATTCCACTATGGTTAAATTCCGAGCCCGGCACGGTGGCTGTCAATCCCTCCGTCATCCCCTAATTTACATTCCACGCTTAAATTTACATTCCACTATGGTTAAATTCCGAGCCTTTGTAAAACAGGCAATTTTATTGCTGTATCTACAATTTACATTCCACTATGGTTAAATTCCGAGTAACGCGTCTATACGTCTAATAAATGCGTTCCATGTTTATTTACATTCCACTATGGTTAAATTCCGAGTGATGATAACTTAAGCGAAGGTACTACTTCTTTTGACTTTACATTCCACTATGGTTAAATTCCGAGAATGGAGCAGAAACATTGAAAAAGCTACTCACCTTAAAAACTTTACATTCCACTATGGTTAAATTCCGAGTTCCTTAAGCCGCGAGCGTTGGGCCTTCGGGTCCAGGCTTTACATTCCACTATGGTTAAATTCCGAGTAGTTTTCCTCTTGCAATCATTTAATACCCCTCCAACTTTACATTCCACTATGGTTAAATTCTGAGCGGTGTCTCTTTACCGTAACTGACCTTGTTTAATACTTTACATTCCACTATGGTTAAATTCCGAGATCCAAGGCAATAGCCAAAGCAATAAAAGAATATCCTTTACATTCCACTATGGTTAAATTCCGAGCTTTCGCAATATCCTGTATAACAACAGCAAAGACTTCCTTTACATTCCACTATGGTTAAATTCCGAGTATTGTGGAGGGTCAAAAAAAGGTCATTTTTCTTTCTTTACATTCCACTATGGTTAAATTCCGAGGAATGTCACTTTCTTCCCTTGAATGCGCTTTGGCACTCTTTACATTCCACTATGGTTAAATTCCGAGTATTTGCCCCAATACTTTTTCTAACCGCAATATATTCTTTACATTCCACTATGGTTAAATTCCGAGTCACCTAATCTTCTGCAAAACATTTCCTTAGCTTTTCTTTACATTCCACTATGGTTAAATTCCGAGTTCACCTCGCATTTATATTTGTCAATTTTTACATTCCACTATGGTTAAATTCCGAGGGGAAATTAAAGAAAGCCCAAAAGGTTACTTTGTATTTTACATTCCACTATGGTTAAATTCCGAGCAAAGGGAAAAGAATAAGTTCCCTTGCCTAAAGGTTTTTACATTCCACTATGGTTAAATTCCGAGGAAAAGCAAATATTGCCTCTGAAGAAGATTCTTTCTTTTACATTCCACTATGGTTAAATTCCGAGAGTAATAGGCGGAATAAGGAGTTTTATAGATTGGGTTTTACATTCCACTATGGTTAAATTCCGAGAAATCGAAGCAAGGAAAGTAGAAATCAGAAAGCAGTTTTTACATTCCACTATGGTTAAATTCCGAGCAGAAGTACCAGTGATACTTTTTGAGCAGTTTAAAGATTTTACATTCCACTATGGTTAAATTCCGAGTCAGTCCGATATAAGGTTTTGCACCTGTTTCTTTTTTTTACATTCCACTATGGTTAAATTCCGAGGTTAACGGAGTAATAATAAAGGGTCATATACCGAAATTTACATTCCACTATGGTTAAATTCCGAGATTGTAGTTATAGCCTTTAAATTGCGGGTATGTCTCATTTACATTCCACTATGGTTAAATTCCGAGTCGTAGTTTAGCAAGTTATTATTCAGCTTTATTATCATTTACATTCCACTATGGTTAAATTCCGAGTGCCACACCATGAAAGCTAAAGACAGCAACATCAGACATTTACATTCCACTATGGTTAAATTCCGAGGAAACACATTTTACATTCAATGGCCCAAGATAACAAATTTACATTCCACTATGGTTAAATTCCGAGTTAGAGGACTAGTTAAAAACCAATTAAAAATGTCTATTTACATTCCACTATGGTTAAATTCCGAGGATAAATAATGAGTTTTAATAACTTTATCCCAACGGTTATTTACATTCCACTATGGTTAAATTCCGAGTTGAAGTTAAAGTTCAAACGACATACAACAATAATATTTACATTCCACTATGGTTAAATTCCGAGTCTTGATACCTAAATACTGTACCGGCTGTATCATAATATTTACATTCCACTATGGTTAAATTCCGAGTTGTTGATGAAGCCTCTGGTGTTGCAGATTCAATTAATTTACATTCCACTATGGTTAAATTCCGAGATCTCTAAATGTTCCATTTAAGTAAACTTTAATAGCATTTACATTCCACTATGGTTAAATTCCGAGTTATACCTTAGAAGCGTTTGCGTAGCCTGGTCCATTATTTACATTCCACTATGGTTAAATTCCGAGAATCGGAGGGAAATCTAGCACTATACCAGGGTGGGATTTACATTCCACTATGGTTAAATTCCGAGCCTTAAATCTCTTTCTGCTTCCACCCCTTCTGAGGGATTTACATTCCACTATGGTTAAATTCCGAGCTGGATCATTCTTACCAAGAACCAGTAATTTAGCTGTTCATTTACATTCCACTATGGTTAAATTCCGAGCTTGCCCCGGCACTATTACCGAGGCGGGCGAAGGGTATTTACATTCCACTATGGTTAAATTCCGAGTTTCTAATATGTCTCTTCCAGCTACAGCAATAAAATATTTACATTCCACTATGGTTAAATTCCGAGCATCGAGAGTCGTCCGCATCGCTTCGATAGGCTCATTTACATTCCACTATGGTTAAATTCCGAGGAAGCTATAGGAATATCTGCTTCAACACTTGCAAAAAATTTACATTCCACTATGGTTAAATTCCGAGTTTATTTAATAATGCTTGCCGACTAACAAACTCTTCATTTACATTCCACTATGGTTAAATTCCGAGGATTTATTTTGTAGGGTTTTATGGTGGTTTAGTGAATTTACATTCCACTATGGTTAAATTCCGAGAAGTGTTCGGTGAGAAATTTCCTGTTATAGCAAACGAATTTACATTCCACTATGGTTAAATTCCGAGCCCTATAACAGTATAACAGTAGACACCCTGAGCCTCATTTACATTCCACTATGGTTAAATTCCGAGGAAGCAAAAAGAAATGATGTTGATCTTTCTTGCAATATTTACATTCCACTATGGTTAAATTCCGAGTTTAGGTTGTTTTTGTTTATGTTTAGTAGGGTTTTATTTACATTCCACTATGGTTAAATTCCGAGAGTTTTTATACCCTTCTTAATATCCTAAGTATTAGTATTTACATTCCACTATGGTTAAATTCCGAGTTAAATCAACAGCAATTAATTAACCTAATTACCAAAATTTACATTCCACTATGGTTAAATTCCGAGGTTAACTATAAATGATATAACTAACTAGTCCCCTACCATTTACATTCCACTATGGTTAAATTCCGAGAACTGGCTGTGCCCTGGAGTGGGATGCAATAATCGGATTTACATTCCACTATGGTTAAATTCCGAGAGAGGCTAAAACATACTCAATCACATCATGAGTTATATTTACATTCCACTATGGTTAAATTCCGAGAAATTACAGCTTTATATATTATGCTTCTATATCCATTTACATTCCACTATGGTTAAATTCCGAGATGGTAACCCCGAATATAAACAAATTCCTTGAAATAATTTACATTCCACTATGGTTAAATTCCGAGATATGAACGGCTAATGGACATTATTGAACCAACCGAATTTACATTCCACTATGGTTAAATTCCGAGCGTAGCATACAAAGAGAAATCGGTAAGATTGGTGAAGATTTACATTCCACTATGGTTAAATTCCGAGCTCCTCAAAACACTAAAGGTATTGCCGATTTGTATATTTACATTCCACTATGGTTAAATTCCGAGATCAGGGATACAGCCAATCAGCATTTCTTTATGCCTCATTTACATTCCACTATGGTTAAATTCCGAGTCCTGTCGTACAGCCTAAAGACGAGCAATTGGAACCATTTACATTCCACTATGGTTAAATTCCGAGTTTACCACCAGGAAGAGGATCATCGCCGTTGGCAACTCATTTACATTCCACTATGGTTAAATTCCGAGCTTTCCATAAGCCTTATTTTAGTGTTCAACCTCCACAATTTACATTCCACTATGGTTAAATTCCGAGGAAGCTTCAGGACTAATGAAACTGGGTTAAGAAGATTTACATTCCACTATGGTTAAATTCCGAGTATTTTATTTCAATTTGAGAGGAGAAAATATTTAATTTACATTCCACTATGGTTAAATTCCGAGGATCCTTTCTGGTGGGGATGGTTGGCAGTTAGTGAAGAATTTACATTCCACTATGGTTAAATTCCGAGGAGATATTCTTCGTATTGGTATTGACGTAGCTCGTTTATTTACATTCCACTATGGTTAAATTCCGAGGTCTAATGAGGGCATACAGAGGGCGACTATTACTGATTTACATTCCACTATGGTTAAATTCCGAGCTCATTAGCAGCTACATCCTTGGCGATCTTATAAACATTTACATTCCACTATGGTTAAATTCCGAGCAGGACCATCCGACTATTTAATTCATCCCTAACAATTTACATTCCACTATGGTTAAATTCCGAGTGCGATCCTAGACTATAAGAAACGGGGGAAAGTGTAATTTACATTCCACTATGGTTAAATTCCGAGAGGTAACAACTACCCTCAAGAAACAGTATAAACAAGATTTACATTCCACTATGGTTAAATTCCGAGTAGAGCCCAAAGGACGGGATGTTCAATGTGTGGATTATTTACATTCCACTATGGTTAAATTCCGAGGGGTTACTTTTCTGTGTTTGGAGGCGTCTATGAGCTAATTTACATTCCACTATGGTTAAATTCCGAGTTTCCAGGGTTTTCCCGTTCCTGCGCTTTAGAAATAATTTACATTCCACTATGGTTAAATTCCGAGGTTTTACAGTTACATTTGTTGTTTTTTGGTTATTGCCATTTACATTCCACTATGGTTAAATTCCGAGTTGGCCTATTATTATAAACAACAAAATTCATGCTTTATTTACATTCCACTATGGTTAAATTCCGAGACTTCGCCCAGAAAGGCGTATGGCTCTAGTGATTTATGAGCTACTTCTGTCGATCATAGTTTTCCCACATCTATTATATCCAATTCTATTGCTAAGAAACAGGTAATTGTAACCACAATACTGACAGGTTGGGCGTTTGTCGACCTACGGGTTAATTAGCTTTATCAGGGATCGACAAAGTATTCTATGCTATAATTAAAAGAAATTGGAAGTTTTATCATCTTCTTTCCCCCAAAACTCTTTTTGGAGCCAACGCTCTTCTCTACTTTTAAATACCAATATTGAATCTTTATCCGATCGAATATATTTAGACAACTCCAATTCTAACTTCTTCAACATGGCTGGTGTAATCTCACCTTCAAAAACCGATTTCTGAACATGGGTAAGATATTTTTTGCTAGTTTTAAATATCCTCCTTGAAGCCTTTGCTCCACCTTCATCCATCTCTATATCATAAACCAAGATAATATACATCGTCACCACCAAATAGTAAAGCCTTCATATTTTTTATCTCCCATCAAATGCTTAATCAGTTTATAACACTCCAGACGGATTAAATGCCGATATGAGACTTTCTTATTCAGTCCTTTGTGTTGAATAGTCCGTTGTAGAGCTTCATCGTACTCCTGCAACAGTCGCTTGCGTGCAGCATCCTTTAAGTAACAAAAGTTTGACCCACGCTCAAAATCCCTTTCCGTCAGCATGTTCTTATTCAACATAGAAAATATGAGCCGGTCTGCAATAAGTGGTTTAAACACCTCCGAAATGTCTAAACAAAGAGAAAATCTCCTCTCACCTGCACTATGCAAGTAACTCACGGACGGATGCAACTGCGTTTTGTAAATTTCGGTCAGACAAGTCACATATACCAGAGAATTCACAAAAGAGATCAATGAATTGATCATATTGTCCGGTGGACGTTTTACCCTTTTCTCAAAATCAATTTCTTGATTAATAATCTCCTTCCACCCACTATAGTAGGTACGACGGATACTCCCTTCTAATCCCATTAATTCATTGACATCCTGGGTTCGGGAAATGCCTTTTCTTAATATTTTTATATCCTCCATACAAGTTTCCAAATCTCTGTTTCTTTCATTGTAATAGCGTAGATTTCTTAAAATGTTATAGCTTGCAGCCACAATGAATTCCTTAGCTATTTCCAACCGCTTATCTGTCTCCGTATAATGATTTACTTGCTCGATCAGCAATTTGCCGGAAACGTTTTCTTCTTTAGGATAAAAACTTCCCGTATAAGAGCCGTAGTAGTTAAAAAAATGAATAGGCATAGATAACTGACCTGCATAATTCAAACATTTTGTATTTAAGCCGATTTCTCCAAATACATAAATATCACGTGTCATTTCCACCTTAATATCTTTAAATCTACCATCGGATGTGGTAACCCGTAAAACATTATCTTTCCTATGCAATTCTCCATTCGCAAATAAGTAGAAGCTCTCCGCCATACTTTACCTCCTTAAACATAACAATATTCGTAATAGGCGCAGTTCTTGCAGATTTTGGAGTCTATAGGCGGCGGCATCTTTTCTTGGGATAAGATGCTTTCGATGTTTGACATGATATCTTCGATTTTTTTCGCATCGCCTTCCAGTAAGAAGATTTCCTCGCGTTTTTTGATTTTCGGATAGTCCAGAATGCCCTTTTCCATTTGAATTCCCCTTTGTTTCAGGAAATACAAGTAATATTTCACCTGCCAAATAGAAGCCTCTTCAATACTCTTGCTTTTCTTAATCTCATGTAAGACCTTCCAATCCTTGATGAAATCCACATTGACGGTTTCGTCAACCATTATGTGTTTATGCTCTCTTCCATAAGCGGTTTCATCAATCAACTTACCTAAGAGTACTCTATCACTTTCATTCTCCAACGTTATGTTATAATAAAAGCTCCATAGTTTTCGCTTGCAAACAAAGTAATAATAAAACATTGTTCCTGTAATGCGCATAATCCAGTTCTCCTTAGCCTATTAAAAATTCTTAAATCAAAAAGAGTGGTCTGAAAAATCCCTAATTTCTGATTTCGGCTTTAATACAGGTCGGATAATCCCCTCTTCACTGTTGTATCCACATTTAGCGATGAGAACTTGTTCATAATCATTAATCTTTAGTGGCCTTATTTCAATATTGCTTGCTAGATATGAAGAGATATCAACTGTCTGAGCAGAGATTCTACTCCTCGCTTTTGCTCTAATTATCTTAATTTGGTTTTTATCTACCCCACAGTAGACTTCTTTCAATTCATTAATAGCACCATTGATGTCCTCTTCATGCTCTTCAAAAACCTTGCTCGGAATCACACTGACAGTATCAATGTTACGGAATCTCTTACCTGCTTCTTTTCTATCAAGTTCATAGGCTTGGTAACTTTGCACATAACAAATAAGGTCTGTTATAGTAGCATAGTACTGTGGCAACTTTTCTTTAGTGTAGAGCGCTTCTACCATGGCCACTTTCTGACCTTCTCCAATCACGCCGTCAACATGAGCCAGTGCTTCTTTGGAAAGTCTGTGGATTTCTTTATCTATAAACACACCTACTCCGCTACATCGTTTGTCCCCTCCGGTAAAGACAAAGCAGTTGTATGGAAGACTCATCAACTCCCGTTTTCTATAACATCTACCCATCCGTTGAAACAAACCGTTTAAATCGGATAACTCCGTAAACAGTAAATCAAAATCAATATCCAGAGAGGCCTCCACGATTTGAGTTGCAACCCAAATACCGCTTTCGGTACTCGTTTTTTGCCCCATTTCCAATATATGCCTTTCTTTTTCTGCCCTGTCTGCTTTCGTAAAACAGCTATGGAGAAGATGTACCTGCTGTTTCCCCCCTCCCATTTTCTCTTTAACCTGATGATATAAACTAACCGCATTTTTTACAGTATTACAAATCACCAGGATTTTCTTGCCACCGTATTGTTGGCTGAAACTAACTATTTCCTCTGCGTTAATTTCCTTGTCCAATACTTTCAAACTATGACGAAGACTATTGTCTGTAAATATTCGACGGGGTTCAAATTGAATTTTTTGTTCCGCCAATAAATCAATAAAAAAGGTTGGCAAAGTAGCGGTCAGGATAGCGAATTTACCGCCCATGCTAGTAATATAATGCAGACCGAGTACCAGATAAGCCATTAATTCAGGAGAGTACATCTGTACCTCATCAACGACTACTTTAGCATAAGACAAAGTGGCCAGCTTCTGTTCAAAACCCCTATAACGAAATACAAAGCTAAAGAGTTGGTCTAAGGTGCAAATGGTCAGTGGTAGAGAGAGTTGCCTTGTTTTCGTGTAATAAGCATCCAATGATTGATCTTCATCATTTTCATTTTGTTTGTCTTTATCTCCAAGCACACTTTGCTCAAGATAACGGATAAAAGTATCCGAATGAAGCATTCCAACCCTTTCATTCCATTTTTCCAGTACGACATCTCTCGTGATCCGCTGATATATTGCATTAATGGCACTTTTTAGCGGTAGTGTGAAAAACCCCTTGTTATTCCCAATCCATAGAAGACCTGCCTCTGTTTTGCCCATACCAGTTTGAGCAATAACAACGAGATTCTTATCCGAGTTATTATGCATAAAATCCTGCAAGTCATTCCATTGTGCCTTTTCATTTTTCACCCGCCAGGCATCCATTAACACATCCATTGCCTCTTCCAAAAAATCATTAGGGATCTCAACGGGAATATGCGCACTTGCTGCGTAATCCAAACGATTAAGTAATCCTTCAAGCATGATAAAACGGAAAAACAAGTCTTCCTGCTCCTCGTAAAATCGTTCATTTACACTGAAATAACGCTGATTGATTTCCTCCGCTATAAATATTTTTTGCGGTAGCTTATCATATATAAAACGTTCAAGTGGAGCACATAGCCCTGAAAACTCCTCTTCAATATCGGAGTTTTGAAACGGCATTTTCCGGTCATGATGATAAGCCACAGCCTGAAACAAAAGCTTAAGATCCTTGTTTCCAAACCCTTTTTCTTTTAACATCTTGTAATCAATAAAGGCTAGGCTAAGTAGGCCATGCGGAATTTCATTATTAAAACGTTTCCTAGTTCGAATTCGTTCTTGAAATTTCTGATTCAATTTTCCCAAGTCATGGTAAACACAGGCCCAACGAAGCAAATCCCAATCTACAGACAGATCGGGATAGTGTTTTCGTAATAAATCAAAGTTCTTTAGTAATTCATCGGTATGTGTCTGGATATCCTCTTTGGGATTTGACTTTGCCAACGCATTTTCGTCCATTACACAACCCCTCCTAAATCAAGAAAGCAACCAAAATATCCTCATCCACCATAAACGTTTCTTCCGCCAACGCAGTTGCGCTGCCATAGATCACATCGACCTTGTTCCAGCGCCTAAAAACCTTAGGCAACTTTTCATTCCCGTAATTTACTAGTTCGTAGTTTTTTGTCAGTTTGTATCTTGTTCCCGAGTGAGCTACACCCTGAATCTTATGGGTTAGATTCACGCTCTCTTCATGGACCATTTCATACGGAATATAAGCATAATAGTCTCTATGCGCAAATATTTGCTTTTCCAACTTTGTTAGGGACAGAGTAACAACTTTAATTTCATCAATGGTCGCTAAATCTTCTCTGCGCCCTAACGAAGGATATTCCTTCGGCTGGATAAAGGCGTTATAAATCTCCTCAACAAGACTTTGATCTTCAGGAGCGATGTGGAGCATCAACTCCACATCAACTAACAACTCCGCTGTAGCTACGCCTTGACCAACACCATATTCGCCCACTTTCAATTGGTGTCTAGCCTCCTCGTATTTCATTCCATTTTTGAACTCGTAACGAGTATACAAATCATTGACCTTAGAAAAATATTTCCCCTGCACGCTAACCTGCATAGGATGATATGCAGTATAGCCACACAGGAAGTGTACCATGCCGATAACGGTCGAAAATGGCGGCAAAGGATAGGTTTCTTTGAGTTGAAAACTAGTCGGCTTTTTGTAGTTGACCATATTTTGCCGTAAGCGCAACCTAATTGCCTTCATAATAAGCATTCACTTTCTGCTTCAATGTGGAAAAAAATTCAGGCATAGATAGAACGTGAAGTTGCTCTTTCAATTCATTGGTATTATCAAAGCTCTTATGTACTACGCCGCAATAAGTATCTTCTTTTATATTGTCGTATAATACCCCTTGGATTTCGGAAACATCAATGCAATTGTTCCTGACACTGACAACATTTTGAAACACAGGATTTTTTATATCATAGACTCCTCCAATTGCAAATAGTGGTTTTAAATCTTCTCTGCGACCACGAATATCACGATATAAAAAAGCTATTGTTTCCAGCAAGCGTTTTACTCTGCGCGCCCGCTCCTGATTATCTAAGCTGATGCCATAGAGTGGATCCTCCCCGATCTGGTCCAGATCAGCTGTTATTGTATAGCGATAATAAGAACGGTGAATTTCCGCTTGAGCAATATTCATATTTTCACCGATCTTATCAGCCTGCCCCTTATTGGTAAGGAAATCCAGATCTCCTTTAAAACTTTCCAAAGAAATAGCATTGGAAATACGAACCTTCGCGCTACGTTTTTTTCCACCAGTACCTTTTTCAGTTTTCAAATAGCCAAAAAAATCAATTTCTGGATATTTATCAATCATCGCCTCATCGCTAAATTGCACAACCTTTTTATCCCCGCTGCCTTCTGCTGTGACTGGTGCCAAATCCTCACCCAACTGCTCGGCAATATTATAACGAAGAGCTTGCCTAGAAATATATGTGTATTGATCTCCCTGTCCCCTAGAGATTTTCTTTAGTGATGCAACATTACCAACACTTTCCCCGTAATTCGCACTTTCCGCCTGAAATATCAAGGTTAAAGTCAAGCCTTTACTTTTCATTGCTCTTCCCCCTTAGCTTTTTTCTCAAGACTCCCGTTCGTATCATTTCCGTCTATCAAACCAGAAATAAAAGCGTAACCCATGGTACTAAAACTCTTTTCTTTTCCCAAAACGTCTGTAATGATTTTTGGAACCTGGCAGTTCACATACAGGTAACAGTTGAGTGTCACATCCATAAACATATCGGTGTTGGACGTTTTAAGAGCATTGAGCAACCGATAACAAATTCCTGTAAGCTTATTGTCCGAACCTTTGTTAACATATCTACCTCGAAGATGATAACCCGCCGCTCTTGCGTATCTGACAAGGTCGCTATTTTCCTGCTCTTGTTCCTTAGTTTTTTCCATCTTCATCCCTCCCAAACTCAAATAGATTCGTTGGTTGATCTTCAATAAATGATTTACATGAGCCCCATTAAAATAGCATTTTGATGAATCAGAAAGTTTATAATACAGCATCCTATGAATCAACGTGAATAAATTCCTATTATTGAAGATTCTGGCAATTACTTCATCATAGATTTGGATACTTACACCGTTTTCACTGAATCCTGTTTTAATCAGACTGTTTAATTCCTGCTCAGATGCTACAATGATTTCCAACATTTTCCGGGACAAGATATTAAAACGATAGGTTTCATTTTCGTACCTGACCACCTGAACATCAGCAAGTTCGTATTTAGCTGTATTATTTTCTTTTTCATGTAGCGCGCCAACTAGGGCATGGTAAATCGAGCGCATTCCTCTTTCATTCGAGCGTAAAAAATCCTGCCTGATCCTAAAGTTGATATTCAACGCATCTTTTAAGCGAATATTTGCATTCACATATATGCCGCGGTCATAAACGTAGGTCATACCCGCCGACAAACAAGAATATATCAACTTACACACAGGGCAAATTGCTATATCATTTTGAAAATCCCACACATGTGAGGATTTTCTCGCAACATCAAAACCAGTTGCATTTAAAAAGCTCAAGTCGCTGCTCATATTCTTGATAGGTGCATCACAAACAACGCAATTATATTTGTATTTACTCTCGTTGCTCATACGGTAATCGGTCACCGTATCCACAAAATATGTTTTGTAATCAACATATACATCTTTTTCCTTGGATTGGGCGTTGAGAAAACTCACCCCATTCCAGGCATTTTTAATGACCGTATAAATAACATTTTTAGCTCCGATATATCGTTTGCTTTGCGCACAATCGCAGTAGTCTATGATTTGACGCAAAATAGTAAAACTTTCCTTGACTTCAGCAATGATTCCGTTTTTGTTTAGATCAAACTGCTGTTGGCTCTTAGGTTCTTTACTTGTCAGCAATTGTTTTTCCAGGGAAAGCATGTCCACATCCAAACCGATTAACTCATAGGCAGCCTTATAGCTATTGCTTTTAATATAACGTTTTACGTCTTTAATGTAAGTATTTAAGCCTTGAAGTGCCTTTAAGTCAAAACCTTCAAAACTGTTTTCTTCATAGGCATAAAGCTTATCCTTAAAACTAACTATTTTGTACCATGACAATGTTTTCTCATAAGCTTGGATCATACAGGAAAAATATCGGTCTTCGAATCCATCCAGAATTTTTACCGAAAACTCAACTGCATCTTCTCCAACAAAGCGGACATTTTCCTGCCCGACAATATTGATAAAGCCTATGATTGCCGCATTCCATTGCCAATCGCCCAGTGTGAGTCGTATAGTATCGCTGCTCATTTCATCCCTCCTCATACAACATCAAGGCAGCCAAAACCCATCGACCTTTTGCTTCCAACTCCAGCCTTATATAGATATTCCAGTAAATATTTCTCCCCTTCCAATACTAGGCTACCAATGGTACAAGGAATAAAAATTCCGTAACTTTTAACCACCGTTTTTTTTAGATATATGGGCTTAATACCCATGGCATCAATATCATCACTAACATCTTTGCCACCGGCCTTTTTTAATTCTGTTTTTAAGTTACGTTTCCAGATCTTTTCAAATTCGTCATCTTCTGATGTAAGATACCAGTCCCTTCCTTTTTGTGCATCGTGATCTCGAATGACAATAGGTGAAAGAATTTTAAAACAAACTGCGTTGCCGGTAATCGGGTATTCCTGCACCTTGGTTATAGAAAGAGCCCTCAAATTATTATTGCTATCTGCCATAGGAAACCACTTGTTGCGGCGGGCCATAAAAGCATTGACTAAGTGTACACCCATTAACACATCCAACGTGGTAAAACAAACATTAAAACGTTTACTGTGAAGTGTTATTCCGTCTTTAGCAATTGTTACTTCAGGTGCAAAATATATACTGAAGCAAAAAGACTTGGGAGAGTGACCATCTCCATATATGGCTCTAAAGAGATCTCTGTTGTAATCCTCTAAAGCACCTTTTAGATAAGAAATAAATTTTCTTCGATAATCAATTGGCAATTCCTCGCATTTGGTTTCGAACTCAATTTTGATACGCATATTTCTTCACCTCCTAGAATAATATTTAAATTCCATGTTGGTTAAATTGAAAAAAAGATTAGTAATTTAACATACTTACATTCCACTTGGTTACATTTTCCAATGTTAAATTAATACATATATATCACTTATTCACATTTTAGTCAATGTAATTATTTAAGATCATATGATTATTTAAGATTCGACGTTCAGGTGAATCGAATCCAATCAAAAATCGTCAGCCCTTAAGCTGACGATTTCGATATCTGTTAGCTACAGACTCTGGGTAATATCTGATATAATACATAACGTTTATCCTCGTCATAGACAGCTTTTAAGACATCCCTTCCCTTATACTCATCTACTTCTGCAATAAGCTCCATTATATCCTTTTCCATATTTTCCACAGCGGAGCCAATTTCATGAATACCAGTTTATTTGGAAGATATATAAAAATTCCACCTCCTTTAGAAAATATCTATCCTAAATAAGGTGGAATTTGAAATGTCAATTAAGAATATTAACTAACTTTATGTGACAATCTTAATTTATCAGCTACCATTGCAATAAACTCACTATTAGTAGGCTTTCCCCGGTCTAGGTTAATAGTGTAGCCAAAGAATTTATTCATCATTTCTACATTACCCCGGTCCCATGCCAATTCTATGGCATGACGAATAGCTCTTTCAACACGGCTTGGTGTTGTTGAATATTTTTCGGCTATCATAGGATATAATTCCTTTGTTACAGCACCTAATAAGTTGACCTCATTAATAACAAATAAAATTGCGTCTCTTAGATATTGATACCCTTTTATATGGGCCGGTACACCCATCTGATGGATAATGTTAGTAACTTCAACTTCGAGGTTTTTAACTTTGCTTACCTGTTGAATAGCAGAAACATGTCGACTAATAGGTGTAACAAACACGTTGCCTAACTGTCTTATTCTATTTGCTAAGACATCAATATCAAAAGGTTTTAAGAGATAATAATCCGCTCCCAGCTCAACAGCCCTTTGGGTCATTGATTCTTGTCCAAAAGCAGTTAACATTATTACCTTTGGACGGAATTCACTATCATTTAGTTTTTCTAAAACACCTATACCATCTAAATGTGGCATAATTATATCTAGTACTACCACATTTGGTTCTGTCTCTTTAATTTTTTGTAATGCCTCAACACCATTATTAGCTATTCCAACTAATTCAATATCCTCTTGATCAATAAAAAATTCCCTTAAAATATCACAGAATTCTTTATTGTCATCTGCAATGAGTAATTTAGTGCTTGTTATCATGCATATACGCCTCCTGTTTCGTAATTAATTATAATTTAAAGACAATTTCGACAAAAATTAAAAGATATCCTCCCAAAAATTGTATCTATTTTCTCAAAATTTCCGTCATTATTCTTGTTATTGTTACAATCCGGGAAAAACAATATATAAAAAAAATAATCTTGGAGCTTATGCCCCAAGATTATTAACATTCTCAATAATACCTGCTTTGGTTAACATATCCTCAATAAAAATGCCATATCCCCGGGTTGGATCATTAACAAAAACATGAGTTACAGCTCCAACGATTTTCCCTTTTTGGACAATAGGGGAACCACTCATACCTTGTATAATGCCTCCTGTTTTGTTAATTAACTCAGAATCAGTAATCCTAATAATCATATTTTTACCATCAGTTCTCCCCGTCATAATTTTGTCGATATTTATCGAAAATTTCTCCACTATTTCATTTTCTACTACTGTTAATATCTCCGCATATCCAGTTTCAATTTGATTCACATAAGCAATTGGTAGTGGTTCTGAATAATAATTATTAGCTAATATATTTTTATTCATTTCCCCAAAAATACCACAATAGCTATTAATTTGAATATCCCCCAACTCAGAATTATCAACAAAAATACCCATTTTTTCGCCAGGTCTACCTCTTTTACCAACTTCTATTCCTTTGATAGATGCCCGCACTAATTTCCCTTTTTTAATATTGATTTGCTGATTTGTCTCTGCGTCACAAATCATATGGCCTAAAGCGCCGTATTTTTGTGATACGGGATCAATAAAAGTAAGAGTACCTACTCCACCTGCATTGTCTCGAACGTATAAGCCTATTCTATATGTTTTTGTTTCAGGACAATAAATAGGAGTAATTCTTTTTGTAATAAGGCTGTTGTTTCTTTTTATAATTATTGATATTTGCTCGTGTTTAGTTCCTAACTCATTAATTATACGGGCTAATTGTTCATCTGTTTGCATGGAAATGTTATTGATACTTACCACAGTGTCACCAACTTCTATTCCACCATCTTTTGCTGGAAAATGGGTATTCCCATTCTGATCAATAATCGGGGACTGCCCTACTATTAAAATACCTTGAGTTCTTAAAATTACTCCTACTGCCTGACCGCCTGGATATAATTTTATGTTTTCAACAACATCAACATTAATGTTTTTTAAGGGTATTACTCCAAAAAGCTTAAGCTTTAAGTTGACCTGACCGGGTTCAAGTGCTACCGGCAAAATTTCAGAATAATCAAAAGTGCTGCCTTGAAAATTTAAAATACTTTGATCTTGGTTAATTTCAATGCTTAGTTGGTCAAGAAAACTTTGGGGGAATTCTAAGCCTAGTATCAGACGATCCCCAACTGATATCTTCTGTTCGCTGGGTAAAGTCAGATAACTTTGAACAGGAGAGAAGAGGGTTAAAAAGAGAAATAATGTTAAGAATATTCCTAGTGTTTTTCTGAAGCTTTTGGGCACTAAAGTTTCACTCCTTTAGGCTCCCTGTGCTTTCCCTTAGCTTCAAAACAACTTATTTCTATAAATTTATTTTAACCCTTTAAGATATAAAATATGTAATGAATATTTTCACAATTTTGTTATATTAATTTGTTTCTAAAATTTTTGTTTTGCCTTTTTTATCATTTCCGAAGCATGACTTATTGTAATTTTTTCGCTGCCTCCAAGCATGCGGGCTAACTCTGTGATTCTATTTTTTTCCTCTAATATTTCTACTTGGGTAAAAGTCTTATTATTTTGTATAATTTTAAAAATTTTAAAATGCTGTTGGGCAAAGCTTGCGATGTGTGGTGAATGGGTTACACAAAGAACTTGATAATGCTTACTAACCTCAAAGAGTTTCTCCGCTACCTTAATTACAACCTCTCCACCAATACCAGTATCTATTTCATCAAAAATTAATGTTGTCAATTTTTCGGATTTTGCTAGTATTACTTTAAAGGCTAACATAATTCGAGACATTTCACCCCCAGAAGCAATGCGGGATAGAGGTCTTAGTGGTTCTCCCGGGTTTGGAGAAATTAAAAATTCCACTTTATTATTTCCCCTTAGATTATGTAACGTCTCTTTTATTTCTACTTTAAAGATTGTATTTGGCATGGATAATTCTTCTAGCTGTTTTTTCATCTCTAGTTCTAGCTGTGACGCAATTTTTTGCCTCTCTATGGAAATTTTTTTAGCTTCAGAAAAAAACAACTCTTTCTTTTCATTAACTTTATTTTGTACTTCTTCAAGCAATAATTCACTATTAACTAACTGAGCAATTTCATTTTCTGCATTTCTTTTAAATTCAAGTATATCTATTATTGTTCCACCATATTTTCTTTTTAATTTATCTATTGCATATTTTCGTTCCCGCAGATACTCTTTTCGTTCATTATCATAAGTAAAATTATCCCCATAATTTCTCATAGCTCGGGCTGCATCCTCTATATAAAAGGCTGCTGTTTGAAGATTATGGATAATATCGGAAAATTTATTATCCAGTATTACTATTTCATCTATTCTACTATTTGCTTTGCTTACTTTATCATAGGCAGAGTTGTTCCCATAAAGAAGCTCATAACCTTCATTTACAACTGAATAAATTTTTTCCCAATTATTTAAAATAGTTAGTTCAGCATTTATTTCTTCTTCCTCAGTTTCAGATAACTTTAGACTACCTATTTCGTCAACCTGATAATTTAAAAAGTCCAAACGCTGTGCTTTATCGCTCTTTTTTGTTAATAAGATATCCAATTGTTTTTGGAGACTTTGAAAACTCAGAAAACTCTCTTCAACACTATTTACTAAATTTTGATATTCTTCATTACCTAAACTATCTAAAAGAAAGATATGGCTTTCAATTTCTGATAGAGATTGAAAGTCATGCTGACCATAAATATTTATTAACTGCTTCCCTATTTCTTTAAAAACTGCTAGTGTAACCATCCGGTTATTTATCCGGCAGGTATTTTTCCCGTTTAAGGTAACCTCCCTAGTTAAAATTAAATTTGACTCATCTTCTGCCAAATCCAATCCATATTGATTCAAAATCCCTTCTACTGGGTGATTTGGGGGAATTAGGAATACACCTTCAACTAAAGCCTTATCTTTTGTAGACCTGATTACATCATTATATGCTCTTGCTCCTAAAAGCAGAGATACAGCGTCTATAATAATAGATTTTCCTGCACCAGTTTCCCCTGTGAGAACATTAAGTCTATTATTAAACTCCAGATTTAAATTATCAATCAAAGCAAAATTATTAATACTCAGTTGTACTAGCATAAAGTTTAACCCTCCACATGCTAATCTAAGTAGGTATAAATTTTTTCAATTACTTTAGTTACACTATTAATAGGCTTAATTACCAGTAAAATCGTATCATCACCAGCTACCGTTCCAATAACCTCTTTCCATTGAGCATTATCAATTACTGAAGCGACTGCCTGTGCATTACCAGGAGGTGTTTTAATTACAATAATGTTTTCACTATAATCACACTTTAAGACAAATTCCTTAATCATAAATTTAAGCCGACTTTGAGATACAGTAATTTCCATAGGTAAAGCATATTTATAAATATCATTTCCTATGGCCACTTTACTAAGACCCAGTTCCTTAATATCTCTTGATACAGTAGCTTGGGTAACATTAAATCCTTCACTTCGCAATGCTTCAGCGACTTCCTCTTGGGTACTTATAATTTGGTTTTGAATCAGTTCTAGAATTTTTTTATGGCGTTTAGTTTTCAAGTCTTTAACCTCCCCGCCTATGGATTACAATTAAAAAAGGAGCAGTGGGAATTCTATTTAAAAAAGACCATATGAGAACATCCCATTTTGTTTTATCTAAATTTTTCAGATATTCTTCAACTGCTTTTTTCTCCGATTCCCCACTTTCATGTCCAGAATAAATTGTTACAGTAATTAGTCCACCAGGAAGTAAGATATCTAAGGCTTGTCCTAATGCAATAACAGTTGTTTCTGGTAAAGTTTTTACTTGATGATCACTTTTAGGTAAATAACCTAAATTAAATATTACCGCTTTTAAGCCTTTAGAAATATATTTCACCATATTTTCATGTCCATCATGAATGATTCTAACTCGCTCTAATAAATGATGCTCACTTAAAAGAGCGGATGTATTAAAAATAGCAGTTTCCTGGATATCAAAGGAATATACAATACCCTGCGACCCTACACTTTTTGCCAGAAATAAAGTATCATGTCCGTTACCTGCAGTAGCATCAAGCACATGATCACCTGATTTAATAACTGCTTGTAGTATGTTATGGGTAAAAAGGTTTATGTTGGAAAAAATATTATTCATAATTATTTCCACCATCAGCTTTTAACTTTTCTCTCATAATTTGAAAAAATTTCCTGCCTTTTACCCTAATCAATCTGGTCACATAATCTGCTTTTTCTATCCAAACTTCATCTTCATTTTCTAGATTAAAACCATACTGCCCATCAACTGTTAACATTGCTTCCGCTTTAACAGCTCTTATCTGTACCTTAACAATTTTAGCCGGTGGTATAACAATAGGTCGTGTATATAAAGAATGGGGACAAATTGGGGTAATAATACAAACATCTAAAGAAGGATGTACTATCGGTCCTCCTGCTGACAAAGAATAAGCGGTAGAGCCTGTAGGTGTAGAGATAATTATACCATCAGCAGAATAAGAAGCTACAAATTCATCACCTAAAAAGGTGTCTAAGGTAATAAGTCGAGCAAAGGAGCCCTTATTTATAACAAAATCATTCAAGGCATGAAATTTGCCTACCCAGCTATTATTTCTTTTAACCTGACCCGAAAGCATCATTCTCTCTTCAATATAAAAATCTCCATTTAGCATTTTTTCGAGATAAAAATAAACTTCTGTTACTTCAATCTCTGTTAGAAAACCTAAATATCCTAAGTTTACTCCAAGTATAGGTATTTCAAAACCAGCAATATATCTAGAAGCCCGTAAAAATGTCCCATCTCCTCCTAAAACCACGACAACATCTACATTAGTGCAAAAATCCTGGATATCCATACCTATATTAATTTCTAGGTGTTTTGCATCTTCAATTGGAGCTAATACCTGAATATGCTGATGTTTAAGCCATTCAAAGATCTCTTTCCCTAATTGAACTGGCTGCCGTTTATGATAATTTATAATTAAACCTACTTTAGATATTTTTTGCATAAATCCTCCTCTTAGTAAAACTAGTTGAGGTAATCAAAAAAACGCCATAAAAGAATACCTATTGTTAGACCAGAGACAACAGCAAATATCAAACTACTAAATGAAAATTGTTGTTTACTCCATTGAAATTCTATTTTTTTTAATGTTCCTTTTTCCATATCTAATAATAATATGCCCCGGGGATTAAAAACCAGGTAATATTCTAATAACTGCCTGCGGACTAAAGCAGTTGTAGCTCGGGCCTTCTTCCCTGTCTTTACTTCAACTATGTATTTTTTATTTGCTTTCTGTACAATAAAGTCTGCCTGAACATAGCTCGAATGCGGTTTGTCATCAATATAAATAATAATAGGATGCTTTTTTTGTATTTCAATAATATCATATCCTTCTTTATTTAAAAAAGAAATAGCATCCCGCTCTCCTTTGCGTGCTGTTGCTAGAATTCTTTTTATTTTAAAACTTTTAAACTTTTTCCCTAAAAAGTAGTATAAAAAACTTCCCAAAAGAATACCTAAGATTAGAATATCAGAAATACGCATTATTTCCACCTCTAACCAAATATTCGACAATGGGAAGTTTTATCCTTTATCATTTAATTCTCTATGGGCATCTTCTACCATAGTTATTACCTCTAAATCAGTAATTCTTGGCGATAATCTTTTGCCTAACCAAATTAAATATTCTATATTTCCCTCTGGTCCCTTTACGGGGGAATAAGTAAGTCCCTGAACATAATAATCAAGGGCATAAGATATAGTTAATATGTTAGTAACAACCTCTATATGGGTTTTCTTATCTTTAACAACACCCTTTTTACCTATTTTATCTTTTCCGGCTTCAAATTGCGGTTTTATTAATGCTATTATTTCGCCTTCTTCCTTCAAAATTTCTTTAACAGCAGGCAATATTTTTTCCAAAGAAATAAATGCTACATCTATACTAACAAAGTCCACCTGTTCTTCTAAATCAGTCGCTTTTACATATCTGGCATTTGTTCTCTCCATATTTACAACCCGAGAATCATTTCTGAGCTTCCAATCTAACTGCCCATATCCAACATCAATAGCGTATACCTTTTGGGCTCCCTTTTGTAAAGCACAATCTGTAAAACCTCCTGTTGAAGCCCCTATATCTGCCACAACTTTACCCGTCAAATCTATAGCAAAATAGGATAATGCCTTTTCTAGTTTTAGACCACCTCGGCTTACATAAGGTTGAGGGCAACCAGTAAATTCTATTATTGTATTTTCATCAATATTGGTCCCCGCTTTATCTATAGTTTTGCCGCCAACTTTTACCTTGCCCGCCATTATCAAAGCCTTAGCTTTTTCCCTGCTTTCTACAATTCCCTGTTTTACCATTGCTAAATCTAACCGCACTTTACCCATTATTTATTTCTCCCCATTAAGTTAATTGCGATTTTCCTGAGTTTATTAGTTTCTTTCAATATAAATTCTTTTTCAATTTTTTCTACTATTTTTTCTGAAGTTAAACCATAAACCTCCCGAAGTATCTCAATATTGCCATGGGTTACAAATTCATCATTCAAACCAATCCTCACTACTTTTTTACTAACCCCGTTTGTTTCCAATAATTCTAAAACCGAACTGCCAAATCCCCCTGCTAGAACATGTTCCTCTAGGGTAATAATTCCCCTAGTATTTTTAGTAGACTCTAAAATAAGTTGGGCATCTAAAGGTTTAACAAATCGGGAGTTAATAACAGTACAACTGGTACCTTTATCCTGAAGTATTTGAGCTGCCTTTTTAGCAGTCTCCACCATATTGCCTACAGCTAATAAGGTAAGATCAGTGCCATATTGAATAACTTCTGCTTTACCAATAGGTATTTCCAGCAACTTTTCATCAAGTTGCACTCCTAAACCATTTCCCCGAGGATATCTAATCGCGACAGGTCCGTTATAAACCGATGCTGTATAGAGCATATGTTGTAGTTCATTTTCATCCTTAGGCGCCAT
This sequence comes from Clostridiaceae bacterium BRH_c20a, assembly GCA_000961765.1. GTDB lineage: Bacteria > Bacillota > Peptococcia > Peptococcales > BICA1-8 > BICA1-8. Next base: position 39,011 of record LADT01000016.1, on the reverse strand, counting down.
AATTATAAAATTAGGTATATGCCGCAGGTAAGAAATATCAAAAACTCCGTGATGTGTTGGACCATCTTCTCCTACTATTCCTGCTCGGTCTAAAGCAAAAACCACGGGGGCATTTTGTAGAGCAACATCATGAACTATCTGGTCATAAGCCCTTTGTAAAAATGTTGAATAGATTGCAACAAAAGGTTTAAATCCTTCTAAGGCTAAAGCTGCAGCCATTGTAACTGCATGTTGTTCTGCGATGCCTACATCAAAGGAGCGTTTTGGAAAACGTTTAGCAAAACTGGTAGTGCCTGTTCCTTCACCCATTGCAGCAGTAAATGCCAATATTTTTGGGTTGGTTTCACCTAATTTCACCAATGTATCACTAAATATACTGGTATAACTTGGATTTTTGCTTTCTTTATAGGCCTGGCCAGTTTTCATATCAAAAGGTCCTATACCATGAAACTTATCAGGGTTTTCCTCCGCAGGCAAATAACCCTTGCCCTTTTTGGTTATTACATGTACTAATACAGGCTTATTCATATGTTTGGCATTTTGCAATACCGTTTTTAATTCATTAATATCATGACCATTAACAGGTCCAAAATATTTAAAACCCAACTCCTCAAAAAGCATACCGGGAACCAAAAGATAGCGCAAGCTATCCTTTAGACGGTCTGCAACTTTAATCATAGTTGAACCAATAGCAGGAATTTTTTTCAATAGAATTTCCAGGTCTTCTTTTCTTTTGGTATAAAAAGGGTCTATTCTCACTCTGTTTAAATATGCAGACATGGCACCAACATTTTGAGCAATAGACATTTCATTATCATTTAGAATAACAGTCAGGTCAGTGCTTAAGTGCCCGGCATGGTTCAGTGCTTCAAAAGCCATACCACCTGTCATTGCACCGTCACCAATTACTGCAACAACCTTATATTTATCTCCTTTAAGATCTCGAGCTTTCGCTAATCCTAATGCCGCAGAAATAGATGTACTACTGTGACCAGCATCAAAAACATCATGGCAGCTTTCGCTTCTTTTAGGAAAACCCGATAACCCATTATACTTTCTTAATGTGGGGAAAATACCTTTTCTTCCAGTAATAAGTTTATGTACATATGCCTGATGACCTACATCCCAGACAATTTTATCTATTGGAGATGAATAAACAGAATGAATGGCCAAGGTTAGTTCAACTACACCTAAATTAGGAGCCAGGTGTCCCCCATTATTAGCCACAACCGATAATATTTCTGTACGTATTTCAATAGCTAATTTTTCCAACTGGGCTAGATTCAGCTTTTTGATATCCTTGGGATTATTTATTGCTTCTAAAAAGTCCAATTCCATCACCTGCCTAACGAGTAAATTTTATCCCTAAAAAATCTTCTACTCTTTTTGCTGCTTTCCCTACCCAAAATATAATTTCATTACTGTTATGGATGGCAAAACCTTTAGCTAATGCTTTGCCGCCGACGGTTAAAGAAGCTACAATACCAGCCATGACAGAACTTAATAACAGTTTATTGCTATCAGGATTACTAATTATTAGTTGGAATACTAAAGCAGCACCTATACCTCCACTTAATGTACCACTAATGTCACCAACCACATCATTACAAAAGCTAGATACTTTATCTGCATTTTTTACTAAATATACTCCTTCTCGGGCACCAGGAATTTTATTCGAAGCCTTAGCATTAAAAGGCGCCTCATCTGCAGCCGCTGCTGCAACACCAATAATATCAAACATTATTCCAATAAATATAATAATAATTAATAAAAATAATCCTAACAAAAAAGCAACCGACCGTAGTAGTAATTCGGAAGCTATAAAAATAAAAATGCTTACTATAAACGTCCCTAAAGCAATTATTAAGCTACTTTTTAAGGGTTGTTTTTTTTTATTATTACCCAACTCTATTCACTCCATGTATTAAGAGAAAAATAATCTATAGATAGATGGCAGCTCATTGAGAAAACTCTGTGGCTTAGGTCCAGTAGGCTTTCCCGGTAGTATACCAACGGTCACCCGAATGGCGGTTTCCCTTTAAAACTACCCTGTTGTGTCACCACTAACAGGACTGGATTACCACTTAGTCCACACTTTAATCCTCGATAAGCCTTACCAAAGGCAAACAGTCTAGGAGATTTCCCCAACAACCCACACTAATTCCTAGCCTCTTTTGCAAAGAAGGTTTCAGGCGCACCTTGTCAGTCATGGCCCTGACTTTACAAAGTACTTTTTATGCAATCCACCACCTTCACTCAAGGCAGGCTACGCTGTACCCAGCACAACCGAATACAGGTTCAACACTAAGCCATAAACTGCACACAGTGGTGCATAATCTACAAACTTAGGCCTCCACGGGGACAGGGTCATCGCCCACATGCCATTGCGGATCGCCCTCCCCCCTTAACTCCCAGCACCAGCCCCAAACTGGGCGTCCAAAGCCAGCACCACGAACTTCATCGATATGCCCTATGACGGATTTTTAAGCCCGCCTTCAAAATTAGTTGGTTGACTAGAATACTGCACCATCTATCTTTTTTCATTCATAACATTTTAGCACAGTATTCTAGTATTTTCAAACAATATTAGTATTATTAGTAAAATTTTATATTAGAAATCCTATAGTAATACCTAAGGCGGCACCGGCAAAAACCTCAATTGGAGTATGCCCTAATAACTCTTTAAGCCTTTTGCTATTAAACTCGGTCCGATGGTGGTACAGGTCATCAAGAATTTGGTTTAATACTTCAGCTTGCTTACCTGCTGCCCTCCGGACACCTGCCGCATCATACATTACAACTAAGGCAATAGTAAGGGCTAAGGCAAACTCTCCTGAATTAAAGCCAAAATCCCTTCCAATACCGGTAGCTAAAGAAGTAACTAAAGCAGAATGGGAACTTGGCATTCCTCCCGCACCTACTAAACGGGTAAAATCCCACTTTCTCTGTGTATACAAAACAATAACTACTTTTAAAAATTGGGCAATAGCCCAAGCAAAAAGAGTTATTTTTAAGACATGATTGTCTAAAATCTCCTGAGAAATCACAAACATCGCTCCCACAACTATCGTCTTTCGTCTATCGTCGATGGTCTATCGTCTATTCTAAATTTTTTTCAATTCTACATTCTACATTCTACATTCTAATAGTCTATCTTCTATCGTCCATTTAGCTTAGCTTTCCCTAATTAATAAGTATCTTGCAAGCAACCGTAAAGGGTCTGCCTCTTCTCCAAACATTTCCAGGGATTCTTCAGCATTTTGGATAGCCTCTCTGGCCATTTTTTTAGAGCTTTCTATTCCGTAAATATTTGGGAAGGTAGCTTTTTGATTTTTATCATCACTACCAACAGGCTTGCCAATTTTACTTTCATCACCTTGAACATCCAATAAATCATCGGTAATTTGAAAAGCCAATCCAATATTGTCGCCATATCTAGTTAAACATTCTATCTGCTTTTTGCTTCCTTCTCCCAAGATAGCGCCAGCTTTAATAGCTCCTGTAATAAGTGAGCCTGTTTTATGATTATGAATATATAAGAGGGTTTTTTCATCTATTTTCTGATTTTCTGATAAGATATCTATTACTTGTCCACCTATCATTCCTTGAGTTCCTGCTCCTCGAGCAATTTCTAGGCCAGCTTGAAATAATTTTTCTGGTTTTTTTGTTTTTAGCCCTAATTTAAACATTATTTCAAATGCATAAGTTAATAGCCCATCTCCAGCTAAAATAGCCACAGCTTCACCAAAGACAATATGGTTGGTAGGCTTGCCTCTTCTTAAATTATCATCATCCATTGCCGGCAAATCATCATGAATAAGGGAGTACGTATGGATAAGCTCTAAAGCACACGCAACCGGCAAGATTTCTTCACTATTACCACCAACAGCATCACAAGCAGCAATAAATAAAATAGGTCTAAGCCTTTTGCCTCCGGCAAAAACACTATATCTCATAGCTTCATGAATTGGGGAAGGTACTGTATCTGTTTGATTAAGAATATTATCTAAAGACTTGTCGATGAGGGCTTTTTGCTGCTCAAGATAGCTATTTAATTCCATTTTATCCCTCCCCATTTATACTAAAGTCCTCCAACTTATCGCCGACCAACACTTTTATTTTTTCCTCAGCCTGATCTAGATATTGACTGCAAGTTTTAACAAGATTAATGCCCTCTGTAAACAATGTTGTTGATTGTTCTAGGGGTATCTGGCCTTGTTCAAGCTGAGTTATTATATCCTCTAGTCTTGCCACAGATTCCTCATAGCTCAATTTTTTTTTCATATTGTTTCTCCTCTTTTTCCTTTTACTATACAGGATAACTGTCCATTGGAAACAGAAACCTTTACTTCCTCATTTATCTGTACTTGTTCAATAGTTTTGATAATCTCACCAGATAACCGATAGCTGATGGAGTATCCCCTATTTATTGTTTTTAAAGGACTTAAGGCATCGAGCTTATTTGCTGCTAAGCAAATATTTGCCTTTTCATCTTTGAGTTTTTGCCTATATTGATTAATCAACTTATGATTAAGGTTATCCACCTCTTGCTGAAAAAGGCTCAACAATCGCAACGGCTCCCGCAGTACATGTCTGTTGGCAAGATAACTTACTCTTTGTCTTTCCTGTCCAAAGATTTTCATGACAGCATTAATTACTCTTTCTTGATACTGAGAAGTTTTTCGCCTTAATTCATCTCGCAGGGGAACTACCAATTCAGCTGCCATAGATGGTGTTGCTGCCCGCAAATCTGCTGCAAAATCTGAAAGGGTATAATCTGTTTCATGTCCTACTGCACTTATAATCGGAACAGGACTTGAACTGACTTTTCTCACAACATTCTCTTCATTAAAACACCATAGTTCTTCTAGAGAGCCTCCGCCTCTGCCAATGATAATTACATCCACCGGCTGCCGGTAAAGTCTATCCAATGCAAAACAGATAGACTTTACTCCTTCTTCTCCTTGAACTTGAGCCGGTGCTATTATTATTTTAGTTTGAGGAGAACGCCTTTTAATGATACTTATCATATCCTTTAGAGCTGCACTGGTTAAAGATGTGACAATTCCTACATAATTTGGCAAATAAGGAATTTTTCTTTTTTTATCTTGTGCAAATAATCCTTCTTTATTTAAACGTTCCTTGAGCTGTTCATAGGCAATATTTAATGCACCCGCGCCAAAAGGGATCATATCCTCCACATATAACTGATACTGACCGTCCCGTTCATATAGTGAGATATATCCGGCAGCTAAAACCTGCAAACCATGTTCAGGTTTGAATTTCAGTTTCTGCGAACGGCTTTTGAACATTACACACTTGAGTATTCCTGAAGCATCTTTTAAAGTAAAATAATAATGCCCTGAGCTATGGGCTTTCAAATTTGATATTTCACCCTTTATCCATAAATGAGACAATAAAGAATCTCCATCTAGGAGATTCTTTATATATAAGTTAACTTCTCTTATAGTCAAAAAAGTTTTTTTATTAAGCATAATAAACACCCTAACTTATTTTGTTAGATATTGGTGAATTGCTTTAGCAGCCTTTTTACCTGCCCCCATAGCCAGAATTACTGTTGCTGCACCAGTTACAATATCTCCACCGGCAAATACGCCATCTTGGGCGGTTTGTCCTGTTTCCTCATCGGCAACAATATTTCCCCATTTAGTTAATTTTAATCCGGGAGTGCTAGTAGGAACTAAAGGATTAGGACCTTGACCAATAGCCATAACTACATTATCAATTTCCATCTCAAATTCTGATCCTGGAATAGCAATAGGTTTTCTTCGACCAGAAGCATCAGGCTCGCCCAATTCATAACGAATACAAACCATTGATTCTAAATTGCCGTTGGCATTACCCTTAAATTCCACAGGGCTAGTCAATAAAAGGAATTTAACTCCTTCCTCTTCAGCATGTTCAATTTCTTCGTGCCTAGCGGGCATTTCACTATGGGACCTGCGATAAACTATATAGGACTCTTCAGCTCCTAGGCGCAGTGCTGTACGGGCTGAATCCATAGCTACATTGCCTGCTCCAATTACCGCTACCTTTTGGCCTGCTTTAATTGGAGTACAGGAATTAGGGAAGTCATAGGCACACATTAAATTTGTTCTAGTTAGAAACTCATTAGCAGAGTAGACTCCGTTTAAGTTTTCACCGGGAATTTTCATAAAATATGGCAGCCCTGCTCCGGTACCAACAAATACTGCATTAAAACCTTCTTCCAATAACTCGTCTACTGTAAAGAGTTTACCGATAACACTATTGTTTTCAAACTTAACACCAAGCTTTTGAATATATTCTATTTCTCTTTTAACAACATCTTTGGGCAGGCGAAATTCTGGTATACCATACATTAATACTCCGCCAGGTGTATGCAAGGCTTCAAATACTGTTACTTCATGTCCAAGCTTTGCCAAATCTCCGGCACAAGTCAATCCTGCAGGGCCAGCTCCAACAACTGCTACTTTTTTGCCTGTTGATTCCGGAGGATAAACTTCCTCTGCCTCTTGTTTTGCTTCCCAATCCGCGACAAACCTTTCTAAGCGGCCAATGGCAACAGGCTCGTGCTTTTTACCTAAAATACAAAATTTTTCACACTGGCTTTCTTGAGGGCAAACACGGCCGCAAACTGCCGGTAAACTATTTTTACCCTTTATGATTTCTGCTGCTTTTTTTAAATCCCCTTTTGCTACTTCTGTGATAAAGCCTGGAATATCAACTTCCACAGGACAACCCTGCATACATAAAGGCTTCTTGCAATTTAGACACCTTTGGGCTTCCATTACTGCAGTTTTTTCATCATAACCTAAAGCAACTTCTTGAAAATTCTTAGCCCTTTTCGCTGGATCTTGTGCAGGCATTGGATTACGCGGAATTTTTAATGACATCCACAGCCACCCCCTTGACATTCTTGTTGAGCTAGGGCTCTTTTTTCTTCATCTTTATAATAAGAAAGCCGTCTCATGGCCAGGTCAAAATCTACCAAATGTCCGTCAAATTCCGGTCCATCAACACAGGCAAATTTAGTTTCGTTACCAACCTGTACTCTGCATGCTCCACACATGCCTGTTCCATCAACCATAATAGGATTCAAGCTAACTATTGTATCAATTTGAGCCGGTTTAGTCACTTGAGCTACAGCCTTCATCATAACCATGGGACCAATAGCCCATACTTTATCAAGCTTATTATCTGCTATCAGCTGTTTCAGCACATCAGTAACAAAGCCCTTATGACCTACACTGCCATCATCAGTTGCTATAAAAAGCTCATCACTAACTTCCCGCATTTTATCTTCCCAGAAAAGGAGATTCTGACATCTTGCTCCGATGATAGAAATTACTTTATTACCACATTCCTTAAGGGCCTTGGCTATAGGATAAATAGGTGCTATGCCTACTCCGCCGCCGATACACACAACAGTACCGAAATCAGCTAGATGTGTTGGTTCACCTAAAGGTCCTACCAAATCCAAAATATTATCCCCTGTTTTCAATAAGGCCATCCTTTGGGTTGTGCGGCCAACTTCTTGAAAGATTAGGGTTATCGTACCCTTCTCTCTATCAAAATCAGCAATAGTTAAAGGAATTCTTTCCCCTCTTTCAGCAATTCTTACAATTATGAATTGCCCAGCCTTAGCCTTCTGAGCAATTTGGGGTGCCTGGATATCTAACAATGCCAAATTTTCCCCGATCTTTTGATGATTAACTATTTTATACATTTTTAAAACACCTCCGTCTTTACTTTATGCAATAAAACAAACCTCCATAGAATTATTTCTATCATAAACATTTATTATCGGTTTTTCTAGTGTTTTTTATAAAATAATTTTTAACTCTCTATAGGTATATCACTAGAGTTTTCTCTAATTTAATCACCAATATGATTGATTACTTGACCTAATATACCATTAATAAATTTAGGTGAATCCTCTGAACCAAAAGTCTTGGCTATCTCAATAGCTTCATTTAGGGCAGCCTTAGCCGGTGTTTCTATACTGAACACCATCTCATAAACAGCTAACCTTAAAATATTACGATCAACACTAAGCATTCTATTAACTTCCCAATCTAACGCATATTTTTCAATTATTTCATCAATTTCATTGAGCTTCTCTAGGGTACCACTAACGAGACTACGGCAAAAAGCTTTATCCCCCTTATCCATATCTGTTTCCTGAATTCTTTCGATTAAAGCTGCCTCTAGGTCATTTTTCCCTACATCAACTTGGAAGATTATTTGAAAAGCTATTTCTCTAAGTTGCCGACGTTTCAAAATAGTAAGCCCCCTTATTTTTTTTCCTTAAAAAGTTTTTGGACTAAATCATTAAAACTCTCATTATCATCTAAACGTTTTCCTATTATAAACCCAATATAAATACATATTGTTATAAATACTGTTTCCAAAAGCCCCACAGTAATAACCAAAATGCTAAATATAAGACCTATAAAAATACCTATAGTTTTACCCCTGTGGTGGGTTAATAATTCCTCAACTATTTTCCCTAAACTCATTATTGCACCTCCAACTATTACTCCACTCTACCTTTTGAATCCGCACTTAATTTAGAAACTAAGATTCTAACTTCTTCAACTTCAATCCCAGCTACCTTAATAAAATGCTCCTTTAGTTTGTTTTGAATCAAAGCAGTTGTGTCAGGAATATGAATATCCGGCGCTAAATTAATCTGCATAAATATTGCAATGCCTCCAGGTGTGCATTTAATTACCGGTTTAGCTTCTTTTACACCATTTATTTGCTTGGCAATTTTAGCAGCCATATGTTCTAAAGCACTTATGGTAATTTTTATCTTACCTAACGAAGTGGAAACTACTTCAGTCTGGGTGGGGATTTTTGTTCTAAAAATATTACGCAAAATAGTTAAACCCACCAAAAAACCGATAACTCCCAAAAGACCCAAAACCCATCTTTCATTAGTACCTGTTAAAAAATTGTCCAAATAAGCTAAAGGGGTTGTCCACCCGAGGGCTAAACCAATAGCAAGTAAACCTAAAAAGAACAATATTACCGCCAATAAAAAAGGATATAATCTTTCTGATATCATATTGACTCCTCCTTTCGTTACTATTTTTTAGTTTACCATGCCAAAAGCTTGCACCATAAGTATAACCTAATTATGGTGCAAGCAAATATTTCTAATAGTAATATGAGTTTTACCCTAACCTATAGTTTTACCGAACCCTTAATGAATGTTCCTCATCCTTAATCTCAGGTTTATCAAAAGCAACTCCTTGTACATGAATGTTAATTTCTATAACTTTAAGTCCTGTCATACTTTCCACAGCATTTTTGACATTATGCTGAATTTGCTGGGCAACATCGGGAATCCTAGCTCCGAATTCCACAATTACAAATAAATCAATAGCTGCTTCCTTCTCCCCTACCTCTACTTTAACGCCCTTTGAAAGATTTTTTCTCCCTAACATTTCTGCAATTCCTGCCGAAACACCTCCACTCATCCCGGCGACACCTTTTACCTCTGTAGCTGATAGTCCCGCTATAATAGCAACAACCTCATCAGCTACTTTTATTATTCCCATATCAGTTTTTACTAATTTATCAAGACTTTCATTATTATCAATTGTTTCCAAATTAAATCCACTCCAATTCTTATATTAAATTCATAGGATATAAAATTATTATAACAAAGAAAAGGTTTTTATTAAACAAAGAAACCATTTTATTCATATTATTCCACAATTTAAGGACCAATAATCTTTCATATTTAATTTTTTGGCGTAATTACTATTTGTTCTAATTTATAACCAGTTGCTCTTATTACTAAATCACTTATCCGAGTTATATCTGCTTGGGTTAAATTATCCTTCTTCACAAAAACGCTGATGTTTTCACCTTCTGCTAAGACAACAGACTGTTCATAGCCTTTGGCTCCTAATAAAATTTCAGCATTTGCCTCTGCTGCAATATTTTCAGAAATTGCAAATAATTTATCCTGGGCACGGTTTATTGCCTCCTTTGAGGAATTGGGATTATTTACGGTATCTTTCATCGGTTCTATTTGCATAGCCCTAGCCCTGTCACGCTTCATTCTAAAATCTACAAAAAAGTTATCTGCATTTTCTACATCTTCAATATTAGCTAAAATAGGAAGATATTCAGGTATTTCATCTTGTTCTTCCAAAAGATTATCTGCCTGTTTTAATAAATCCCCACCTTCATAAAAGCCTGAATAACCAATATAAATAAAAGAGACAGATAGTACTACTAAAGCAAATATAGCCAAATTTCTTAATCTTAATAAAATAATCGTTGTCCTCACCTACTTCCTTTTGTAAGTACAGTAACCCTATGAGCTGGTATGTTTAGTAATGTTTGAACTGCTTCACTAATTTTTTCCTTTATAATCAAGTCACCGGCCCCTTGTGCTACAACCATAACACCTACAACCTGTGGTCGTATTTCTTTAATAATTACCGGCTCTTCCTTCCCTTGGTTCATACTCTGCATTACTACTTGAGCATCTTCTCTGGTTTCATCAGTTGATCTTGTACTTCCATCCTGAGCCTTTTCAGTTACTAGAGTTTTATCAACCTTTTTATTAATTGCAAATTGATACTCCGAACTTGATTCTAATGTTAGATTAACTGCAACCTGTCCTACACCGCTAATCTGACTTAATATATTTTCAAGTCTTTCTGCTAACTGATTTTCTGCTATAGCTAAAGTTCCTATGGTCTTGATATCTGACGATTCTGATTGTAATTTTTCATTTTCCGTTATTAATGCTTTTTCGTTAGTACCTCCAGTGTAGTTTCCAAAGGTTATAGCGGCTATCCCTATTACTGCAGCAAAAACAAGCCAGAAAATGTATTTTTTTTGTTTTCCATTTACTTTAAATCCATTTTTACTTATATCTTCTGGAAATAAGGACTTAATCAAATCACCCACACTAATACCTCCTTTTTTTGACTAATAAAAGATTACCTCAATATTTTCCTTCTCTAAATTATAATAATTACCGACAATATTTATAACTTTTTCTTCAATTTCTCTATCATACTTATCTTCAACCTGCACAGGTGAATTATTATCCTCTCCAATTTGTATCTTTACAGGCTCTACCGGGTTTACTTTTATATTTGAGCTTTCTAATTCTCCCGGGGTTATCCAAATAACAGCTTTTTCAATTTTTCCTATCGCACCGATCTTATAGATTGGCTCAATCATAACTGTGCATTTTACATTTGCTATACCAGGAACCAATTTCAATAAGGCCTCTATTTGTCTTTCAATGCGTATTTTATATTCACTTAAAGCTTGTTCTTCCTGCATGCTTGCGATTTTTTCTCCTTGGGCTAAAACAGTTTCCACTTTGTGCTCAGGTAAAGAGGCTAATTGCCAGGCCGTCAATTCATAATCAGCCTTAAGTAACCCAACAACCGGATTAAGAATTGCCAGCATAACAAATAGGCCCATAACAACCTTAATAAATCCCTGCATACTATTATTAGGCAACAGCATTTCTAAAAAAGTCGTTAATAGAATGATGATTGCAACATTTTTAACAATATCACTTATAAGTTCTATCATAGATTCACCTACCTCAAATAGTGACTAGTGACTAGTTACTGGTGACTGGTCAAACGTGTGACCATGAAGGTCTAGCTTTCTTGACGTGCCGTCGTGCCGTCGTGTCATCGAAAAGGGCATCAGCTATTGGGTTGAGATGTTGGGATGCATCCGATGCAAGTGAAAATTACTGGATGCATCTGCTTAAAGGTCTAGCTTAAGGGATGCATCGATTTGACTACATTTACTAGTCACTAGTCACCAGTCACCAGTAACTTTTCTTTTTCACCTCAGCATCACTGTAATATTAGCGGCAGTAATAATGATAATAATAGCTAAAAAGAACATTAAGGCTACTGTTGCAACTGAAGCAAAAATCATAATCAAACTGTTTCCCATGCTTTGAATAGTATCGGCGATATTGGAGTCTCCAATTGGCTGTATTAATGCAGCAGCTACTTTAAAAATTATGACAATAGCGATTATCTTTAAGGCAGGAAATAATGTAATGAAACCAATTGCAACCAAACCTACCAATCCTACCGCGTTTTTCAAGAGCAAAGAACCTCCTATTACTGCCTCCAAAACATCAGCAAATAATCCGCCTACTACAGGAATAAAAGCACCAGTCATAAACTTAGCCGTTCTTAAAGATATTCCATCTGCAACTGCTCCTCCTACTCCTTGTAAACTCAAGGCTCCGATAAACAAAGTAAATGATAAGCCCAGTAAAAACATTGTAGCCTCTTTTAATAGTCCAGCTAACCTGGTTACTTTAAATTTGTCAGAGATATTATTTACAATTTTTAATATTGCCTCTAAATATATTAATGGGAATATTACCGAACTGAATAAAGTGCTTAATATGCCCAAAGTAACTAAAATAAATGGATGCAGTATTGCAGTAGTAGTAAATCCCCCTAACGCAGCTAACAATATAAGCAGAACAGGCATCAATGCCTGCATAAATGTAACCATTTTATTAACAGCTTCTTTACCAATTTCCATTGTCATTTGGAATGAACTAATTGCTAAAGTAACTAAAACCAGAAAACTTACGGCATAGGCTAGCTTTGCAATAGTTCCCTTTTCAAAAGCATTTTGCAAGTTTGTTAAAACCGCACATATTACGGCAAGAAGAACTAACTTACCCATTAACGCTAGATTTGCAGTAACTTCTTTAAATAAATACTTAATACCTCCATTAATAATGACCTGAAAATTTATATTGATCTCCCCATTTTTCAAGTCTTGAATAAGCTTGTTAATAGAAAAATCGGGCATTAACTGGGTCATTTCTTCATCAATTTGATTAATTAATTTTTCCACTTCTCGAACATCCAATACTTCTAGCTGATTTTCTGCTAATTTTGGAAAGTCTTTTGAATCTGCTGTATTTGAAGCAAAGCATATAGTGGGAAGTAGTAATAAATACATAATAAATATTATTAAAAATATGCTGAATTTTTTTTCCATCTTAAAACCACCTTATGGAATTAATCGAACAATGGTTTCTAATATTGCTACAATTATCGGAATGGCTAAAACCATAATAATAATTTTAGCTGCAAACTCTATTTTTCCCGCTATAGACTCAGTCCCGGCATCTCGACAGATTTGGGAGCCAAATTCAGCAATATATGCTATCCCTATAATTTTAAAAATGGTGGTTAAATAAAACATGTTTATATTAGCCTTTAGGGCTAAATCCTCAAATACTTGCAAAATAACCTGAATTTTCCCCATCATCATAAAAAAAACTAGGGCAGCAAAGGCGATTGTTAATTGAAGTGCGAAAACACTTTTTTGTTCCTTCAGAACTATATAAAAAATTGTTGTAATCAAACCTAATCCCACTATTTGCATAATTTCCATAATTTCACCCCAAGAGGTACGGGGACACACCTCCAAAATAGTCATATTTTCAAGGTGGAGGAATGTCCCCAACTTATGATAGGGGACACACCTCCATAATAGTCATAAATTAAAGTGGAGGAATGTCCCCAACGAATGAACGGGGACACACCTTTCGCAAAAGTCATAAAATACAACTAATATAAAGAAAAGACAGAACGGACATAATCAAAAAGGCCGGATAGCAGTTGGATTACCATAAATAAAACTACAGTTACCCCTGCTAGTGTAGCTAAATGTGCCTGTTCCTCCTTACCAAAAGATTTCAGAACACTATGGAGCACTGCTGTCAGAATTCCTATCCCCGCAATCTTAAAAACTACTCCGACATCCAAAATCTACTCCTCCTTTTCTATGGCAAAGCTTAAATTAGTACTAAAGCAATAACTGCACCTAAACTGAAACCCAGATATTGCCATAGTTTTTGATTTTTCTCTTTTAATTCTTCTGCTTTTTTTTCCATATTCATCAACTGTTCTTTTACTAATCTTAGGCTTTTGCCCTGTTCTTCTCGATCAGCCACTCCCAGGCTCTGACTGAAATATAGTAAAATATCTAATTCTTCCATTAATAATGCACTTTCTTCTGCTAATTCCCCCAAGGCCATCTCCCAAGCCTCACCTGCGGTTATTCCTTCGCCATTTGTTAGAGAAGTAGATGTATTTAAAAAAAACTGGCTAATTGGATAAGGTAATTTCATGCCCACCCGCTTTAAAGCTAATGGTAAAGGTGTTAGACAATAAAGCATTTCTGTCTCTAGCATTTGCAAACCGTTTAGTAAATACCTAAGCTGCTGCGGTCGCAAGGAATAATTGCGAGCCACTACCAAGCCTACAGTTCCCATAGCCATTATCACTAATATCGCCCCTGTAACTTTAACCATTTTTAACCCGCCTTTCCCCTTATAGGTTTGGTTAATACAGGCTTTAAGGTAGTACCGTCAAATATATTTTCAATTGTTCCAACACCTAAAGAACGGCTTAAAACTATTATTTTATTAAAATACCTTTGTTCTATTACCCTTCGTAAATTAGGCCGCATTCTTAGATCGTTTATATCTTTGCCATGGACAGTTGTTACTAGGCTTATTCCTGCATTTAACACCTCTTCAATAGCACATATATCTTCTGTTGTACCTATTTCATCAGTTGCAATAACTTGAGGGGACATAGATCTAATCAGCATAATCATTCCTTGAGCTTTAGGGCACCCGTCTAAAACATCTGTACGCAAGCCTATGTCAAATTGAGGAGTGCCCTCATAAACACCTGCCAGCTCCGACCTTTCATCAACTAATCCAACATTGACACCTCGAAAACTCAAATGAGGTATTCCTGTACTGATTTGTCTGATAATATCCCTCAATAGAGTTGTTTTACCGCATTGAGGTGGTGAGACTAGTAGGGTATGCATTATCTGTTTATTTTTTGAGATAAGATATGGTAGAATTTTGTCTGAAACACCGGTAATTTCTCTAGCAATACGAAAATTCAGTCCGGAAATTTCTTTCATAGATTTAATTAAACCCTTGTCCAAAACAACCCTACCTGTTAAACCTATCCGGTGTCCTCCGGTAATAGTAATATATCCTCTCCGGAATTCTTCTTCCCAAGCATATATTGAGCTTTGACTAATTTTATGCAGTACCTTTTGCATATCCTCAGCTGATATAATATACCCTTCCAATAAGTTTTCCGAAATTTTGCCGCCAATATCAATTGTAAAGTGCCGGTCAGCTGTAACCAATAAAACTGGTCTGTTCATTCTTAATCTTATTTCTTCAATTTCGGTAAGAATTAATAGAGGAATTTTTGTGAGCAAACTCCTAATATTTATCGGAAATATCTCAAAGATATAAGCAGGAAAGTAATTATCAAGCTGCTTAGTTGTTTCCCTACCGATAATGGTCATTTTTTCCATAATTACCCTCCTTACCATATATAAATACTAGAGCTAATCTTGCTTTATGACTAAAAATAATAAAAAAAATCCAAGGTTTGCACCTTGGATTTTTTGACAAAATCAATTTTAGTCTTCATCATTATTATTGTCATCAGTTTTAAAAACAATTTCATCACAATTAGGACAAGATATTTCCACAATATCATCGTCATCTAAAAGCTCTGAATCAAAATAAACTAAATCATGGCATTTAGGGCACTCTACTTCAACATATTCTTCTTCCTCATCCAAATCTTCTTCAAGCTCATCTTCCTCATCCAAATCTTCTTCTTCATAGAAGTCATCTTCAAGTTCATAAAGATCCTCATCAATGGTCTCTACATAATTCTCCAGTTCAATTTGAGCATCTTGCAGATCCTTGATAGCTTCTGCCATGTCATCTAAAATGCCAATTATATTTGTTAAGATACGACCTTCTTTGGTAGTTGTTTCTAAGCCCAGACCTTCTACCAATCCCTGTAAATAAGATATTTTACTCGTTAAATCTCTCATGATTTTCCTCCTTTCCAGTAAAATTCACGCTTCTTTAGTATTCCATAATTACCAAAACTTAAACTTTAGGCCCTCTCAATATATGCCCCTGAGCGAGTGTCAATTCTTAGAAATTCTCCGGTATTAACAAAAAAGGGAACCTGTACTACTAAACCAGTTTCCAGCTTTGCAGGCTTAGTACCACCTGAAGCTGTATCCCCTTTAATTCCGGGCTCTGTTTCAATGACCTCTAATTCTACAGTGTTAGGTAAATCCACCCCTAATACTTTTTCTTGAAATAGCATTACCTGACACTCCATATTTTCTTTTAAGTATTTTTCATTACCATCAAGCTGCTCTTGACGTAAATAAATCTGCTCGAAATTTTGATTATCCATAAATACATAATTTTCGCCGTCATTATATAAATACTGCATTTGTCTTCTATCCATTACAGCTTTGGGTACTTTTTCACCTGCTCTAAAGGTTTGCTCTGTAACAGAACCAGTTTTTAGATTTTTCAACTTCGCTCTTACAAAGGCTGCACCTTTACCTGGTTTAACATGCTGGAAATCAATAACCTGGTATGGCTCACCATTTAATTCAATTGTTACACCTGTCCTAAAATCGTTTGATGATATCACTTTCCTACCTCCCTAAAATATTAAATAATTATTAATTCTTTATTAGCACGGGTTAAGTTATTACACCCCGTATCATTGATAACCACTAAGTCTTCTATTCTAATTCCTCCCCACTGGGGTAAGTATATACCGGGCTCAATGGTGACTACCATATTAGTTAGCAACTCAGTATTATCTCTAGGTGAAAGGCTAGGGTTTTCATGGACATTTAGACCTAGGCCGTGTCCTAAACCATGTCCAAAATATTCACCATAACCCTTACTTGTAATGTATGAACGACTCTTTAAATCTACTTCATTTGCTCCTAAACCTGCTCTAATTGCATCTAGACCCTTTAGTTGCGCGTCCCTTACGATCTGGTAGACTTCTCTCTGCTTAGGGGTGGGTTGTCCTATAACTACTGTCCTAGTCATATCAGAACAGTAACCATTATAAATACAACCAAAATCCATGGTAACCAAATCGCCTTTTTCAATATTTTTTTCCGAAGCTACACCATGGGGTAAAGCCGAACGACTGCCAGATGCAACAATTGTCTCGAAAGAAGGAGCGGCAGCCCCTTGGGAGCGCATAAAAAACTCTAATTTTAAAGCTACATCTATTTCTTTCATTCCCGGCTTAATAACACCTAAAATATAATCAAATGCATCATCGGCAATTTGCGCTGCCTTCTTGATACAATTAATTTCATCCTCATCTTTTAACAATCGCAGACCTTCAATAATACCCTCTTGAGGTAATATTTTGATTGAATTCAATTGTTCTTCTAGTTCATTAAACTGTTTACAGGTAACAAAATCACTTTCAATGCCCATAGTCTCTATGGGCATTCTTTTTAGAACCTCTAGTAAAGTCTTTGTGAATGGAAAATCATGTTTCAAGATTTGATACTTTAAAGCTTGGCTAGTTGCTTGTTCTATGTATCTAAAATCAGTGAATAGAAAACTCTGTTTTAAGGTAATTAGTAATATTCCGGAAGTTCCTGTAAAACCACTTAAATATCTCCGATTTAAAGGGGACATTACTAAGAAACTATCTAAGCCTAATAGTATTAATTTTTCCTTAAGCTTGTCAATTCTCTTATCAATGATCATAGATTTGACTCCTTTAGTTCTGAAACAGCAACTCTTAGAGCCATTTCATATCCTAAATAGCCAAAACCACATATTTGACCTCTGCAAACCGATGCAAGCATTGATATATGACGAAATGGTTCCCGGGCATGAATATTACTTAAATGCACCTCAATGGTTGGTATACTAACTGCTTCAATTGCATCCCTGATGGCAATACTTGTATGAGTATATGCAGCAGCATTTATAAGCAAATAATTGTACACTTCATAGGACTTTTGGATTTGATCCACAATCTGTCCTTCATGATTTGACTGAAAGAAATTTATCTGACAACCTAATTCATTAGCCAGGACTCTCAGCCTCTCATGAATAGTTTCCATTGATGTAGTACCATATGTTTCCGGACGGCGTATACCGAGCATATTTATATTGGGTCCATCAATTACCAGTATTTTCATGTTTTCACCCCACCCACAAATGTTACCATATTAATAAGGTTTTGAACAGATTTAACTACCGCTAATACTAATATTATTAATTTTAATAGTTGGTGCACCTTTACCCACAAAAAATGTTAGATCATTGCAAACACCAGCAATATTACCCAATAATTCTTGCAAATTACCGGCAATTGCAATTCCTCTCACTGGTTTTGTCAACTCCCCATTTTCAATCCAAATTCCAGAAGCACCTAAGGAAAAATCACCAGAAATAGGATTAGCAGTATGCATACCCATAACATCTGTAACATAAAGACCTGTATCAATTTCTTTAATTATTTGCTCAGGATCAATCTCACCAGGGGCAAGATAAAAATTTGTAGAACCTACCTCCGGAGTAGAACGGTAAGAACCTCTTACCCCATTACCTGTAGACTTTAATCCTGCTTTTTTAGCAGTGTATGTATTATGCATATAACCTTTTAGTACACCTTGTTCTACTAGAACAGTCTTGGAGGTTGGAATTCCTTCCCCATCAAAGGGAGCTGACAATACGCGACCCTCCATTTGGCCATCATCTATTAATGTTACTAATTCACTAGCTACCCTTTTATTAGTCTTTCCTTTTAAAAAAGATTTCCCTTTATCTACAGCTTCAGCAGATAAAGCTGGGGAAATTATCCCTAAAAAATTAGTAGCTATATATGGTTCTAATATTATTGGAGCTTTTTGTGAGCTTATACTTGCAGCACCTAATAGTCTGACCGCCCTTTTTCCTGCGTCTGTACCAATTATTTCCGGATTAAGGCTTTTGTACTTTAAGCTATACTGCATGCCAAAGCCGGTCTGATTTTCCCCCTGTTCTTCACCTACTACCAAGGCATATCCACCACAATAGGCGCCCTGATAATAACCATTTAACCCTAGAGAATTCATAATCCATATTTCATATTGGGAGTCCTCGTAAGCAGCCCTTTCGGTAATTTTAATCCGGCTGTCATATTTTTTAGCATAGTTTTCAATCTCTTTAGCTAATTCTATTTTCTCCTCAACGGATTTTTGTGATATTTCCTGGTCAAATAAATCCAAAGCTGGGTAGCTTTCCGTTTTTTCGGCAAGGGTGAGATATTCATCATGGGCAGTATTAAGAGAATTAGCCAGAGCCTGCTCCACAACTTGGTCAACTGCAGTATCATTCAAATCAGAGGTATAAGAAAATCCCATTCTCCGGTCCTTAAAAACCCTTATTCCCAAACCCCGTTCTTCAGCTAGCTTTATGGTATCAATCTTTTGGTTAGCTACTTGAATATTAAAATCTCTGGCATTTAATAAAAACACTTCAGCATTATCTGAACCAATTTTCAATGCCTTCTCAACAGCTTTTACACCTAATTTCAGAAAATCATTAAGAGCCATATATAACACCTCCGTATAACTTATTTCAACTTTTAGTATTTACAAATATTCTTGTTATTAATTAAGTTACTCTACTCTAGGGTTCATTCTCAAATTCCAACTCTCCATTCTCAATTAAAAACCAAGCGAGCGCTTGGTTTTTTACATTCTTCTAATCTTAAAATCTCTATTAATTTCTGGACCCGTACCGCCAGTACCACCAACGGTTAATTCTTTAATTTTCATGGTTGGTTGGGCATCTGAAACTGGTGCTCCTTGGCCTTCCTTGCCACAGGTACCTATGGCAAAACCCAAATCATTTCCAACCATTTCCACCATTTGCAGTGTATCAGGACCATTGCCGGCAAGAGTTGCACCCTGAACTGCTGAGGTTATCTCACCATTTTCTATCAGATAACCTTCCGCCACATCAAAAACGTAATCACCATTTGTAGTATTGACCTGACCCCCACCCATTTTTCTAACCAAAATGCCTTTTTTAGTAGATTTTATTATATCATCTGGTTCATCCTTACCGCTTGCTATATAAGTATTGGTCATTCTAGGAACGGGTCTTTCTTTATATGATTCCCGTCGCCCGTTTCCTGAGGATTTCTTCCCTT
This sequence comes from Clostridiaceae bacterium BRH_c20a, assembly GCA_000961765.1. Taxonomy (GTDB): domain Bacteria; phylum Bacillota; class Peptococcia; order Peptococcales; family BICA1-8; genus BICA1-8. The sequence continues at coordinate 18,927 of LADT01000016.1, read as the reverse complement.
CTTTGCCTGCAGTTAATCTATCATACATATAATTTTCTAATACACCGTTCTTTATTAAAACATTCTTCTGACCCACAGTACCCTCATCATCATATCGGAAAGATCCATATTTATAAGGCATAGTAGCATCATCAATTACCGTAACTAAATCGGAGGCCACCCTTTCTCCTCTTTTATTAGCATAAACAGATAAACCTTTCTGGACTAGGTCTGCTTCTAAGCCATGGCCACAGGCTTCGTGAACCATAGTTCCTCCTGCTTCACTTGCCATAACCACTGCCATTTTGCCACTAGGGCAAGGTTTCGCGCTTAACATTAATAATGCCCTCTGAGCCGACTCTATGCCCATTTCCTTGGGATCCCGCTCCTTAAAAATCTCAAAGCCTTGGGTACCTCCTAAGGAAGAAAAACCCGTCTGAATAGAATTGCCGTCACTGGCAATTGCATTACAGATAAAACGGGTCCGAATCCGCTCGTCTTCAATAAATATACCTTCACTATTAGCAATAGTAACTTTTTGCCTAACATCTCCATAACCAACACTAACCTGCTGGATTTTTTCATCTACAGAACGGGCAGCAGCATCAGCAGCCTTTACTTTTTCAACCTTTTCCTCAACCCTAACCTTATCAGGCCTTAATTCTATTTCGAATTCTACTAATGGTTTTGGAGTAGTAAAATCTATGGCCGATATATTCTTACCACTTTTTGCAGCTTTACTAGCTACTTGGGCCAATTCTTGTAAGCTTTTTTCTGTTAAAATATTTGTATAAGCATACGCAGTACTATCACCAGAGATGACCCGAATACCTGCTCCGGCATCAATTCCGGAATTAATCCTCTCTATTTTACGGTCTTCGCACCCAATACTTGTTGTTTCCTTATGTTCAATAAAAATTTCTGCTAAGTCACCACCGTTTAATAACGCAGTATCCAGAATTTCTTTCAATTGCTTTTTATCCATTTTCCACCTCTAACCAATGTTTAATCTTCCTATTACTAATTTTATACTTAATTTCTATTAACTATACCTGGGTCAAAGGGTTCTGCCCGAAAATTGGCAGGAATGTTTCCTCCATAGTTTAAATTATCATAAATGGCTATATTATTTATAGTCACCCTAAACACTAGTTTTTCAGAAGCATTTGACACTTCTGCACCCTCTTTATTAATTAAAAATTTACTGATATAAAGGTCGTGGATATTAATATAATATGGCATCTCTTCTAAAAGTTTAAGCCAGTGCAAAAAATCACTATAGCCACCCATGAAGGTCAGGATATACTGACGATGTTTAAAATCCTCTAACTCATTTTTTTCCAAGGAAGTAAAACCGATTATTTCTAAATTAGCTTGTACAGCAAGATTATGGGCATCTAAGAGTACTAGTTGGGATTCTAAGCCCAAATCATACTGCCTTTTAAATTCTTGAGTTCTGTGCTCCATTTCCTTTAATTTAGTACTATCTATTCCTTTGATTTGTTTTTCAATTAAAGTCAATTGGCTTTCCAATTGAGCTATGTTTTCTTTTTTACTCAAAATCTCAGCAATTTCTACCTTTAGGAAAAAAGTATAAAAAAATAAAATTGCTACAAGAAATAAAAGGTAAAGAAAAATCTTTCTGATTTTAAGTTTTTCAGCTAAGAAGTCCATTATTTTGTTTCACTCCCTTCGGGCGCAACAAATAATGTAATATTTTCCTTAAGTATTGCAGTAATTTTAAACCATACATTTTCTGTTAAAACCATGGTCTTTTTACCCTTTATAGGCAATTGCAACTGACTTTTTATTTTTATATCTTCAATTGTTTCTGCTTCATTTACATCTACCTGTTTAAACCACGGTAGTTTCCGGATATTAACAGCCAAATTGCCAACAGCAGAAAAATTCTGAGCTTCCCCTTCTATTAAGATTCTATCCTCTTCCTTGGTAATCTGAATAAACCAAATATCATCAGTAAGGCTCCCTGCCACATCAGCTAAAATATCAGACCAGGTTTCTTTAGCTTTGCCAATTTTATCAGCTATTGCTTCTATTGTTTTTAAAGTTTCCTGGGTACGGTCATATTCCTCTATCTTATTAAAAACAGGTTTAAGATTATCTATATTTGCCTGTAAGTTGATTTCCTTTTCATTGATACCTATCTTGAAAAAATAATAATTAGCACCCAAAAAACCAATAGCTAAAGCTGTAATCGATATAAGAAGTATTTTATTTAACCTTTTCCATTCTACCGTGGGCTTAGGTTTATATTTTGGAGGCAGTAAATTAATTGCCATTATTCACCTCCCGTAAATTTAAACCAATAGCGAAGGTATAATGAGGATCTAGCTCACGAGTGTTTATTTTTAAGGCATTATCGGTAAGATTAACACAGTTTACGTCTAGACCTAACTCTGCTTTCAGATTTTCATAAAGCGTTTCATCTACTTGCCCAAAGATATAAATATCAGTGACATTTGGCATCTGCATCTGTCTCTGAAGGTAATTATTAACCCGTTGGTACTCAGAAGAAAGCCTATTTATAATTATCTCCTGCTCCCACTCAACGTTATGGACAAAAAAGAGATTATTATTGTTGATAAAACTAAACACTCCTCGATGCTCATCAAGATAAACACAACAGACATTAGTGTTACCCTTGGAACTTTCTAAACAGGAATAAAGATATTTGAGTACAATACCTTCGATATCTACTATCATTGGCTTTAAGCCACTATTGACTAGAATATCACAATAGTTTTCAATATACTGTTTTCTAGCAGCAATTATCATAAGTTGCAGCTGCTCACCGCTTGGAGTACTTACTTTATTTAATACTTCAAAATCAAAGATTAATTCCTCTGAGGGGATAGGGATATATTTTGAAACCTCCCAGGTTAGCGCCTGTCGTATTTCCTCTTGAGGCAGGTCAGGAATATTTATTACCCTGGTAACTATTTGTTTCCCCCCGAGCACAAGATAAACCGGATACCGCTTTAACCTTTTTTTCAACACATATTCACTTAATGCTGGCCCATTTAAAGGTAGCTGGACTGTATCTTTAATTTTGTAATGGTTATTTTTGCTTATTCTTGATACTGCCAAATAAATAAGGTCATCAACTATATGAACAGTAACAAGTTTATTTATTTTTTTTTCAACCACCATATATCCCTCTCCCTAATGAGCTAAATCTTATACGTTGGGTTTGTGTCTTGGGTTGTTCTTTATATGTTCGATGGCTTTACTTACCTCTACTAATAGATCAGTAGAAAGCTGACTGTCAAGAATACCGGCCCGGACATAAAGTCCACCTTTATCAGTATTGGTATACCTAGGGGGTAAGTGATTTAAAGCTACAGCCATAATATCCGCTTTGCAGATATCACAAGAACACATTCCCGTTCTTTTAGCTAATTGTTCCTCCACCATCTGCTCCACTAGTATTTCCGCTAGATTAACAGGTTTTTTCATAATTAATCCCTCACATTCAATTTATTCACTAATCCCACTTCTCTAAGGTTATTTTATAGCCTTGGCTCAATAGCGGCCAAGAGATATCTTTTAATATTTCTTCATCATAGGTAAGCGTAACCGCTGCTTGATTAATAAAAATATTATTAGCATAAACACTTCCATAATGGGTTAGAGTGCTATTATTAATCTTTAGTTGTCCATCAGTAATAATTCCTCCATTTATGGAAACAGCTTCACCATCTATGTCTATATCTGTTTGACCGTAAAGAATAACATTTGTCAAGGTAACAGAAGTATGGATATTTATATTATCAGCAACTATGATTACATTTTCTAAATTACCGTTAATGTCTATGGTATTATCACTATAAATAACAAAAATATCTGGATTATCATTAGAAATATTATATAGATTTGCATTATTCTTAGTTAACTGATAATATGCTTTGCCATTTAAATTGGGTAATGAGTATATATCTTTACTACCAATTAAATACGGTTCTCCCGATGGTGGTGATATATTATCTAAGTAGTTTTCTGGATATTCAGGAGGTGGGAAATTTGTTATTTCCTCTCCGCCAATGACGATTGTATTATTATTACCAATGCCTAATTCGCCATTATATAATAAATTATTGCTAATTGTCGTTGTTGTTCCATGGATAGAAATATCATCATTTAAGAGTACATCTCCATTAACTACAAATGTACAATTCTTAATCTGTCCATTTCCGTTGTCACCAAACAGTGTGATGGTTGGACTTTGGCTACCCCCTGAATATAGAGCAGTTATTGCAAGTTGGGCTGTTAAAGTCTTTTTAAAGCTTCCATCAACAGTTCCAACAGAACTTAAGGTAACATTCCCCGGCACTGTCCCATTTTTACTGACAGAATAACTACCAGTTTCCAAATTACCGGAAAAACCTACAAAATTTTCAGGATCTATTTGTAAATTCGCTATTGCTTCCTCTAATCCTGCTTCTGCTAGATAATAGGCTTGAATTGCTTTTTTGGAATTATTGTTTATTATATATTCATTGGTGCTTAAATTTAACGTTGCAGCCCCCCAAATAGAAATCAAAACTAAAACCATAATGGAAAAGACCAAGGCCATCCCGCTCTGGTCATTACATATTTTTTTCATTGAGTTAAGGACTCGAAGCTTTTCCATTTTATTTCTGCCCCCGAATTTAAAATAATTTCTTTTCCACTAGGCAGTTCACCTTCTATAGTAACACTTACAAAACTAACATCCTGGGGATTTGCTCCTTCAGGCTTCCAATCAAATTTTAGACCTTTGATAAATAAAGCAACTGGTTCAGCAGGTGAGCTGTTAATTTGATAATAAAGTGTTTTCCCCTTGATTTGATAGGGATGTTCTCCTGCGATATTATCGTTGTCCAAAAAATACCTTTTCTCCCCATCGTCATTAATAATAATGATTTCATTTGTGCTAATGCTGCTAATACCTTTTGCAGATTGGATTTCCCTGATAATCAGATTTAAAGAAGTCCTCAGGTTTTGCTGAAGCTCTGACTGATTGTTAACTCTGTGAAAGGAAAACATACCACTTTCAAACAGACCGGCCAAAGAAGTAATAACCAAACCTAAAATAGCAACCACTACAATAGCTTCTATCAAGGTAAAGCCTTTATTATCCATTACGCTCACCTAGTTTTGTCACAAGTTCAACCGTCTTTCCACCATAATAAACTACTACTTTTATCATTTTTAAACTGCCTCCGCTGACTTGGACTTCATACTCATATCCTTGGTTTTCCGTTTCTGTAAAAGCCGTCCTTCCTATTCCAGCAGCTTGACCCCTATTTAATTTTTCCTTAGCCTCTTCCAGCTTTGCCTGAGCCAGGGAAACTGCTTTAGTTTCCTTTTCTGCTTTGGAGGTAGTATTAAGCCCTACATCAAACATAGACATCATGGTAATTAAGGCTAACGAAATAATAACCATGGCAACAATTACTTCAACTAAAGTCATACCCTTCTCATTTTTCATTATCATCACCTAACTTGGCGGCGGGCTATCAGAAATTCGAATTCTGCCCGTTCTGTAAATAATAATATACTTAGCTTTATTACTGCTTTTGTTCACCAATCGAATTGTCCTATTTGGAGTTTCACCACTTATTGAAAACTCAAACTCGTGAGAAACGTAAAAAATTATATTTGCCGGAAGTGTAACAGTTCTAATGGTTTCCCCATTAACTTCCTTGATGAAATAGGTATTTTTGGGATTAGTTGCAGGACTCTCATCGTTCATAATTACTCTATAAGCAGCTTCTTTGGAAATAGCCCTCTGCTGAGCAATCCTCAGGTCCGATACTATTTCCTTAGCCGTACTTTCCAAGCGGTGGTTATTAATAATTTCTGAAGCATTAGGGAAAATAAGGGTAGCTAAAAGCCCTAAAATCACTATGACTATAACCAGTTCAATTATGGTAAAGCCCTTTTGATTTTTTAGAAGATTAGATTTAAATACCACTGCCATATTTCTTCACCTACAAATAGAACAATCAAAGTCCCTAAAACCAAGTAAGGTCCGTAAGGAATTGCTTCTTTTCTATTCTTAATTTTTAAGCCTATCAATATAATGCCGATAATGCTTCCCACCAAGGAACCCAAGAAAATCGCCAGAGCAGTATCAGGCCAGCCCAGCCATAACCCCAATACCGCAGCCAGCTTAACATCTCCCCCCCCTAATCCCCCCCGAGAAAGGATATATAAAAGGAGGAAAAAGAAGCCTGCCCCTAAAAAAGATAAGAAACCATTCAGTATACTAAACGGACCTGCAAATATATGAAAACCTAACCCCAAAACTAGCATCGCCAATACAACACTATTAGGAATTAGGAAATGGTCAAGGTCAATAAAAGTTACAACAATTAAGCTAGCTGCAAATAGACAATAAAACAATCCAGTCAAATTAAACCCAAAATTATAAACAATCAGCCCAAACATCACACCCGTCAATAACTCAATCAACGGATATCTAACAGAAATCCTTACTCCACAATTCCTACACTTCCCCCCCAAAACCAAATAACTAAAAACAGGCACCAAATCCCAAGCCTTCAGTTGATAATTACAGCTATTACAATGGGAAGGTGGGTGAATAATACTCTGCCCATTGGGTATGCGGTAGATGCAAACATTTAGAAAACTGCCTATGGTGATGCCAAAAATAAAAGCTATGATGTATTCCATAAATCGCCTCGCTAAAAAAGGTATGAGCCCCCAAAGGGGGGCTAGGAATGAATTAAGGCGTTACTGTTACTATTCCTGTGGTTGTATCCAATGTATAAGTATGACCATCAATTGTTGCTGATACATTGGCGCTACCTGGTGAACCTATTGCACTTCTCAAATAAGGACCTTTCCCTGATGCTCCTGCCGAAGTTAAGTCGCTCATTAAAGCAGACCAAGTTGTTTTACTAGGTCCCACACCATTGTCAATAGTAAAAATTTCAATAGCAGAATTTATCATCCTAACATTGGCATCAGCCTTTGCTTTTTTCGCCTGGGTAGTTCTATCACCAAGAGTCTGAACAGCCAATGTAGCCAAAATACCTAAAATAACAACAACAACCAACAATTCAACCAAAGTAAAACCCTTTTGATCTTTCCTCATATGTTTCCATATTAATTGCATCATTCGTTTTCACCTCCTTCAAAAAAATATATATATAAAATTAAGCATTAAGCATTAAGCATTAAGCATTAAGCATTAAGCTCATGAATAACCACGGAAATTTCTTCGCTATGCTCTATATGACAGTATGATTTAAACTAAGATAATCGCTACGGAACCTTTAAATCGCCAAATAAGTCAGACCACCCCAGGTGTCATTGCGAAGGAGGTACGACTGAAGCAATCTCAGACCCAATAGATTGCCCCGACTAAAAGCTCACAATGACATCATAAAGTAACTAGTTAACTCAAATATCATTATATAAATCTACCCAATTGGAATTCATGTTGTTTATCAGCTCAATTTTCTTTTGCCTAGATCCGGATTTAATTTGTTTTTCTCTTTTAATTGCCTCGTATGCATCATTATGAATCTCATAATAAACAAGTTTATTAATGTTATATTTTTTAGTAAACCCTTCTGCTAATTTCTCTCTATGTTCATAAATCCTTCTTTTCAAATTGCTTGTTATACCTGTATATAGTACATTATTCTTTATATTTGTCATTAAATAGACATAATACTGTTTATTCATATTCCCTCTCTTTTTTGAAAATAAATAATATTCTTGGAAAATCTAAGGCTGAAAAGCGAGATTGCTTCGCTACGCTCGCAATGACACCCCATATTACTTGTGTCAGACGCAATATTTTAACCCGGTAGTAATTGTCAGACCCCAAGTTAGACCTATAAGTATTGTCAGACGCGAAATATTCACTCGGAAGTATTACTGGCCACTGAGCACTGGCCACCGGCCACTGGGCACCCAGCACTGGCCACCAGTCCCTGATCCCCGGTCCCTGAGCCACTGGAACACGAAGTGTTCCCCTACGACCCAATACTACTCATCACACTAAACATGGGCAAAAGAACTCCCATCACAACAGCACCTACCACAATTCCCAATAATACAATCATAATCGGCTCAATTAATTTAGGTAGTCTGTCTGTGGCTTCAGCTACTTCACCATCATAATAGTCACTTACCTTTACCAATAGCTCGTCCAAATTACCGGAATGCTCACCTACCGCCATCATTTGGATGACCATAGGAGGAAAAACCTTACCCTCTCGAAAGCTTTCTGTGAGGCTTCTGCCATCTGTGACATTTTTTTTGCATTTATCTATTTCTTCTTTCAAGGCAGCATTGCCGATAGTCCGTTCTACAACTTCTAAAGCTTGGAGTATAGGAACACCACTGTGCAAAAGATTAGCTAGGGTTCTACAAAACCGTGCAACAATAACCTTTTGGGCTAGATCCTTGAGAATTGGGATTACAAATAACAAATTATCAGCCTGTTTTTTACCTTTGGGCGTCTTAAGATAGAACATGAGGGTAAGGCATAATAAAAATATCCCAGAGATCAATAAATACCAGTATTTATTGAAGTATAAACTAATAGCCAATATAATTTGCGTACTTAGAGGAATAGGGACGTTCATATCTTTTAGAATTCCACCAAACACCGGAACCACAAAAACAAAAACAATACTGATAGCCAAGGCTGCAATTATCAAGACCACTAAAGGGTAAATCATGGCAGTTTTGACCTTTTCCTTGGTCTGTACCTCTTTTTCAAAATAATTAGCTAATCTCTCTAAAGAACTATCCAAAAATCCCCCCACTTCAGCTGCAGCTACCATGTCAATTAAAAGGGGCGGCAATTTATCGTTATAGAGTTCACAGGATTCTGCAAAGCTGTGACCTGACCTTAGCTCTTTTGTGAGGTCCTGTGCCAGTTTTTTAATCCCTGGTGGAGCTTGGTTATCAGCAATAATCTGTAAGCCCATTACCAACGATATCCCAGCTTCTAGCATAAATGAAAGCTGTCTGCAAAATAAGGCTAAATCTTTTAATTTGATTTTATCTCGGGAAAAAATAGGCAAATTAGAAGCTTGTGTCTTCTTTAATTTCTTATCCTGGGTAATATCTATAACCAATAAACCTGATTGTTGGAGTTTTGCTACTGCCTGGTCTAGCGCCTCAGCCTCTAGCTGGCCTTGGTTCAATTTTCCCATTCCATCTCGGGCTTTATATATGTAAAGTGCCATCTATATCAACTCTCTGCTGAAATAATCATTATTTAAAGGACTCAGGGCTTTTAATTCTTCATCATCAGGTAATTCTGAAAGTGCTGTTTCAGCACTTATTTTTCCTTGGTAATAGGGCTCTTTGACTGCCTTTTCCAGAGTAATCATTCCTTCTCTAGCGTTAGTCTGAAGGATAGAATAAATTTGATGGGTCTTTCCTTCCCTAATCAAACTACGAATTGCCGGATTAGCTATTAATATTTCCTGGACTGCAATCCTTCCCCCATCAATGAGGGGTAAGAGCCTTTGACTTATTATCCCCCGCAAAACTGCGGCCAGCTGAATTTTGACTTGCTGCTGTTGGGAGGAAGGAAAAACATCAACAACCCTATCGATGGTCTGAACTGCACTGTTTGTATGGAGACTAGCAAATACTAAGTGACCAGTTTCCGCAGCCTTTAACGCGGTTTCCATAGTCTCTAAATCCCGCATTTCGCCAATTAAGATGACATCAGGGTCTTGCCGCAAAGCAGCCCTTAGGGCACTGGCAAAGCTATATGTATCAGAACCTAATTCCCGTTGGTTAATAATGCTTTTCTTATGTTTATGCAGATATTCTATGGGGTCTTCCAAAGTAATAATATGACAGCCTCTTTCCTTATTTATTAAGTCAATTAAGGCAGCTAATGTAGTACTTTTGCCACTGCCGGTTGGTCCTGTTACTAAGACCAACCCATTAGGCAGACGACCGAACTGACTCAAATTTTGGGAAAGGCCTAAACCCTTAATAGTCGGAATATCCAAGGGAATTGACCTAATAGCAATACTTATACATCCCCTTTGCCTGTAGGTATTAATCCGAAAACGGCCTAAACCATGTACAGCATAAGAAAAGTCAACTTCACCTTTTTCCTCTAGTAAGAGCCATTTATCATCAGGAATTATACTCTTTGCCAAAACCTCGGTAATCTCCTTGGTCAAAGACATACTAGCCAAGGTATTGTCTAGATCATTGTTTTTAACCAGTTTCCCATCTTTTCTAAATATTGGGGGTGAGCCGACAGTAATATGTAAATCAGAACATATATTTTGCATCATAAATACTAACAATTCTCTGATATCCAACTGTTCCCCCCCCTTTTTAGGTAAAAAAAGCCAGTTAGCGGCAAGAAAATATAAACTACCGGCAACTGGCTGGCATAGCAGAAAATACTACCTTAGCCCCTAAGCTTTGCGCCGCCACCTTTCAATGACTTTGCCTTTTTATAGTATAACCACGGGCCCCTCCGGGGCACACGGATAAACACTGCTAGTATTTAATAGTACATATTCGACCAAAAATTGAAAATTCCTACCTAATTACATAATTACAGACAGAAATACTAAACAAATCAAGCATTTATCGAAAATTTTCTAAAATTCTCCACCAAAGGTTACTCTCATTATTTCTTCAATTGTTGTCAAACCCTCAAGGGCCTTGGTGATCCCATCTTCTTTCATGGAAATCATACCGTTTTCGATGGCTTTTTGTTGGATAGTTTCGGCATCCGCTTTGCAGAGAATCAAATTTCTTTCCTCAGAAGTTATTTGTAGGATCTCATGAATGGCAATCCTTCCTTTATAGCCCGTGTGGTTGCAGTAGGTACATCCGGTACCTCTAGTTAAAATAATTTCTTGATTTGAGAATTTAGAGCCTAGAAAAAGTAATTCTGAAGAGTCTGCTAAAGGCTGATACTGTTTAGAACACCGAGGGCAAACCCTTCTGACCAGCCGCTGAGCTACAACACCAATTATGGAAGATGCCACTAAAAATGGTTCTATATCCATATCAATAAGCCTAGTCAAAGCACTAGCACCATCATTAGTATGCAGGGTCGAAAAGACCAAGTGACCTGTTGTGGCAGCCCGTACTGATATTTCCGCCGTTTCTTTATCTCGAATTTCCCCTACCATTATTACATCTGGGTCTTGTCGTAAAACTGACCTTAGACCTGTTGCAAAAGTCATCCCTGCTTTGACATTAGTCTGGACCTGGTTGACACCTGAAAGAACATATTCCACAGGGTCCTCGATAGTAACAATATTTTTTGCTATACTTCGAATACTATTAAGTGCTGCATATAAAGTAGTTGTCTTTCCGCTGCCTGTAGGTCCGGTAACTAAAATCATTCCATGGGGAAAGCGCAATAGTTTATTAAATTTTTCTAATTGCTCCAAGGTAAACCCCAACTGGTTAATCTGGACTAATTTCTGATCCTTATCTAGGATACGAATAACTAATTTTTCCCCAAAAATAGTAGGTAATGAGGAAATTCGCAAATCTACTTTTTTTGCTCCTTTTTTAATTTGAAATCTTCCATCCTGTGGCAGCCTCTTTTCCGCAATGTCCATATCACTCATAAGCTTAATCCTTGAGACTAAAGGCGGCTGGACCTTACGGGGAAGATTTAGGGCCTCCTGCAGTAAACCATCAATTCTAAATCTAACTTTTAAGCTATCTTCCGATGGTTCAATATGAATATCACTGGCTCCACCAGTTACAGCTTGGTTAATAATACCATTCACAGCAGCAATTACAGGTGCATCATCATTAGCTAGCTGGTCCATATCAAAGGCAAGATTATCCAGATAATCGGTTCCTGACTCTAGGTCATCTATTGCTGCTGAAACCTCTTGAGAAAAACCGAAATACCTGCCGATGCTGGCCTCAATATCTGCTTGAGTTGCAATTGCCGGAATAACACTTTTGCTCGTAGATAAAGCTATATCATCAATAGCCATAAAATCCAAAGGGTCCGCCATGGCTAAATAAATATTATTACCATCAATTTTATAGGGGAAGACTTCATGTCTTCTTATTAATTCTTCAGATATTGAATGGACAATCTCTCGAGTTAACTGCTGCTCTCCTAAATAAATATGGGAAATACCTAATTGAAATTCTAGGGTCTCTAAAATTTGTCGCTCAGTAACAAGTCTCTGTTCAATCAAAACTTCACCTAGTTTTTTGCCAGTCCCTTTTTGTTTTATTAACGTTTCTTCAAGCTGAGCTGAGGTAATAACTCCACTTTCTACTAATATGTCGCCTATTCTCTTAATCTTTCTGTTCATAAAAAACCCCCCCCAACTCTTAAACACTCTATCTGATGCAAATTTCGCTTAATATTTTAAATTTCCTTCTTAAATCATCAAAATTATTAAACAAACCCTTATTCCGGAAAAATAAGAGTAATTTTGTAGAAATTAGTAACTGAGCCTATCGGGAAACAATTAAAAAATACCGATTATCTCGGTATTTTAAACCAATCATTAATTATTCGCTTTTTGTTCACTCAAAAATTTTAAAATGTTATTAATAATTTCTTCAAAGTCCATATTGGAGGTATCAACTGTAAAGTCTGCACATCTATACAGCTCTTCCCTATCTTGTAGGAGGGCAATAATAGTTTCATATGTATCACCTTTTTTTAGCAAGGGTCTATTATTCCTTCTTTTCACCCTTTCATATATAACCTCGGGTTTTGCAGTTAAACAAACAAGGTAGCCTGTATTTTTCAAAAGATTAATATTCTCAGAATTTAGAACTATCCCACCCCCAGTTGCAATAATGGAATTTTTCTTTTTAATTAATTTATGTATCATTAAAGCTTCCTCAGATCGAAATCTAATTTCTCCATGCTTATAAAAAAGCCTAGTCACAGACATACCCGTTATTCTTTCTATCTCCTGGTCTGTATCATAAAAATCCATGTTTAAAATCCCAGCCAACCTTTTACCAACAGCAGTTTTTCCAGTACCCATGAATCCAATTAAAATTATATTATTACCATTTTTCAATTGTCTATACACCTGCCTTTATCGTTATGTCAATTTCTTTTCCTCTAAATAACATATCCGCAAAGCCCTTAAGACATTCCAATTTTAACCTAAAAATCTTCTTAGTGGATATATCATTTTTTCGATACTTTTTCCTTCTTGTTTGTGTATTAATTCAACCTTTTTAGCATCTAAAAAAATAACAACTGCTGTAAACAGCAGTGGTTATTCTTCTGCTAAATTTCTAGTTCCTATACGCTGCTTTAAAAAGTCTAAAATGCCTTTACTCTGCTCTTCTACCAGTTGTGCTGCAATTTTATTCTTCTCCCTCCGTAATAATTCCACCTGTTGAGAGAGTTTTCTGCTTTCTTCTTGAGTTTTTTGCAGTTCCTTCATAATGGATGAAAACATATATACAACCGTAGTTTTAAAATTATGCTCAATTCCTAGAGGATCAGCAATAGTATTATCCAAGTCTAATCTTCTTTTTGCACCTTTAATCGTATACTGTTCAGAATGAAGTAGTTCTTTTATCTTTGCTAGTATTTCCAATTGTTGTTGAGTATATCTTTTTCTTTGACCTTTTTGTACATCAAGGTTTAAATATTCCTCAAATTCTTTCTCCCAAAAACGCATGGTGCTCTCTTCCACTTGCAAAATATTGCTTACCTGTCGAACAGTTAAACGACCTGACATTAGAAAGCCTCCTCTTATTCGTATGTGTTATATTTTTCCATAAAAGGACGCTTATTCCTCTTTTTTTTTTAATGCTTTTTTCGCTAACATTATACAAAATATTAATTTACTTGGTACAAATCAAATTCCCCTTTATCAATTTGCATAATAATACCGGCTATATCCTGTAAATCAAAAGGCTTTAGAAAAAATGCACTTGCACCTGCAGCTAGTGCTTTATGCTCAAGTATTTCATGACGATACCCCGTGTAACAAATTACCTTGGTACTTGGGGAATGATTTTTAATTTTACCCGTAGCTGTAATACCATCCATAATAGGCATCTTTATATCCATGATTACATAATCAGGTTTCAAATCTTGACAAAGCCCAACTGCTTCTTCACCATTCTGAGCTTCTCCTACAACTTGGATTTCTGGATAATTGAGTGTAAAATATTCTTTAAGAATCTCCCTGATTAAAGGATAATCATCTGCTAATAGAATTTTAATCACTATATATCGACTCCCTCCTACAATTTCCTCTTAAAGTATACTAGATATAGGGTGTCATAATTACTCGAAAACTGTAGTTGGAATTGTTTTTTCTTAAAATCGACTTAAAACCGCTTTTTCAATTTTTCGCACTAATTTTGTACCGATAAATTCTTTTTCACTCCTAGGTTTGACCAAAATTGTAGTCAATTTTAACCTCTTTCCCCCTAAAATATCAGTAAAAAGCTGGTCACCAATTATAGCTGTAGAATGGGGAGTGGTACCTAACAATTTCATCCCTTTCAAAAAGGCCCTTTTCCCAGGTTTTAAGGCATTTGGAACATAAGGTATGTCTAAATCTTTTATAGAAGCTTCTATACGCTCTGCACCATTATTAGAAACTATACAGATTTTAAAACCATACTTTTTTAAGGAAACTATCCATTCACAAATATCTTCAGAAATGTTTAAACAATTCCAATCGGTTAATGTATTATCCAGATCAAGTATTATGCCCTTGATTTCGTTCCTTTTCAGTATTTCTAGTGGTACTTCCCATAATGTATTAACCATTATATCTGGCTTTAGTTTTTCTAGCAAAAAAGTTCCCCCCAAAAATTAGAAATCAAGGGAATTATAACATATGGCAAACTAACCTGCCAGTTAATTACATACTAGTATTTTTAAAAATATTTAGTAGCTGTTCTTAGAATTAGTTTCTTTAATAAGCTTTTCAATAGCTCTTTTTTCAATACGTGATACATAGGAACGGGAAATGCCTAACATTTTAGCAATTTCTCTTTGAGTTTTCCGCAAACCATTTATTAAACCAAATCTTAATTCTAAAACTTTCTTTTCCCTTTTAGTTAATACTTTTACCCTATCCAACATCATTTCATATTCAAAAGCGGCTTCTACGGTATCAGCCACTATATCCCATTCTGTTCCTAAAACATCAATTAGAGTAATTTCATTACCACTTACTGTTTATCTGTATATTCAGTAATTCCTTTCATAATTTCCACCGGCCCGCCTCGTTTTTGGCAAAAGAAAAGAGCCCTCAGGCTCATAGAATATCTTGTTTAAACTATTCTCAACTCATCAGCTACGGCAAAATCAAGTTTTAAACTCTTTGCTTTTGTAGAAACTAAGCTAGCTAAGTTGATTAAGTTATTAATATCCTTAGTTATCTCTTTTTCGTCATATCGCACGCAATTTCTACGACCTCCTGATATACCAATCGATAAGGAAACATCTAAATCTTTTAAGTAATTATCAGATGTTATATAAGATATAATATCCCGTGCAAGCTTTTTTCCATTTTCCAGATTGCTTGGAATTATTGCTACGAACTCATCTCCACCAAATCTACATAGGCGATCAGTCTCAATAAATGTTTTTAATATTTCGCCAATTTTTTGAATTATTTCGTCCCCTACTATATGTCCATGTTTTTTATTAAAAATGCCAAATTCGTTAAGGTCAAAAAATAAACAGACAATATCATCATTATTTTCTAAGAGAATTTTTGCTGTATTAAATACTATAGTTTGGCTTCTTTGAAGTCCTGTTAGCAGGTCTATTCTTTTCCCTGCCTCCATCAACAAGACGCCTTTTGTTATTATGCCAATTAATTCATTGTGTTGATTCACAACTGGTAACCGTTCGATATTATTATCCTTTAACATTTTTAATGCATAGATAATATTCTCATTCTCAGAAATAGTAATGGGGTTTTTTGTCATAGCATCGAAAACTAATCTATTTGGATGACTACGTCTCACATCAAAAGAAGTAATAATTCCAATAACTTTTTTGTCTTCAACGACAGGCAAACCTCCAATTTTATTTGATTCCAAAATATTTTGAGCACTTAAAACACTACAGAAAGGATTTATTGTATAAACCTCTCTTGTCATTAACTGACTTACAATATTATTCATAAATCTACCGACCTGCTCACTTCAATAAATGTTTTAACATTTGCTTTTATGATACTATTGATATCAGTAATATTCCCACCTTCTTCTAATAGAAAAGCTATAAGCTTATCTTTTGGGAACATTTTTATTAAGGATTTCTTGATAACAATAGCCTCTATAATATCATGTTCCACTTCAATGATTTCATATTGTTCAGGAGATAAAATGTCAACCATCCTTCTTGCGGCTTCCGGACCTATTGGAGAACGCTTAGCAACTATTAAAGCATCTTGCATAGGAGGAAAATCAAATTCAGAAAAGACAACTTTGATATCCGCTCTTCTGTGGTTATTCAAAGAACTCATAATATACATCCTATCTCTATTAATTTTATCTACTCAATAAATATTATACTTAGGAATTATTATCTAATAACTTTTTTAGTTCAATTACTAAATCGTTTATAAGTTCTACCAAATCTTCATCTAATAATATCATTTTAATATCCCTCTGAATAAAAAATATTTGAATTAAAATTTCGACTAACAGAAATTAACTTTTCGAGAATTCCTTGTTCTTTTACCAAATTTTTCGAGAAGATTAATTGATTATTAGATTCTATTTTAAACAATTGGTTTATTAAATCGGGATCAAATTGGCTCCCTCTACTATTTAATAATTCCATAAAAATTTCCTTAGTTTTTTTCATATTTTGATATGGTCTTTGAGATGACATAGCTTCAACCGAGTCTGCAATTGCAATTACTCTGGCACCAAAATGGATATGTTTACCTGCCAGACCATAATACCCTTTTCCATCCCATCTCTCATGATGATATAGGATTAAGGGCAGTATCTCACTATTAATTTCATATTGATTTATAATTGAGCCACCATAGGTTGGATGTCTTTTTATTTCATCCCATTCATCAATATCTAACTTTCCAGGTTTATTTATTATTTCCTTGCAAATTTTTAATTTACCAATATCATGCAACAATGAACCAATTAAAATATTTGTTACGTCTTTTTTATGAAGGTCTAACTTCTTCATAATTTCAAATGAAAACTTCATTACAAAAATTGAATGTTTCCAAACATTTATGTCATAATTCTTTAATAGTTCCATGAGTTTTCTAACATTGTCCATGTGCATTGTATCTTACCTTCAATCTATGAAAAAAGCCCCGTTGAGGGCTACCTAAAAACTCATACTTATATAAGTTTAATGGTGGCCTGGCAATCTTAGTAATAATACTTTAGACCCAAAGCTTTGCGTCCCATCCTTTCAGATGGTTTGCCTTTTTTCATTAATAATTTTAAAATTATCTTTCTACAAAATTTTACATAATCCTCCTTAATTCTAAAAAAATTTATAAATAACTTATTACAACTTTTAATATATAATTCCTCTAAAAAAGAAAAAGCTATAATTATTCGCTGCCATATTCAGCATTAATTTTTAGCTTTTCCTCTGTGCTAAAGGAATCCCAAAGAGCCCAAGCTGCATTATAAAACTCATTAATCCGTCTTTCACTTTCTTCTGCCGACATTGGGGGAGGGGTAAATATTTGAATAGTTGTATTGCCGCTTTTTATTACCTTGGCTGGTTTTATATTTTCATCCATACAACCACCTCCTGTTTTATGTTTATGCGGTGGATGTCTGGGGACAACCATGTTATTTGTCATAATTCCACTTCCTTTTATTTCCAAGGAAATATTAATTGGACTTCTTTATCTTTTTACTTTTTTTTAAGGGAGATATTGCAGGTTTTTCCTCCCCTTATATCGAAATGGTAATTGCTAATATACATTTCACTTAAAAGGAGGTGCATAATTTTGCCGATATGGCAAAAAATTTTTAATTTAATTAAATTACTAATATAATAATAGGCAGTTTTTTTGTATTTATTTTGTTGCAAATGTTACTATTAAAGAGTTATAAATGCAACTTTTTATATAATATTTGGAGGCTAGAATTATGGATAATAAAATATATGACCTAATGGAAAAAATGTATAGTGAGATGCAGAACGGCTTTAAACAGGTAAACAGTAGAATTGACACGCTAGAAAACAAAGTGGATAAGCTAGAAAATAAGGTGGATAAGCTAGAAAATAAGGTGGATAACCTAGAAAATAAGGTGGATTCCATTGAAAAGACAGTACTAAAAATTGAAAATGTACATGGTGAAAAGCTCACTGCTCTTTTTGACGGATATGCCCAGCATACCCAGCAGCTTGAACGAATTGAACAAGAAGTATCTAAACATGAAGAAATTATTATTAAAAGAGTAAAATAAAAATAGGGGCTGATAAAATGTCGCAGGACGATAAAGTTTTACAGCTGATGGAAAAAATGTATATGGATTTTAATAAAAGATTCGATACATTAGAAAATTCGGTTTTAGAGAATAAAATAGCTCTTCAAAAAGTTGATGCTAAAATAGAAAGCGATATTTCAGAAAAAATACGGGGTTTGTATGATAGCAGAGAAGTTATACATGAAAAGCTAGATCATATAATAATATACTAAATCAAAGTTGGAATAATTGAAAAAGGCACCTTTCGGAGCCTTTTTCTTTATATTAAGGAGGTAGGGAAATTTATAATTGACACTATCTAAAAACTAACGTTCTTACTTTGTTTTGTTCTTCCGTTTATTTAAATACCTGATTATTAGTTGGTCCAATTCTTTACTCCGCTTATCATGCTCTAACTTATTTTCCTCTAACAACCTCTCGATTTCTTTTCTTTCTGTATGAATTTTGTAAGCAAATATTGGATCCATCACTTACTCCCTCCATAAATTAAATTTAAAAATA
>LADT01000002.1 GCA_000961765.1 Clostridiaceae bacterium BRH_c20a | reverse complement strand
CATCAAAATTTTCATGGATTACAAAAGCAACATAATGTAGTAAATAATTTATCTTATAAAAATAAATCAGCTTTGCTTAGATCAGTAGCTGAGTACTTACCGGAGATAGGGCATGGACAGGCTTTTAAGTCACCTGATGAACCTTATCTAGTATGGAGTTATAGAGGTTACAATATGAAAGAAGAAATAGAAATTAATAATACAGAAAGATATGTTGATGCAGCAGATAAAATATTTAATTACTTAGCAACTAGTGTTTATGAAAAATATCCTGAAATGTTTGTAGAGGAGCCCCAAAAATGGGTAGATGTAGAAAGCTTATTTAGGGAGATATTTGCATTTAACGGAGAGCTAGAAGATCGGATCAATAATTGGAAAGATAAATTAAGCAGTAATTTTTTTGGTTTTAAATCCTTTACCTCCTATCATGATAGAGAATGGTTTAGGAAAGCTGTTGTAGTATATAAAAATGGTATAGAAGATGAATATCATAGAGAACCAGATTTTAATAAATCTGATTGGAAGTATTTTCACGATGCAGTAACATATCATAGTTTTTATATTAAACATGAATTGCTTCCCAAGTACGGTATTATTACGTAAGTTTATGGTAAAAAATTAAATTGATTTTATTAATTTAAAGAAATATTCAGAAAAATATTATTATGTCTATAATGACAAGTCTAACCTCATGTAAAGAACCTACGGATAAACTCGTCAGAGGAAATAGTTGTATTTGTCATGATTTTCCACTTTGAATTATCTTTTAGGTATATCTCTTTATCATTTTTACATCTACAAGAGATATTGATTGGAGGGAAAATGGAAGAGCATACAATCAATTATGTTGACGAAAAGGCAAAAGTAAATAAATACTTTAAAATACTAAGTATCTCAAACATGCCTGGAGGGGCAATACGTGATATAGCTATGGGATTGTTAAAATTATCTAGAAATAAAATGAGTATTTATATCATGCGTGTCAAAGGACCGTCCCCAGACACTTCCAGACACTTCAGTTAAGCAAGTTGATTACTGCTCTTGTAAAAATGAAATTTTAAGTTGTAGCCACTTTTGTAGACAGCAGGTAGTTGGAATAATAAGTTTATAGAGTATCTTTACAGGGATTATTATTGTAGATTTGATATGATTTTGAGTAGAGTTTTAAAGGGATATCCATACTACTAAAAGTTTTATTTTTTATGGAATTTGTCGAAAAAAGTCTAAAATATTTTATAAAAATCAAAAGGTTTTTAAACATTGATGTAGAATATATAAAAAAATAAAACTCAGCATGCTGAATACAAAATGCGGAATAACAGATCAGCCGAGCTGGATAAAATTAACAAGGAGGCTTTTAAAGTTGAAAATTACAAATGTCGAAGCATTTAGTCTGGTTGTACCTATTGATAATCCAATTAAGGCACCTATAAGTATTCCATATGCCGATGAGTTAGAGAAGGTTGTGTTTAAAGAGTATCGTACTATGTTAGTTAAAATTGAAACTGATGAAGGTATAACAGGCTATGGTGAATGCATGGTAAGACTTGCACCTACTGCCACTCGAGATATTGTGGAATATGTAAAACCATTGCTTATTGGTAAAGATCCCATGAATACTGAATATATCTGGGAATTACTTTTTGGAACCATGATGAACAGGGGGCATTATCAAGGGTTTTATATTGAAGCAATTAGTGGTATTGATGTAGCTCTTTGGGATATTAAGGGTAAAGCTTTGAATCTACCTGTTTACAGATTATTAGGTGGTAGTGAAAAACCTAAAATTTGGGCGTATGCCTCTTCTATTAGATTTAGAGGCATGGAAACAATGCTGGCTACAGCTCAAAAATTTGTGGATCAAGGCTTTACAGCTATGAAAATTAAAATTGGTCAAGGTTATGAAACCGATGTTATGGCCGTTGCAGCAGTAAGAGAACATGTGGGAAAAGATATTACTCTAATGGTAGACGCAAACTGTGGTTATGATGTTAAAACTGCTTTGAAAGTTGGTAGGGAATTAGAAAAGTATAATATTAGATGGTTTGAAGAACCAGTTAGCCCCGATGATTATGATGGATATAGAAGATTATCAGAATCCTTAGACATCCCTATTGCCGGAGGTGAGGCTCATTTCTTAAGATACGGACTTAAAGAGTTAATTGTACGGGGGAAAGTAGATATTATTCAGCCTAATGTATGTAGGGCCGGTGGTGTAACCGAGTGTTTGAGAATTCATGGTTTAGCTAGTGCTTATAATGTACCTTATTTAGTACATACAGGTAGTTCTTCAGCCGTATGTATTGCAGTATCTTTACACTTAGCCGCAGCCTTTAATGATTGCTTTATTTTTGAACATATGCAAAGTGATTGGGCTAAAGATCAAAAAAATCCATTACGATGGGATTTAACAACTCTACCAATTAAATCATTTGAGAATGGATATATTGAATTAGATGATAAACCCGGGTTTGGAATGGAGATTGATGAAGAAATTATTAAAAACTATAGTGCGTAATTTCTGAATTTCTAATTAATTATTCCCCCCCATAATGCAAAAGATTATTGCTGAGCAGAAAAAATCAAAACAGGTTTATATCTGAAAAAAGATAATAGTTTTTTCAAAATACTCACAATTGAAAGAAAATGTTAGTTAGGGGTGAAAATAATGGGCTCATTAAAATACTTAGGTGTTGCAAATGTAGAGATAATCAATGATGATCATAAAATTTTTATAGATCCTTTATTAAAGGATAGTGTTGTTCCAAATCCTTATTGCGATCTTGGCGTGGATGATATTGGGAAGCTGGATTTAATTTTAGTTACTCATGGATCCTATGACCATCTCGGAAGTGCAATTCCCCTTACAAAAAAAACTGGTGCAACCTTAGTTGGAGCTAGAGACGTTGTTACTAAAGCAATTTCTGAAGGAGTATCTAAAGAAAAAACGAAGCGAGTTACCCAAGGTGTAAAACATGATTTAGGGTGGGTATGTATAAAAGCTGTTAGAGCAGAACATGTTTCTTTTACCGATTATGGTAGTTCTTTCTTAACTGGAGTTTCACTAGGATATATCATAAATTTCCCAAATAGTGATGCTAGAATTTATCATATGGGGGATACAGCCATTTTTGGTGACTTAAAATTAATTGCTGAATTATATAAACCAAATATAATACTTATTCCAATTGGTATGTTTCCAGGGGCAATAACAGAAATGGAACCATGGGAGGCTGCCATTGCAGTATCATGGCTAAACCCAACCGTTGCAATCCCTATCCATTATGATAAAGAAACTCAAAAGGAATATCCCGAAATATTTAAAAAGGAAGTTAAACGTTTAGCACCTGAAACACAAATTATTACTCTAAATATAGGCGATCAATATCATTTTTAATTAAAATTAATAAGCAGTTTTCAAATATTTAAAGCAAATCAAACTTTTATTAAGGCGGGTGAAAGATGCGTAAAGAGCCAAAACTAATAATTTATACAAAAGAGGCTACTCTGATCATTGGAACTGTATTGTTTATTATAATGAGTACTACCACTTTTGTTCAGGTTTTAGCACGATATGTATTTAAATATCCTATTCCGTGGACAGATGAGTTAGCTAGGTATTTGTTTATATGGTCAATGCTTTTAGGCTCTGCAGTTGCAGTAATTAATAAAGCACATATTACAATTACTTCATTTCGTGATATGGTACCGGAAGCATTTAGAAGTATTATTAATGGTATTTCTATTTTCGGGACTTTAGCATTTAGTTTGGTCTTAGTTATTGAAGGATATAAGTTTGCGATAATAAATATATCCAATTATTCTCCAGCCATGCGTATATCATTAAGTTTACCAATGATTAGTATACCCATTGGTGGAGTATTAATGTTATTATTTTCGATTCGGCTGTTATATAACAATTTTAACAGAAATAACAATCCTGGAATATCTAGAAAGGAGGTTAAATACTAATGGCTGCGGCTTCCATAAGCTTATTTGTAATATTTTTTGTATTAATAATATTATCTATTCCTATAGCAATATCATTAGCTTTATCGACAATAATCAGCTTGCTATTTTTAGGTGGTTTAGATTCCATACCACTCATTCTTATTCCACAAAAATTATTTGCTAGTACAGACGCATTTTCTCTATTAGCAATACCTTATTTTATATTTGCTGGAAATATTATTGTAGAGGCTGGTATTGCGTCAAGGTTAGTACAATTTTTCTATTCTTTTACACATACAATTACAGGTGGTATGGCTCATGTGTGCACTCTAGCATGTATGTTTTTTGCGGCACTATCCGGATCATCTGCTGCTAATGCAGCAGCAATTGGAAAAGCGATGATACCACAGATGGAAAAACATAATTATGATAGAGCTTTCTCTGGTGCTTTAATTGCCGCAGCCGGGTGCATTGGTATGATAATTCCACCTAGTATAGCCATGGTAGTGTTCGCTATGACAGCAGAGGTATCTGTAGCTAAATTATTTTTAGGTGGGTTTATACCAGGAGTAATTATCGGATTGGGGATTATGATAGTAACTTATATGGTTTCAAAAAAAAATGGATATGTTGGTTCAGGTAGAAAATTAGACATTAAGGAGATCATGGGATCTTTTAAAGACGCATTTTGGGCACTTACCTTGCCCGTAATAGTTTTAGGTGGTATTTATCTTGGTATATTTACTGCAACAGAAGCAGCAGCAATATCAGTATTTTACAGTATTTTCTTAGGTATTATTTATCGAGAAATTAACATGGAAAAAATATGGAATGCAGCAAAGATCTCATTTATTGAAAGTTCAACTATTATATTGTTAATGGGATGCGCTGCAATATTTGGTTGGTTAATGGTTTCACTAAGTATACCTCAAAAGGTTGCATCTGGAATATTAGGTTTGTCAACAAACAAATTAGTAATAATGTTTCTAATAACTTTTATTTATTTAATTGCAGGTTGCTTCGCTAACCCATCTGCAGCTATTGTTCTACTTGTTCCAATCTTTTTGCCTTTGGTCCAAAAATTAGGAATTGATCTAATATATTTTGGAGTATTTACAGTTGTTGCCTTATCTATAGGAATGATTACACCACCGGTTGGACCTGATCTTTTTGTCATTACCCCTATAGCAGGCGTAAGTTTTGAGAGTATTGTTTTAAAAGTAATTCCTTTTATTCTAGTAATGATTATAGTTACAATAATCTTAATATTTTTACCAGGATTGATTACATTTTTACCTGATGTCTTCCTAAATTAATCATAAGTTTTTTAAAAAAAAGGAGGTTTTTTTAATGTATAAAAAGAGTTTAAGTTTCTTAATAATAATTCTAATGGTTGTCTCTTTGGTACTAACCGGATGTGGAAATGAGAGTAGTAATTCAAAGCAAGATTCTAAAGTTCAAGTTCAAGAGCAAGGACCCGAAAAAATAACCTTAAAGCTATCACATCCAACTAATGAAAGTCATCCCTACCATATTGGTGCTAAAAAGTTTTCAGAATTAGTGAACCAAAAAACAAATGGCCAAGTTGATATTGAGATATTTCCAAATAACTCTTTAGGTGGACCTAAAGAAACAGCTCAAGGTCTTCAACTTGGAACCATTGATTTAGGTATAGCTGCAAGTGCCCATCTTGTCAGCTACAATAAGAATTTTGGAGTTTTAGATATTCCATTTCTTTTTAAAGACCCAGATAATGCACATAAGGTACTTGATTCTGAAGTTGGAACAAATCTAGGTAAGAGTCTGGAAGAAAAAAACATAAAGGTTCTTGGTTATTTTGATGGCGGATTTCGTAATTTATTTAATAGTAAAAAAAATATTAAAATTTCAGAAGATATGAAAGGTCTAAGAGTAAGGGTAATGGACAGCGAAGTTTATATTGATATGTTTAAAGCAGTAAATGCAAGTCCTACTGTACTTCCGTGGGATGATTTATATACTTCTATTCAACAAGGTATTGTTGATGCTGGAGAAACTGGGATTTCTCAGATTTATACCCAAAAATTTTTTGAAGTTGCAAAAAACGTTTCTTTGACTCGGCATACTTATACAGCTGCCCCTTTGATGGTGTCCTTAAATAAATTTAATCAACTCCCAACAAATGTTCAAGAAGCTATTATCGAATCTGCTAAAGAAGCAATTCCTTTTCAATATCAGGCCAACGAGGAAAGTGAAAAACAGGCATTGGAAAAGCTAAAGGAAGAGGGAGTAAATATCGAGGAACAAGTTGACTTAGCGTCATTTCAAAAACAGGTTCAACCTGTTTGGGAGAAGTATAGAAAAAATTTTGGGGAGTTAATTGATGAAATTATAGAAGCTCAGAATTAGAATAATTTAATGAAAGAAAGGGCAGTAACTTTTTCATTAAATTACTGCCCTATTTTATCATAAAATATCGCAAATGGGGTGATATAATGTACGGTTATAAAGGTGGGATATTACATATAAATTTAAGTACTAGGAGGACTGAAAAAGTAATTCTATCTGAAGAGATTCTACAACAGTTTATTGGGGGAACCAGTCTAGGTGCATATCTCATAACTAAATTTTCAAATCCTCGAGTAAGTTCTCTTAGTAATGAAAATCCTATTATTTTTTTAACAGGACCTTTCACAGGAACTAATATTCCTACATCCGGGCGTTTTGCTGTTGTATCACGTTCACCAGCAACAAATATTTGGGGAGAGTCAGATAGTGGCGGGATTTTTGGCGACAAATTAAAACGCGCTGGGTATGATGGGTTAATAGTGACTGGTTGTTCTGCTAAACCAGTTTATATTTTTATTGATAATGATATAGTTGAGATCCGGGATGCTGAATTTTTATGGGGTAAAGATACTTATGAAACTACAGAAATGATATTGGAGTATACACCGAAAAATACTTCAATTGCTTGTATAGGGCCAGGAGGAGAAAACCTAATACCTTTCGCTTCAATTATTAGTGAAGGTATTGATGGGAGGGCTGCAGGACGTTGCGGTTTAGGTACGGTGATGGGGTCAAAAAAACTAAAAGCCATTGCTGTTAAAGGAGATACTGAGATTGAAATATCTGACTCTCATGGTCTTAGAAAAAAAATAAAAGAAGTAATACCCCCTTTACTTGATTGGTCGACAATGCGTAAAAAATATGGTACAGCAGGAGGCGTAGTAGGAAATGCAATAGTTGGCGATATGCCTGCTAAGAATTGGGATATGGGTAACTGGGTAGAAGAGGCCCATAAAATTAGCGGTGAAAGGTTAGCATCCGAGTATTTAGTAAAAAGCTATCATTGTCCACACTGTTTTATTGGATGCGGGCGTGTTGTAAGGATACCCCGTGGTAAATTTACAGGAACAATTGCCGGCGGACCAGAATATGAAACTCTTGCAGGTTTTGGTTCTCTTTGTCTAATCGATGATATTGAGGTAGTTATTGAGGCCAACGATGCTTGTAATCGTTTAGGACTTGACACTATATCCACTAGCGGTGTTATCGCTTTCGCAATGGAGGCCATTGAAAAAGGTCTTTTATTAGATGACTCTAATACTCCACCTTTAATCTGGGGTAATGGGGAAGCTATAATATATTATATTTATAATATTGTCTATAGAAATGGATTGGGTGAATTTTTAGCACTTGGTGTCAAAAAAATGGCAGAAAGACTTGGATCATCAGCAGACGAATTTGCCATGCATGTTAAAGGTTTAGAGTTCCCATATCATGATCCAAGAGCCTTAACTAGTTTAGCGGTTGCTTATGCTACTGGTCCAAGAGGTGCTTGTCATCGTCAATGCACACATATTTTAGAACGAAATGGTATAGCGGAAATAGGTTTTCCTAAAGCTTTAGATCGTTTTAGTTCAGAGGATAAAGGGCGCCTTGTGGCTGTGATGCAAAACTATTCGGAACTTTATAATGCTTTAAAATTATGTCAGTTTTTGATTCCAAAAATTAATGTCTATGACATAGTAGAGATGTTGAATTTAGTAACAGGTTGGGAATTTAATCTAGAAAAATTTTTACTGGTTGGTGAACGAAGTATAACTCTTAAACGTTTAATAAATTTAAAATACGGCATGAAAATTAAAGAAGAAGAACGTTTGCCACCAAGAATATTTAAGTCTTTAACTGAAGGTGGAACGGAAGGTAATGTGCCAGATTTCGAAAAAATGTTGCATGATTATTATTCTTATCGTGGTTGGACGATTCAAGGAAATCCTACAGAAGAATTGTTAGATAAATTAAATTTGAGATATGATTTCTGGAGTGATCCTAATGAAACAATTCAATAAAGGTAGCAAGCTAAAAAAAGTAAAATTCCCTTATGGTAATTCTTTTATAGACACTGAATTGCCTATAAATACAGAGGTATTAATGCCTGAATACATTCAACCATTAAATAATCCGTTATTAGCAATTAAAAATGCTATCTTGCACCCTATTGGTTCACCTCGTTTGAGTGAAGTATCATTGGGAAGGGATAGTGTAGCTATCGTTATTAACGATATTACAAGACCTTCACCAACTGAAACTATGTTGACGTTAATTATCGATGAATTAGTGAAGTCAGGAATTAGTCTTGACCAAATTACTGTAATTATTGCAAATGGCAATCATGAATTATGTTCAGACGAAGATATTAAAAAAATGGTGGGTTTTTGGTTTTCAAAAATATTGATTATAAATCATGATTGTTGTGACGAAGAACAGTTATCATTTGTTGGAATAACAAAAAAAGGTTTGCCGGTATATGTAAACAAGTATTATATTCAAGCTTCATTAAGGATCCTTACAGGGATTATAACCCCACATCAATCCGCAGGTTATAGTGGCGGTAGAAAATCAGTGGTTCCTGGAATAGCAGGTTTGAAAACTTTACAAATACATCATTCATTTCCTATTCGGCCAGAGTTTCCTGTTATGGGAGTTATTAATGGCAACTCTTTTCATGAGGAAGCAATTCAAGCTGCAGAATTAGCCGGAGTTGACTTTATAGTGAATGTTGTTAAAAATTATAAAGGTGAATTAATTGGTGCAGTTGCTGGGGATTTAGTAAATGCGCACTTACAAGGTGTAGCAATTTGTGAGAAGGCTTGGGTAAAAAAAGTCCGTCAACGTTATGATATAGTATTTGTTAGCCCAGGAGGTTTTCCTAAAGATATAGATTTGCATCAGGCTCAAAAGGCAGTAGCTGTAGCAGAACAAGTCACGAAAATTGGTGGAACTATTGTCTTAATTGCGAAATGTTGTAAAGGGGTTGGGAAATTTGGTCAAGTACTTAAAAATGCCAAAAGTATAGAGGAGGTTATTAGGGATTTTTCAATAAATGGATTTTCAGCTAATCACTCCTCAAAAGCTTATATGTATGCAAGAGCCTTGAAAAAATTTAAATTAATAATTGTTACTAATAATATTTTGCCTAATGAATTGGCACAAATGTTTATGTCTGGTTTTACTTCTCTCGACGAAGTAGTTTTTACATTGAACAATCTAGAAGATCTCTCTATACTTTGTATGCCATATGCCATAGATTGTATACCGGTTGTTCAAAATTAGAAGGAATATTCTTACGTCTTTTATAGGTCAGTAATTAATTTCGAAAGATACCAAAGTATCCAATTATTCCTTTTATTAAAGGCGATGGTACAATTGTTCATAAGGGTATGAATGAAATATGCAGCTGGGAATTTTGAAAACTGGTATTGAAAATTTCACAAATTGAGTTCAATAATAGTATATCCGAATTAAATATAAAGAGTCTTTATAGGATGCTATGGTGGAACGGGTGGTGAGGATCGGTAAGGCATTTTGTTTAAGTATGGGAGATGAGTAGCTATAATTCAAGCTACTCATGGTTCTGCACCTAAATACTAAGAATCGAAAAAATATAATTATAAGTTTGTGGTGTTATATAAAATGTTGAAGATAAGTTTTGAAAGTAGACTACCTAATTTCAATACAAATAAAGAATTAATAATTAAAGAAGGAATTTTAATCGCTGATATTTTAATAGAAATGAACTTTAATTTAGATGTTAGTGATGATGTTCTTATTGTTTTTAATAAAAAAGCTATTAATATAGATTATAGAATAAATGAAAGCGGTCATATTATTCTTTTACCGTATATATTCGGGGGGTGAAAAGTAATTACTGACCTTGTCCCATGCCCCCCATGCCCATTTATATCCGAGACTTCCTTGGACATACAGATATCAAAACCACTGAGATTTATGCAAAGTGTGATTCTGAATTAAAACGGAAAGCTATTGAAAATGCCTATCCTGATTTAGTAGATAGTAATCTTCCTGATTGGAGCAAGGATGCAGCATTGCTTGATTGGCTATCGGATCTTAAGTAGTCCAGATATTATGCAAAGTAAATCCTAATAAGATACAGAGAATATGGAGCTTTTAGAGCTTTACTTTGCATAATCATCAACTTTGCATAAGGTGGAGCCATCTCTAGTCTATATGCAAATATGACGTTAGATGGTCTTGAAAAGGTAATTCAAGATAAATACCATCGAAATTCCAAAGGTAACATAGAAAACCATTATCGTGCTAAAACAAAAGTAAACCTAGTTCGATATGCTGATGACTTCATCATCACTGCAAACTCAAAAGAGACTGCAGAAGAACTTAAATGCATTGTCAGTACCTTCCTCCAATCTCGAGGACTAATGTTATCGGAAGAAAAGACTACAATCACGCATATAGATGATGGATTTGACTTCCTTGGGTGGACATTCAGAAAGTTCAAAGGAAAACTTATTGTGAAGCCTTCCAAAAATTCCATCAAAAGCCTGATTAAGAAATGCTCTAGCATCATACTTAAAGAAGGGAAAGCAAGTACGCAATCTGACTTGATACGGAGACTAAACCAAGTGATTAGGGGATGGACCAACTATCATAAACACGTTGTAGCAAGTCAAACATTCTCATATGTCAATAATACACTTTATCATCTACTGCATCTATGGGCTAAACATCGCCACCCCAACAAGAACAAATGGTGGCGGTTAAACAGATATTGGCATGCCAAAAAATGGTAAACATTGGGTATTTGTGACTGATGACTATACTCTCATCAATCTTAGGAGAATAAAAATCGTCAGACATCCGAAATTGCAAATCTTAAACCCCTTTCTTGGATAGTAAGTATTTTATTAAAAGAAAGATGAAACTTCACGCGCTTGTTGCCGCCTGAAAAGGTTAAGAAATGCTTGAGCCGTATGAGTTGGAAACTCTCACGTACGGTTCTTAGACGAGGGAAAGGGAGCAATCCCTTTTCTTTAGTCGAGTACTGCTCAAATGATTTCAAAGACCTATTGAAAGCTAACCGTATAAGTCAAAGCATGAGTAGAAAAGGCAATCCCTATGACAATGCTTGTGCCGAAAATTTCTTTAGTTGTTTAAAATGCGAATGTACTAACTTCTATTATTTCAAAACCAGAGAAGAAGCAAAACTAGCAATTTTTGAATATATCGAAGTTTATTATAACCGCCAGAGGCGACATGCCGCTTTAGGCTGGGTAACCCCTCATCAATATAAGGAACTGCTATTTTCAGAGCTTGCAGCCTAAAGGGCTAACCCTTTTTGCGGGCAGAAAGAGCAAGCGTTTATGCCGCGAAAGCTCTTGATATGGGGTGGGCACCCTCTGGTACAATCTTGAGGGCGAAGCCGAATTAACACATTATTTCGGCCTAGTAATAGGGAGTTCAGAGGGTGCAGGGGACCCCATGTCAAGAGACCGTGGAATAAATGCGTAATTAGGCGCAAATCCATGAAAATGCGTTCACGAAAATGTGTCCAAAAAAGCGAGAAAGGCTCAAGGTATGTATATGAAAGAAGATGAACTTAATATTATGTTAGATGAGTTCTATAGTTTAAGAGGTTGGGATATCGAAACGGGTATTCCAAAAGGAGAAGAAATAAAAAGACTAGGTCTTGAAAACTAATAAAGTGCAAGTTCATATTTCGCTTGATGGAGGAATCTTAATGACAGGTAAACTGATTAAAGCAGAACCGTTGTATCTGCAAGCCTATTATCAATTAAAAGACGATATTACAGAAGGTGATCTTAAACCAGGGGAAAGACTTACTGATCAACAATTAGCAGAGTGGTTGGGAATTAGTAGGACTCCTGTCAGGGAAGCAGCTCGAATATTATGTAGTGAAGGATTACTAAAAAGTGAAAATGGAATTGTAACAGTGTATAAGCCTTCATTAGAGGACATATGTCAAGTCTATTTTATTCGTGCTTCTGCTGAAAGTCTTGCAGCTTCATTTGTAGCAATAAAAGACAATAAAAATGAAATAGTAAGTAAAATTGAAAAAATTATTGATAAAAGTGTTAAAGCATCTAAAGAAAATGAAGTTCGAATCATACAAGAGCTTAATAGAGAATTTCATACCTCTTTAATTAATTTTTCAGGATTAGATATTTTAAAGCAAATTTATGAGCCATTAGATGTTAAAATGAAAATTTTCAGGTCATTTTCACTTAAAAAAGATTATAATAGGACAATTTCTATTAAAGAACATAGTGAGTTGCTAGAATATATCATTAAAGGAGATGTATTATCTTGTAAATTAGTTTTAGAAAGACACATTTTAACTGCTGGGAAAAGAGCAATGCAAGAATATGCTAAATTGGAAGGTTTAGATAATAGTGACTTTATAGTCCAAACAGATAAATATATTGAAGCTATTTTAAGGGTTTAATGTCTATAACTATATAAATCGCTGGGAGGTACAGGTATGTATTTGCTGGCGTCCTTTCTCAAGTAATTAACAAGTATATAGAAATGTTGAATCTACTTCTTTTGTATCTAATCTAATGGTCATATAGATTTAGGGAGTATTACCTAATGTAGCCATATTTAGAGTAGTGCATTGCAAGATGTAAACGTGAGGGAAGAAGTTAATACTTATTATTATAAAAAACTTTGTTTCTAGAATAATTTAATTATACTCATATCAGGATCTTAGTTAAATTAAAACTCCATACCCCCTTTTTAAGGTCAATGTTTTTCAAAGCAATGACCTTTTTTAATGATACTTATAATACTTCATGTTAAGGTTTTATGGGATTAACCAGGTAGGGCCATTTCAATATACCTAAATCTAAATTGATGCAATAAGTGGGGTAAGAGTGGGGAAGGCAGGAAAATTCGCCAACCAAATTATGTTCATACTTTTATAGAAACATTAATAAATCTGCTAAAAAAGAAGGATATTTGCCGATATTTGTAAAATTATAAGTAGTATTACATTTTACAAATATCGGAGGAAATCATGCTTGCAAATGTGAAAAGCTCTACTCTTATGGGCTTATCAGTTTTTGAGATCGAAATTGAAGTTGATGCAGCAGGGGGGTTGCCGGCCTGGGATATAGTGGGACTTCCAGATACCGCAGTTAAAGAAAGCAAGGAGAGGGTTAGAACCGCTATAAGGAATTCAGGTTTTGACTTTCCGCCTAGGAGGATTGTTGTAAATTTGGCTCCGGCTCATCTCAAAAAAGAAGGACCCAGCTTTGATTTGCCCATTGCACTTGCCATCTTAGCCGCGACAGATCAGCTAGAGATAGAAAAACTAAATAATATTATGGCTGTAGGCGAATTAGGTTTAGACGGCAGGCTGCGCAAGGTGAATGGAGTTTTACCTATTTCTTTACATATGGCTAAAAGTGACTATAATCTAATTGTGCCTATGGAAAATGGTCTCGAAGGAGCACTAGGGGGTTCCTCCACCTATTGTTTTGAATATTTACAAAATGTAGTAGATTTTCTTATTTCTCTTGAACAAACTAAGCCTGTTCAAGCACCTAAGTTGGAGGAGTTATTCCAGAATGAGACTTTCTTAGATTATGATTTTAAAAATGTTAAAGGTCAGGCAGAAGCCAAGAGAGCTTTAGAAATTTCAGCTGCAGGTAACCATAATGTATTAATGGTGGGTTCACCTGGTTCCGGGAAAACTTTACTAGCTCGCTGTCTTCCAGGTATTATGCCAACCTTAACTTTTGAGGAATGTCTAGATATAACAAAAATTTACAGTATTTCTGGCTTGTTGCCATCTCAACAACCAATAATTAATCAAAGGCCTTTCCGGGCACCCCATCATAGTGCCTCACAGGCTAGTATTATTGGAGGTGGAAGAATACCTACTCCGGGAGAGGTAAGTTTAAGTTATCATGGAGTTTTATTTATGGATGAATTTCCTGAGTTTCCTAAGGATGTCCTAGAAGCATTACGACAGCCTTTAGAAGAAGGTAAGGTTACTGTCTCACGTGTTGCGGCGCAACTTACATACCCCGCTAAATTCCTTTTGGTTTCGGCAATGAACCCCTGTCCGTGTGGGTATTATGGTGACTTAATTAAAGAGTGTACATGCACTCCATATATGGCACAGAAATATCGCAATAAGGTTTCCGGACCCCTTTTAGATAGAATAGATTTGCACTTAGAAATTCCTAGGCTTGAGTTTCAGCAATTACAGTCCGAAGCCTTAGAGGAAGATAGTGCAACAATTCGCCAAAGGGTAGAAAGGGCTAGGCTAATTCAACTGGAAAGATTCAAAAAAATGAGTATTTTTACTAATTCCGAGATGAAAACCCAGGACGTTAGAAAGTTCTGTAATCTAAAGAATGAAAGCAAAGATCTTTTAAAACAAGCATTTGATAAACTGGGTTTTACTGCAAGAGCACACGATCGGATTATAAAAGTTGCCCGAACAATTGCGGATTTGGACGCAAAGGAACAAATTGATATCCAACACCTTGCTGAGGCTATTCAATATAGGTCTTTAGACAGGAAGATTTGGGATTAGGGTGTTTTTTTTACAAAGGAGCCTTTTTTTACATAAAGGCTTTTTTATTATTATATAGAATTATAAAGGGTAGTATTTTTCTTATTAAAGAGAAAAAAATTCAGTCAAAAAGGAGCGGAAAGCTGTGTTAATTAAGCTGATATATGAGGATGAACAGCTTGAGGCAATTAAAGAGCACATCAAGCAATTAGAGACTAATCAGTTATATTTTTTGGAGGAATTTATTAGAAAAGAAAAAAAGAACAGAAAACAAAGGGTTTTTGATGAATGGAAGGAAATTTTAGAAGCTACGATCGAAGGGGAAAATCAAGCAAAATCTAACGAATAGTTGATATACATAAGTTATACATACATATTTGGAAATATTTGACGTCAAGGGCTCCTTATTCTATAATAGATAGAAAATTAGGTCTTTAAGATCTAAAATAGGAGGGATTATTTATGAAGGTTAGATTTCATGGCCATGCCTGCTTTTCTATTGAAGGAGGGGGAAGTAAGGTCATTTTTGATCCATTTCTAACTGGAAACCCACTTGCAAAAGTCAAAGAAGATCAAATGGATGTAGATGCAATATTACTTACCCATGGCCACAGTGACCATTTAGGAGATGGGTTATCAATTGCTAAACGTACGGGGGCTCTTATTATTGCGCCTTTTGAATTAGCGATGTATTGCCAATTTAAAGGTGCTCAAGTTCACCCTATGCATATTGGAGGTTCTTATCAATTCCACTTTGGTAAAGTTAAACTTACCCCGGCTTGGCACGGTTCAGCAGTTATTGAAGATGGTAATATACAATATACCGGTAGTCCTTGTGGATTTGTTGTAACACTAGAAAATAAAACTGTTTATCATGCAGGTGATACCGGTCTCTTTGGTGATATGGAGCTAATTGGCAGAATGAACAAGCTTGATATTGCTTTACTTCCTATAGGTGATAATTTCGTTATGGGGATTGATGATGCAGTTGAGGCGGCAAAGATGCTAAGACCTAAGATAGTAGTTCCCATGCATTATAATACATTTGATATTATAAAACAGAACGCTGAAGTTTTTAAAGCAAAATTATCTGAGGCGGGATTAAAATGTGAAGTACTAGAAATTGAGGACGAAATAACACTTTAAAAAAAACAAATATCATGTTTGTGTTTTTTGAGAAAATAGAATAATATTAAGACATAAAGATTAATGATTAATAATATACCTTTATTATTAATCTATGAATAGTCTATATTGATAAAGAAGAGGAGGTTTTTTTATGGTTTACCGATGTAGTAAATGTAAAAAAGAACTCCAAAATTTTTCAGAAAAATACGTTAATTATGGTGTAGTAGAACGGAAAGAAGATTGTAAGGACTGTGATTATGTAGATGCAAGCAATATATTTTTATGTATGGAATGTGGTCAAGAATACAAGGAACCTTAAACGGTTCCATTTTTTTTTACTGTAAGGAAAGTTTATACTTTACCAATTAGGTAAAGTATAAACTTTTTTTCTATACATTTGGCAATAATGAGGTTAGAATGTATTTTTAGAGGGAATTTATATTTATGTTAGTAAAAATTGCTAATCATGAAATTAAATTAAGTAATCTGGAAAAGGTTTTTTGGCCTGAAGAAAAGATTTTAAAAGGGGACTTAATAAAATACTATCTAGAGTTAAGTGAATATATTTTACCACACTTGCAAGATAGACCCTTTGTTATGAAACGATATCCTGATGGAATAAGGGGCAAAGCTTTTTATCAAAAACAAAGCCCCACCCATACCCCACAATGGGTTAAAACAATAATGCTGGAAGATCGAAAAATGATTTTATGCAATGATCTCGATACCTTAATTTGGTTAATAAATTTAGGATGTATTGAACTCCACCACTGGCTTAGTAAAATTCCTAATTTAGATAAGCCTGATATAATTGTTTTTGATTTAGACCCAGAGCCGCCGGCGCAATTTGCACACACCTTAGAAGTTGCATTATTAATTAAAGAGCTTTTAGATAGTGTGAATATAAAATGCTTTCCCAAAACATCAGGATCGGAAGGACTTCATATTTATTTCCCGATTCAGGCATGTTATTCCTTTCCTATAGTTCGGGAAACCTTAAAAAATTTGTGTAACAATTTAGTGTCCACTTTCCCGGGATTAGTTACAACAGAACTGAATAAATCTAAAAGGAAAGGAAAGATATATTTAGATTATTTGCAGAATGGTTATGGTAAGACAATGGCCTCAGTATATAGTGTTCGCCCTGTCCCTAATGCCCTTGTTTCTATGCCATTGACTTGGTCCGAGGTTGAAAAAGGTGTAGATATACATAACTTTACGATAGTGAATGTTAAAAATAGATTGGATAAGTATGGTGACATATTTTCACCGGTTAACTTAACATTACAGGATTTTTCACCTTTGACAACATTATTTTCCAAAAAAGCAGGAAAAAAAGGATAAAAGCAAGAAACTGCAATAAAACATTAGGATGAGGTATAAGATATGAAGGACATTGTCTTTTGGTCATTAGTTCAAAGAATATGGGGGATAAAAGGTAATAAAATTCTTGCTAATTTAATGGGAGCATTAAGGGGTGCTGATTTTTGGGATATTTCGCCCATTCAGCTGCAAAGGGATTTGGCATATATCCCACAGCAAATGGCAAGCCTGTTTTTAACGGAAAGGAAAAGGGTAAATATTGAATATGAATATCTTAAATTAAATAAACATAATGTAAAAATAATAGGACTTAATGATAGTAATTATCCTAAACGCTTAAAAAATATTTTTGACCCCCCGCCTCTATTATATGTCAGGGGTAACTTTACAGAAACTAACTTGGCTATAGCTGTAGTAGGGGCTCGCAAAGCATCTGCTTATGGTAAAAAAACAGCACTGAGGCTTACCGAAGATTTAAGTAAAAATGGTGTTCAGATAATAAGTGGCCTAGCCCGAGGGATTGATGCTTGTAGTCATCAGGCGGCCTTAGAAGGCACCGGAGGTACTATTGCTGTTTTGGGTAGCGGGGTAGACATTGTTTATCCTCGTGAAAACTTGAGGTTATTTAATGAAATAATTAATTCTGAAAAAAGTGCAGTAATATCCGAGTTTCCTTTGGGTACTGAGCCTATGAAGCATTATTTTCCAATGCGAAATAGAATAATAAGTGGGTTAGCCGATGGTATTTTGGTAATTGAAGCCCGCGAAAAAAGTGGATCTTTAATAACTGCTGAAATTGGACTCGAACAAGGTAAAGATGTTTTTGCTGTTCCTGGTCCTATTGATAACGCTTTATATAAAGGTTCTCATCGTTTAATTAAAGATGGGGCAAAACTAATTGACAATGTGGAAGATATTTTTGAGGAATTTGGGCAATTGTCTTTATTTAAGGGAGAGCCAATAAATAGCAGTGATTTAGACTCCGCTGAAAAAACAATTTTTGCTGTTCTTACCTCCGAACCAATTACTATTGAGCAGATTATTATTAAAAGTAAGCTTCCGACTCAAGAAGTGCTGAGACTATTAAGTATTTTAGAGATAAGGGGATATATCAAGCAGGTTATAGGAAGAAAATATATTAGTCTAAACTGGGGTGATTAACTTGGGAAAAACTTTAGTAATTGTAGAATCACCTGCTAAAGCAAAAACCATAGGTAAATTTTTAGGTAGCCATTATCAGGTGAAGGCATCTTTAGGCCATATTAGAGATCTACCCAAAAGCCAATTTGGCGTTGATGTAGAAAATGACTTTGATGTTAAATATATAACTATTAGGGGGAAAGGGGATATACTTCAAGAGCTAAAAAGTGCCGCAAATAAAGCTAATAAAGTACTGCTGGCACCTGACCCCGATCGTGAGGGAGAAGCTATAGCTTGGCATTTGATGAAGAGTTTAAAAATAACAGAAAATGAAAAATGCCGTATTGAGTTTAATGAAATAACTAAAGATGCTATTAAAGATGCTATTAAGCATCCTAGACAAATTGATATCTCTAGAGTTGAGTCACAACAGGCCAGAAGAGTTTTAGATCGCCTGGTAGGGTATAATTTAAGTCCGTTATTGTGGCGAAAAGTAAAAAAAGGTCTTAGTGCAGGAAGGGTC
This sequence comes from Clostridiaceae bacterium BRH_c20a, assembly GCA_000961765.1. Classification (GTDB taxonomy): domain Bacteria; phylum Bacillota; class Peptococcia; order Peptococcales; family BICA1-8; genus BICA1-8. Next base: position 133,369 of record LADT01000002.1, on the reverse strand, counting down.
CAGTCCGTTACTGTTAGATTAATTTGTGAGAGAGAAGAGGAAATAAAAGAATTTACTCCTGTAGAGTACTGGTCTTTATTAGGTAAATTTAGTTTACCCAATAAAAAAATCATAGATGCAAAATTAGCAAAAAGAGACAATAAAAAAATTGAGATAAATTCTAAAACAGAAATGGATTTAGTGCTAAATGATTTAAAAGACAAAAGCTATATTGTGAAAAATGTAAAAAAACAAAAGAAGAACCGCAATCCTGCAGCACCTTTTACTACAAGTAGTTTACAGCAAGAAGCATATAGAAAACTTAATTTTACCGTCAAAAAAACTATGAGGGTTGCCCAGCAGTTATATGAGGGCATTGATGTTGGTAAGGAAGGGACTGTAGGTTTGATTACCTATCTTAGAACTGATTCAATTCGTATTTCAGAAACTGCTCAAAAAGAAGCACAAGATTATATCAATGATAAATATGGGTCAAAATATTTACCGGATAGTCCACGGGTCTTTAAAAATAAAGGAAAAATTCAAAATGCCCATGAAGCTATCAGGCCTACTTCGGCAGTACGTGACCCGGAACAAATGAAACCTTTTTTAAATAGAGATCAGTATAAATTATATAAATTGATTTGGGAACGGTTTTTAGCAAGTCAAATGGCTCAAGCTTTAATTGATCAAACAACAGTGATAATTGGTGCAGGTAATTATGAGTTTAATGCTTCGGGTTCTGTGATTGTTTTCAAGGGCTTCATGGAAGTTTATATAGAGGGAAAAGACGAGGAAGAAGAAAAAGAAGCACCATTGGCCGAAGTAATTGAAGGGAATTCATTAAGCCTAATTAACTTTGAATCTAAGCAACATTTTACTCAACCGCCGCCAAGATATACTGAAGCAACATTGGTAAAAACTTTAGAAGAAAAAGGTATTGGCAGACCAAGTACATATGCACCTACCATTGACACTATATTAGGTCGAGGTTATGTTGTTAGAGAGGATAAACAGTTCTTTCCAACAGAACTAGGTCTTGTGGTTATCGAACTTTTAAAAGAATATTTCCCTGACGTTGTAGGTGTAGAATTTACGGCGGGAATGGAAAATAAGCTAGATGAAGTTGAGGAAGGACAAGTTTTTTGGAAAGAAATATTAAGAGATTTCTATCAAGACTTTGTAAAAGAGTTAGAGCATGCTGAAGAGGAAATTGGTCAGATTGAAGTACGAGATGAAGTTTCTGATGAGATTTGTGAAAAATGTGGCAGAAATTTCGTGATTAAATTTGGTCGGTTTGGTAAGTTCCTTGCTTGTCCTGGTTTTCCCGAGTGTCGCAATACTAAGCCATTATTAGAGGGAATTGGAGCAAAATGCCCTCGTTGCAATGACGGGCAGGTTGTTATTCGCAGAAGTAAAAAAGGTAGAACTTTTTATGGATGTGATCATTATCCTGAATGTGATTTTGTCAGTTGGGAAAAGCCGCTAAATGAACAATGTCCTCAATGCGGAAATTATTTGGTTGAAAAGAATCGAAGAAAAGTATGCAGTAATAAGGAATGCAAATATGAAGCACTGAATAATAAGGAGGAATAATATTTGTGATTTCAAATGTTGCCGTAGTTGGAGCTGGTTTAGCAGGGTGTGAAGCAGCTTGGCAGATAGCCTCGCAAGGAATAGCTGTACACCTATTGGAAATGCGGCCATTGAAAAAATCCCCTGCTCATAAAACAGATTTATTTGGTGAATTAGTTTGCAGTAATTCACTAAGGGGAGCAGGTTTAGAAAATGCAGTTGGGTTATTAAAAGAAGAGTTAAGAAAATGCAATTCCATATTTATGGAGTGTGCTGACCAACACAAGATACCGGCGGGCGGTGCTTTGGCAGTAGATAGAGAGAATTTTGCCAAGTGTTTGACAGAAAAAATTATTAATCATCCCCTTATAACAGTTAAGCGGCAAGAGGTCACTGAACTTGATGAATACAATGTATATATCATAGCCACGGGGCCCCTAACTGAGGGTCAAATGGCGGATACTATTAAAAAGCTAACAGGTGAAGACTATTTATTTTTCTATGATGCCGCTGCACCTATAGTTACTAGTGATTCTATAAACTATAAAAAAGTATTCTGGGCTTCTCGCTATGATAAAGGTGATGCTGACTACCTAAATTGTCCTATGAGTAAAAGTGAATATGAAAATTTTTATTCCCAGTTAATAAATGCCGAATTGCATCCTCTGGAAAACTTTGAAAAGCAGGTATTCTTTGAAGGCTGTATGCCCATTGAGGAAATGGCTAATAGAGGAAAAGAGACACTGAGATTTGGTCCTTTAAAACCAGTTGGTTTAATTGATCCGCAAACCAATCAACAACCTTATGCAGTAGTTCAACTTCGCAAGGATAATAAGGATGGCACACTTTTAAATATGGTGGGATTTCAAACTCGTCTAAAATGGGGTGAACAAAAGAGGGTTTTCTCATTGATTCCTGGTTTAGAAAATACAGAATTTATTCGGCATGGTGTCATGCACCGCAATACTTTTATTAAGTCACCTAGAATATTAAGGGATTCTGGACAGTTAAAAACCAGATCAAATATTTTTTTTGCGGGACAGATAACCGGAGTAGAAGGGTATGTGGAATCTGCAGCTAGTGGATTAGTTGCAGGAATTAATGCAGCTCGATATATTAAAAGGCAAGAATTAATATCCTTTCCTGAAAACACTGCAATTGGCGGATTAATGAATTATATTACCCAGGCAGGAGGCACAAATTTTCAGCCAATGAATATAAATTTCGGTTTGTTACCTCCTGCAGAAAAAAAGATTAGAGATAAAAGGGAAAAAAATAAATACATATCTTTTAGGGCACTAAATAGCTTGCAGAATTTTTTAGAGGAGCGAGGTATTTTTGGATAATCACTTTAAATTGTTAGATAACTTTATTAACTATTTATCTATTGAAAAAGGATGTTCAACTCATACTTTAACAGCATATAGTAAAGATTTAAAGCAGTTTTTTGAGTTTTTTCAAGAACGCAAAGATTTTTTAGGGGTTATTACTTATTTGGATATTAGACTATATCTTACATTTTTGCAGTCAAATGGAATTAATAGGTCTACCCAAGCTAGAAAACTTACAGCAATTAGATCCTTCTTTAAATATTTAAAGAGAAATAAATATATAGCTAATAATCCTTCAGAAACAATAAGCTCTCCAAAAAAAACAAAAAAAATTCCCACTATTTTATCCGAAGGGGAAATTACTAAGCTTTTAGATCAAATATTTATTACAGAAGATCCTTTAACTATCCGAGATAAAGCTATATTTGAATTATTGTACAGTTCTGGATTAAGGGTTTCTGAATTAGTTTCACTAAAAATTGAAGATATTAATTCTAACTATCAATTGGTTAAAATTATGGGCAAAGGAAATAAAGAAAGGATTGTACCCTTCGGTGATAAGGCCTGGGAAACAATAGAAAAATACCTATCTAGCAGTCGGCACTTACTTGTAAAGAAAGGGGAGGTTGGGGTTCTTTTTCTTAATCACCAAGGCAAAAAGCTAACTACAAGAGGAATACGATTTATTATTGATAAATATGTAACTAAAGCAGCACTAAGTATCAAAATTAGTCCTCATGTTTTTCGACATTCTTTTGCTACCCATCTTTTAGATAATGGTGCAGATTTGCGAGTAGTTCAAGAGCTTCTTGGGCATGCAAATCTATCAACAACCCAGATTTATACCCATGTATCTAAAACCCGAATCCAACAAATTTATAAAAAAGCCCACCCAAGGGCTTAAGGGGGATTAGTATGTTTCATGGTACTACAATAGTAGCAGTAAAAAGAAACAATTCTACTGCTGTTGCGGGTGATGGTCAAGTTACTTTTGGACAAAACACTATTATGAAGCATCATGCTAAGAAAGTACGAAAGCTTTACCATGGTAAGGTAGCAGCCGGATTTGCTGGTTCTGTAGCTGATGCTTTTACTCTTTTTGAAAAGTTTGAAGGTAAGATTGAAGAAAATCAGGGTAATTTAAAAAAAGCTGCTATTGAGCTGGCCAAGGAATGGCGCTCTGATCGGGTACTAAGAAAATTAGAGGCCATGTTAATTGTTGCAGATAAAGAGATTTTACTTGTGCTTTCTGGAAATGGAGAAATTATTGAGCCTGATGATGGTGTTGTCGCGATTGGTTCTGGAGGATCTTTCGCATTAGCAGCTGCACGCGCCTTAGTAGAAAATACTAATTTATCTGTGCGAGATATTGCATATAAATCATTAGAAATTGCAGCTGATATTTGTGTTTATACAAACAATAATATTACTATCGAAGAATTATAAGGGGGGTTATAAATGGAAAATCTAACACCTCGAGAAATTGTAAAAGAATTAGATAAATATATTATTGGGCAAAATAATGCTAAAAAAAGTGTTGCTATTGCTTTAAGAAATCGGTACAGAAGAAACAAACTGTCCGAAGAACTTCAAGAGGAAATAAGTCCAAAAAATATAATTATGATTGGCCCTACAGGGGTAGGCAAAACTGAGATTGCAAGGCGTCTGGCTAAATTAGTAAAAGCTCCTTTTATAAAAATTGAAGCTACTAAATTTACCGAAGTTGGTTATGTCGGACGGGATGTTGAATCGATGGTTAGAGATTTAGTAGAAGTTGCAGTCCGTATGGCTAATGAGGAAAAGACAGAAGAGGTTAAGATGAAAGCAGCACAACTAGCTGAAGAACGGCTACTAGATATTCTCATACCATTGCCGGAGAAAAAGAACCGTATTTTTAATCCTTTAGAAGCTTTTTTTGGATCAACTACTGATACTAATAAAGATCAAACTGAGCAAGATGCAAAAGAGGAAGAACAATTACTTAGGGAGAAGCGAAGTATAATTAAGGAAAAATTAAAACGGGCTGAATTAGAGGATGAGTATGTAGAGATTGAAGTTGAAGAAAATAATGCATCAATGGGCGATATGTTCTCTAACCTGGGAATGGAAGAAATGGGTATGAATTTTACGGAAATGTTTAATAATTTTTTACCTAAAAAGACGAAAAAGCGCAGAGTGAAATTATCCCAGGCCAGGAAGATACTAGTTCAAATAGAGGCCCAAAAATTAATAGATATTGAGGAGGTAAAACAGAAAGCAATAAAGAAAGCAGAAAATTCTGGGATAATTTTTTTGGATGAAATTGATAAAATTGCATCTAAGGGTAATAATTATGGTCCAGATGTATCTAGAGAAGGGGTACAAAGGGATATCCTACCCATTGTTGAGGGTAGTACAGTAACAACTAAATATGGTAATATTAAGACTGATCATATCTTATTTATTGCTGCTGGTGCCTTTCATTTAGTAAAACCTTCTGATTTGATACCTGAGTTGCAAGGTCGGTTTCCAATTCGCGTAGAGATGGAAAGTTTAAGAAAAGAGGACTTAAGGAGAATATTAAAGGAGCCTCGCAACTCTCTAATTGGTCAATATATTAATTTGTTAGAAACTGAAGGTGTAACTTTAGAATTTACTGAAAATGCTATTGATGAAATTGCTGATATTGCGTATACTGTAAACGACCAGACAGAAAATATTGGTGCTAGAAGGCTACACACTGTACTGGAAAAGCTGCTGGAAGATATTTTGTTTTCCGCCCCTGAATTTGGGGCCGACAAAATGATTATTGACAAAAACTATGTAATCAATAAACTAAAAGATATAATTGTCAGTAAAGACTTAAGCAGATATATTTTATAATTTTGTAAGGAAAGGAGGAATTGAAATGAAAACACTCCTGGAAAAAACCCGTACGGTAAATAAGTTGTTACAAAAAAGTGCAGGGCATCCAGTAGATTTTAAAGAAATTGCTGTAGTTTTAAGCAATATGACAGAATGCAATGTATATATTGTTGGTAGAAGAGGAAAAATTCTAGGTTATGCTTTTGTTGAAGGTTTTCAATGTGAAACAATAGAAGACATTATTAGCGAAACAGAAAGATTTCCTGAAGATTACAACGAAAATTTACTTCGTGCTAACCAAACTCAAGCCAACCTTAAATCTGATAAAAACAAGTGTGTTTTTGAAGGACCTTTAGGCTGTGAATTTGGCGGAAAAATCTCCACTATAGTTCCTATAATGGGTGGTGGCGAAAGACAAGGCACCTTACTCTTAGCTAAATTCAATGATGAATTTGTAGAATCTGATTTAATTTTAGCTGAATATGGCGCAACTGTTGTTGGTATGGAAATTTTAAGAGCTAAAACAGAAAAAATCGAAGATGAAGCTAGAAAGAAAGCTGCTGTGCAAATTGCTATAGGTACTTTGTCCTACTCTGAACTCGAAGCTATTGAGCATATTTTCGCAGAACTAGAAGGTTCTGAGGGTCTTTTGGTAGCAAGCAAGATAGCTGATCGTGTAGGTATTACCAGATCGGTTATTGTTAATGCACTTAGGAAATTTGAAAGTGCAGGAGTAATTGAATCAAAATCATTAGGCATGAAGGGCACATATATTAGGGTATTGAATGAAAACTTATTAGACGAGTTAGAAAAACTAAAATAAAAGAAAAGAATTTTGAAACCCCAGTGAAAAAAAACTGGGGTTTTTTAGTTATTTTCCCTTAAATATCTGTGTCGAAAAAGGGTTTTTTTCAGAAATATAGAATTATAAATATAGAAATACGGTAAAGTTTGTCAATAAGGAGGCTTTCTTATGAGTAACGGATTTTGGCAAAACAAAACCATGGATATCTTAAGAGTATCTTTAGATGCTGTTTCCTTAAGACACAAAACAATCTCAAATAATATTGCAAATATCAATACCCCCAATTATAAAAGGCAGTTAGTTAATTTTGAAGAAGAGTTGGGGAAATATTTGTTTAACTCCCAAAAAAACACGCCGTTAAAAAAAACGAATCCTCAACATATTACTTATGAAAATAGGGATTACTCAGTAATAAAACCAGAGGTAAGGGAAGATAAAGCAATCCTTAGAACCGATGGAAATAATGTAGATATAGATTTAGAACTATCTATCCTAGCAGAAAATACAGTTAAGTTTAATGTATTGTCTCAGACCATTAATGAAAAGTTCTCTAAATTGAAATCCGTTATTCGCGGGGGGAGGTAAGTGTAGATGTCTCTTTTTGCTACTTTTAAAGTTAGCGCTTCAGGATTGTCGGCAGAAAGGCTCAGAATGGATGTTATAGCCGACAATATCTCAAATGCCGAAACAACTAGAACATCGGCAGGAGGACCTTACAGACGGAAAATGGTAGTTTTTTCACCTTATAGAAGTTTTGAAAATACTTTAAAAAGAGAAAGTAATCTTCAACAGGGTGTTAAAGTAGAAAGGATTGTAGAAGATAAGGCTCCTTTTAAATTGGTATATAGTCCTGAACACCCGGATGCTATTCAGGAAGGGCAAGAGAAAGGCTATGTAGCCATGCCTAATGTCGATATTGTAAAAGAAATGGTAGATATGATAAGCGCTACCCGAGCTTATGAAGCTAATGTTGCTTCCTTAAATGCCGCTAAATCTATGGCCTTTAAGGCTTTGGAAATTGGTAGGGGATAAGTAAACTTAGATTTGTGGTAATTTTTCTTTTGGAGGCTGGGGTTTTAATGGCGATTTGCTATTAGATCTAAATGGAGGAGTTAAATGAAAATCTCATCAATTCAACCCATCAAGCTTGAAACTATGCAAAGTTTGGAAGATAAAAAAACTTCTGCAGGATTTAAAGATGTTTTAGAGCAGGCTCTAGCAGAAGTGAATAATCTTCAAAATAGTGCAGACTCTACTGCCATAGCTTTTGCTTCCGGCCATCCTAACATTGATATACACGACGTAATGATTGGCATGGAAAAAGCCCAATTAGCTTTACAATTAACTATTGAAGTGAGAAACAAACTTGTCGAAGCTTATCAGGAAATAATGCGGATGCAGCTCTAATAACTAGTATGGGGTGGAATTTGTGACTTTTTTGCAACAACTGCTGGAACAATTAAAAAATATTTGGATTAATCTCAATAAATCTCAACAAGTAGTTACTCTCGGAGTTAGTATCCTCGTTTTTAGTTTATTATTGTTTTCTGCTTTTTTTCTTGGCCGAACTGCTTACGAGCCCCTTTATCCTGATTTGAATTTAAACGATTCAGCCATGATTGCTGCTAAGCTTAAAGATATGAAGACAGATTATAAGTTAGATAAAAATGGTACTACCATTTTAGTTCCTGCTAATCTGAAGCATCAACTCCGATTAGACCTTGCAAATGAAATGCCCCAAGGTGGAGTAATCGGCTTTGAAAGCTTTAACGAGACAAGATTTGGTGAAACTGACACCGATAAAAGAGTCAGATACTTAGCTGCATTGCAAGGGGAATTAACCAGAACTATTCAACAAATGGCAGAGGTAGACTCTGCTAAAGTACATATTGTCTTACCGGAACCATCATTATTTGTACGGGAAAACAAACTGGCCACAGCTTCTGTATTATTAAAACTTAAACCTTATGCTGATATGGATACATCTAAAGTTAGATCAATAATTTTTTTTCTGGCCAATAGTGTAGAAGGTTTATTGCCAGAAAATGTTACTGTAATTGATGTATATGGCAACCTCTTGTCAGAAGGAATTGCAAGAGAGGAAAATGGTGAGTTTTTGACAGCTAGTCTTTCCGTAAATCAAATAGCAATAAAAAAGCAGTTTGAAGATAATCTATCTAAATCTCTGCAATCAATGCTGGAAAAAGTTTTAGGTCCAGGAAAGGCTGTAGTCAGGGCTAGTGTAGAATTGGATTTTGATCAGGTAGAAAGTAGTAAAGAGGAGTTCGGTGATAAGGTATTACGCAGTGAACAAATCAGCGAAAACTCTCAAGAAGGTTCTGCTAATCCCGGTGCTGGGATACCTGGTGCGGAAAGTAACCTTACAGATATGCCTAGCTACCAGAATTCGGAAACAAGAGAAACAAGTTCTGAAACATCTGAAATAATACGTAATTATGAAGTAGATAAATTTTTAGAAACACGAAAGAAAGCTCCCGGTGAAGTAAAAAGATTGTCAGTTGCTGTGATTATTGATGGTCAGATGACTGAAGAGGAAAAAACAGATATTCAAGATATTATAGCCAGGGCTGCAGGTATTAATGAGACTAGAGGAGATATGATAAGTATTTCTAGTTTAGCTTTTAATACCGAGGGTTATAATCAACTGCAAGAACAGTTAGCCAAAGAAACGGCTCGTCAGAATATGCTTGAGCTGATTAAGTATGGAGTTATGGGATTGGGTATTCTAGCAGTTTTAGTCCTAGTTTTCCTTTTAGCCAAAAGAGGTATGGTGAAGACTTCAAAGCCTAATCCATTAACTGGAACAATACCTGCTGCCAGTGATGACATATATACTCAGTTAAACCCGCAGGAACAGGAAAAAATAGAGATACAAAAGAGAATAGAGAAAATTGCTAAAACTCAACCTGATAATATGGCAAAAGTCATTAGGACATGGTTAACAGAAGATTCGAGGTGATTAGTTTGGCTCGTGTTGAAAAAACAACAGGACGACAAAAAGCTGCCATGCTGCTTATTGGCTTAGGACCGGAGCGTTCCGCTCAGATTATGAAGCATTTTAATGACGAGGAAATAGAACAAATAACTTTAGAAATTGCTAATATACGTAAAATTCCTAGTGAGCAAAGAGAAAAAGTTTTCGATGAGTTTTATCAACTATACATGGCTAACGAATACATAGCAAAAGGCGGCATTGATTATGCCAAAGAAGTATTAGAAAAAGCCTTAGGAAATCAAAAGGCGTTAAATATTATTAATAGACTTACCTCCTCTTTACAAGTGCGGCCTTTTGATTTTATAAGAAAGGCAGACCCTTCGCAATTATTAAGCTTTATTCAGGGAGAACATCCGCAGACGATAGCCTTAATTATGGCGTACCTCGACTCCGAACAGTCAGCGGTCGTCATTTCTTCCTTACCCGCCGAATTGCAATCAGAGGTTGCAAGGAGAATTGCTATTTTAGATAGAACATCTCCCGAAATTATTAAAGAGGTTGAAGCAGTATTGGAGAAAAAATTCAGCAATTTAGTTACCCATGATTTTAGTATTGCCGGTGGTATAGCAACTGTTGTCCAAATCCTGAATAGGGTTGACAGGACCACAGAAAAAACAATTTTGGAAACCTTAGAAGTCCAAGATCCGGACCTGGCTGAGGAGATAAAAAAATTAATGTTTGTCTTTGAAGATATTGTTCATCTCGATGATCGCTCAATACAGCAGGTTTTACGAGAAGTAGATCAGAAGGATTTAGCTTTAGCCCTTAAAGGCTCTAGCGAGGATGTTAAGAACAAAGTTAAAAAGAATATGTCTAAACGAGCAGCTGAATTAATTGAGGAAGAACTAGAATTTATGGGACCAGTTCGCTTAAGAGATGTAGAAGAAGCACAACAAAGGATAGTTGGTGTTATTAGACGATTAGAAGAGTCCGGCGAAATAGTCATCTCTAGAGGCGGGGGGGATGAATTAATTGTCTAAAATTATCAAAGCTAACCATTTAATAGTGATTTGTGATGAAAAAGCTGACCCCCAGGACTCCTCTAAAGATGGTTTAACAAAAGAAAACGTGGATATGCTCTATCAGGAAGCAAAATTAATGGTAGAGGACTTAATTAATGAGGCAAAGGCTAAGTCAGAAAAAATAATTTTTGCGGCTAATTGTGAAGCCAAAGAAATTCTTGAATCTGCTAATGAGGAAGCTGACGAAATAAAAGCCAAGGCTTACCAAGAAGGTTTAGAGGCAGGAAAAGAAATAGGGCAAACCGAGGTAGAAGGCTTAAAAAGTCAAGCCAACATTATTGTGCAGAAGGCATATAATGAAAGGAAAAATATTTTAGCCCGAATGGAAGGAGAAATAATTGATTTCTCCCTAAAGTTAGCAGAAAAAATAGTCAGGAGCCAATTAGAGAATAAGCCGGAAATCACCCAAAATATTATTGAAGATTTACTAAGAATAGTACAAGATTCTACGCAGGTAACGGTAAAATTAAGTACTGCTGATTATGAACAAATGCGACATAAAGAAGGGGAGCTTAAATCAATTTTGAATCAAGGACTTCTAAATTTAGAATCCGATTGTACTTTAAATAAAGGGGATTGTATTGTTGTTTCGGAAACAGGGATTGTAACAGCAAAAATTAATGATCAACTAGAAAAACTTAAAGAAGTTCTTCGGGAAGTGGAAAATCATGGTTAATTTAGACAAATACTATTCTGTTCTTAAGGAAGCTTCTCTAGAAACAATGAAAGGCTTTGTTGCAGAAATTATCGGTTATATAATCCACGCTTATGGTCCCAGGACTTCAATTGGGGAATTATGTTATATAAGGTTAGGAAAACTGTTTATTCCGGCAGAAGTGGTAGGTTTTAAAGATAAAAAGACTTTACTTATGCCTCTAGGAAATTTTCAAGGAATAAGACCCGGATCTGAAGTAATTGCATCTGGTCATTCCTTGAAAGTAAAGGTTGGCTCTAATCTTATTGGCAGAGTATTAGATGGGCTAGGAGAGCCATTAGATAGTTTGGGAAAGATTGAAGGCATTGGTTATCCATTAGAAAAAAAACCGCCCCATCCTTTAGAACGGCAAAGAATAATACAACCCTTAGAGTTAGGTGTAAAAGCTTTAGATGGTTTAGTTACTTGTGGAGTAGGGCAGAGAATGGGGATTTTCGCCGGTAGTGGTGTAGGTAAAAGTACTCTTTTAGGAATGATAGCGAGAAATACTAAAGCTGATATTAATGTAATTGCATTAATTGGTGAGAGAGGTCGAGAAGTTAGGGAGTTTTTAGAACTTGACTTAGGTCAAGAAGGTTTAAAACGCTCCGTCGTTATTGTGGCTTCCTCAGATCAACCCGCCCTTTACAGAATAAAAGGTGCATATGTAGCTACGGCAATTGCTGAATATTTCCGTGACCAAGGACAGAATGTTTTATTGATGATGGATTCAGTAACACGGTTTGCTATGGCACTTAGGGAAGTGGGATTAGCTATTGGAGAACCTCCCGCTACAAGAGGTTATACACCATCTGTTTTTGCTACTTTGCCAAAATTATTAGAAAGGTCAGGTACATCTGATAAAGGTGCAATAACTGCATTATATACAGTTCTAGTTGATGGTGATGATATGAACGAACCCATAGCAGATGCTGTACGGGGTATACTAGATGGGCATATTGTTTTATCTAGAAAACTAGCGGCGTTAAATCATTATCCTGCCATAGATGTCTTGAATAGTATAAGCAGGGTAATGCCAAATATTACTTCTGAAGATCATTATGGAAATTCAACGAAATTTCGCAAATTATTAGCTGTATATTATGAAGCAAAGGATTTAATAGATGTAGGTGCATATGTTAATGGAACAAATAGCCAAATAGACTTAGCCCTTTCCAGGATTGAAGATTTTAACCGTTTTCTTAGTCAGAAAGTGGATGAAAAAATTCTGTTCTCCCAAGCAGAACAAAGTTTAGAGTTGCTATGTAAGGATATTGGATTATAAAATAAAGGTTGGAATGATAAATGGGCAAATTCACTTTTCGTTTAGAGATATTATTAGACATTGCTATTCATCAAGAAGAAGACGCGAAAAAAAACTTATCTCTCTGCCTTATGGAACTTAAAGATGGTCAGAAGCAGCTTCTTATATGCTCCCATAAGCAAACCTATGCCCTGCGTTCTTTAGTGGAAGACCAGAAAGGAAAAATATCCATCCATAAGCTAATTTCTAATCACCAATACTGTCAGTATCTTAAAGAAGAAGTTGAAAATATGCAAAGGCAAGTAATTTTGTTAGAAGAGAAGGTAGAAAAATCCCGAGAAAAGTTGCATGAAATTATGAAAAGGAGAAAAGTTTTAGAACGACTAAAGGAAAATCAGCATTCTAGTCATTTGTTTGAAGAACAGAAAAGTATGCAAAAAGAATTGGATGAAATAGCTACTAAATTATTTTATACTTCTGCAGGGGGATTATAAGTGAGCGTTCCTAAGATACCTATTAACATAGTAATTATATGTATAATATTTGCATTAATTGGTGCATTATGGGGATCCCATGCTGCAGGATTGCTAAACTTAACATCGGTTCTAGCTGATCTTCCAATAATCGGAGGTAAATTTGCAGTTGTAGATGAGGGGGTTAGTGTGGAAATATCCCCATTAGAAGACGAAAATAAAGCTTTAAAAGAAAAAATACAAGAATTAGAGAGCCAGTTAGCTAATTTTAAGACAACAGAAATGAAGTATCAAGAAGAAATTGCAGAATATAATAATCAAATTTCAAAATTAGAAAACCAAATTAAGATTATAGAAGAAAAAGAAGTAAGCTCTGCAAAAATGGGTGAGTATTACAGTCAGATGAAACCAAAAGAAATTGCCCCAATTTTTGATAATTTGGATGATGAAATTATTCTAGATATTTTAGTCAAATTAGATGCTAATATTGCTGCTAAAATCTTAGCAGAATTAGAACCTCTAAGAGTTGCTAAATTAACCAGACTTTTAACCGATATTAATTAGTAAGGCATTTTAATTTACTGAAAGGGGGTGAATGTATGGAAATGATGCAGTTATTAAGTTCACTGGCTTCTCAAAAAAGAGGCGATGGCATGCTTAGTAAAACCGAAAAGTTATTGTCAGAGAAGGATTCCGGTTTTTTACAAGCTCTGAGTCAAATTCTTTCTTCAGAAACCATTTTAAGCTCAAACTTTTCAAAAGATATGTTAAACCAGATTGGAGTGGATCTTTCTGCTAATTCAAAATGCTCAACTTTAAATCCCAGTCTTCCTCAGGATAGGTTAAATAACGGAAAAGAATTAATCTTCTTAACTGAAGATGGTGAGAGATTGGAAGCCGCAGAAATTTATCAGTTTATTGCAGACTTGTCTAGTAATACAACTAGTCCACTAATTGAACAGAATACTAATCTAGGACAAGCAGGATCTCCTATTTTAGAAGGAAACCCCCTTTTAAATCAAGGCAAATCTAACCATCAAGAGCTTAAAGGAAATGCTTTTTTGCAAAATTCCCTGAAAATATTTAAAGTTAACAAAGGGCCAAATCTAATTTCTGAAGCCGAAGGTCAGGATACTAAGGTTCAATTTAATGGCTCAGAAAACAAGGCTAGTCCTGCAAATATTATGGAGACTTCTTTAATAGAGAAAAGCAAGGAGATACAAAATCTTTTGGATGCTAAAAAAGAAAGGGTTGAGAATGCTCTGAAGGAACCTATTAAAGCTCCCATTATTTTAGAACAAAATGTGAATTTGCCAAGCATCCAGGGTAAGGAAGTAAAACGGGGTAAAAAAGAAAGCGTTGAGAATGTTCTGAAGGAACCTATTAAAGCTTCCATTCTACTAGAACAAGAAGAGAATTTACTAACTTTACAGGACAAAGACGTAAAACAACCTAAAAGTGAAAACACTACAAGCTCTTTTTTGTCCAAAGGATCCAATTCCCATTTTTCTCTAACAAATGGACAACTATTTGAACCTGTTATTGAAGGTGAAAAGTCAAAGTTTTTGCAAGAACCAATTGTTTCCCCAAAAGAATTGCCGGAGTTTATAATGAAGCAGATAGGCGAAAGAGTTAAATTTAATAAATTAACGGGCTCATCAGAACTAAATTTAAGGCTAAAGCCAGCAGAATTAGGAAAAATTACTTTACAATTATTGGCTCAGGATGGACAAGTAAGTGTAAAAATACTTACCGAAAATGTTCGAGCGCGGGAAATGGTGGAGCAAAATCTAGGTCATTTAAAACAGAATCTAGCAAATCAAGGTATTAAATGTACTAGTATTGATGTAGAGGTAGGTACTGACACCAGTTTTAACCAATTTATGGGACAAAACCATAACCCGTTTAATAATCCTAAAAATGGTACTCAGAGTAAATTGCGATTTTCACATAACAGGAAAAAGGAAATAGAAATAGATGAATATAGTAAAGCGGAGATTATTAGGCAAGACAAAAGGATGCTAAATGGCCTGGAATTATTTGCCTAGAAAGGAGACCAAAAAAATGAATTTAGAAGGGATAAGCAGTGGTAATTCCCAAAGTCAGATTCAGAAAAAGGATAACCAGACTCTTGATAAAGATGATTTTTTGAAACTCTTAGTAACTCAGCTTAAGTACCAGGATCCCTTAAATCCTATGCAGGACAAAGAATTTATAGCTCAAACTGCCCAGTTTTCCACATTGGAGCAAATGCAGAATCTGAACAAAACTTTTGAAAATGGAATAGAAAGTCTTTTAGTATCTCAATATGAACTACTATCAAGTTTTAGCTCCTGGCAATCTACCCTTGGTGGCTTAAGTTTAATAGGCAAGGAGATAATAGGTCAGGATGCTGATGGTGAAAGTGTTAATGGAATTGTTGAAAAGGTGCGATTCACCGATAAAGGACCAATAGCTTTAATAAACGGTAAAGAAGTAAAGATTAGTGATATTACTGAGATAGGTAATCCAATTGCTCCAGTTGAAAATGCCGATAGTAATACAGGTGAAGAAAATGAATGATAAATTTTTTATTCAGCAACCCATTAGACCAATAGGGCAACCGCTAGAAACAACTAAAGGCAAACTGTCCAATAAGCAGGCAGGTAGTAACTTCCAGGAAATTTTTGATAAACAATTGGTTAAAACCCAAGACATAAAGTTTTCCAAACACGCTCAAGAACGGCTATCCTTACGAAACATTGAGTTGAACCAGGAGTCTTTAAAAAAGCTAAATGTCGCAGTTAATAAAGCAGCCGAAAAAGGTGCTAAAGAATCCTTGATTTTAATGGATGACCTAGCTTTTGTTGTAAGTGTAAAAAATAAAACTGTCATAACTGCTGTAGATGGAGAAAGCATGAAAGATAATGTTTTTACCAATATTGATAGTGCAGTTATTATTTAGGGCTGGACCTCTTTGAGGAAGCCCATTCCGCTGATTGATAGATGCGGTTAATAATTTTAGAGGAGGTCAACTAATTATGATGCGTTCATTATTTGCCGGGGTATCCGGTTTAAAGGTCCATCAAACAAGGATGGATGTCATTGGTAATAATATTTCAAATGTAAACACACCTGGTTATAAAAAGAGTCGTGTTACCTTTCAAGAAATGTTAAATCAGACTATACGTGGTGCATCCTCACCCCAAGGTGATAGAGGGGGTACAAATCCCACCCAAATCGGATTAGGGGTTAATTTAGGGAGCATTGATGTCATTCATGCGCCAGGCTCACCACAGTCTACCGGGAAAACAATGGATATGGCCATTGAAGGTGAAGGTTACTTTGTTGTTGGTGAAGGTTCGAATAAATTTTATACTAGAGCCGGCAATTTTGATTTTGATGAGTCTAATACTTTAGTTACGCCTAATGGTCTGAAAGTAATGGGTTATGTGCGGCAATTAGGTCAGACTGGGATAAATATTTCCCCGGGCAATGAGGTAGTTGTTGATTTGAGTGCCTGGACTGATAACTCCGTAGCCGGTGCCACTACAGATGTGAAAATTGGTAAGAACTTAGATACTAGAAGTGCTTTAAATCCAGTACTTACTACTTTCCCAAGTTGGCAAGCAGCGGATATGCCAAATTTAACCGCCAATCCAAATGCCGCACCTTATGTTATTGAATTAGGGCCGGTTTTTCAGGATGATATTAAGTTAACTGATGATGTTGCAACCCCTAATACTGTCACAATTACCCATAATGATGATACATATAAGCCTGGCGATGCCTATAGATTTAACAGGGTTACCGGGAAGCTGGAGATATTCAATATAAATGCAGTATCTCCCACCGATCATGATTTGAATACGCTTACGGGCAGTGTCACACTTGATACTGCAACGGCTGTAAATGTGCCTAGCCACATTACCCCAATCACTGTTTATGACCAAAACGGTGATCCCCATGAATTGAAGGTGCAATTAAGAAAGATTTCCGATAATCCATTCACATGGGCTGCTGATGTTTTTATCAAAGGTCAAGAGGAAATAGGCGGAAATATCATCGATGGATATAAAAAAGTAGCTTCTGGACATACCATTAAATTCGATGGAGCCGGTAATATTGTTGATGGGAAAATGATTAATAGCGTTCAAAGATCATTTACAGGGGGCAGAAATGTCAACATAGATATTGATTTATCCCAGCTTACTCAATTAGCTCAAGATACTACTGCACTGGCTCTAGGGCAAAATGGCTTTGAACCGGGTAGTCTGCAAGGTATAAGTGTAGATACAACAGGTACTATTGTCGGGACGTTTTCCAATGGTCAAAACCTGGCTTTAGCCCAAGTGGCAATTGCTACTTTTGCAAATCCTGGCGGTTTAAGTAAAGTGGGCAATACACTTTTTAAGGATTCTAAAAACTCCGGTGATCCTCAACCAGGTACTCCTGGTACTGCAGGTCGTGGTGTGATAAAGCCGGAAACCTTAGAAATGTCTAATGTTGATTTATCCCAAGAATTTGTAGATATGATTATCACCCAGAGGGGTTTTCAAGCTAATTCCCGGATCATAACTACTTCAGATGAAATGCTGCAAGAATTGGTTAATCTAAAGAGATAAAAAGTACACAGTAGGGGGATAGTATCCCCCCTCCTGTTTTTACAAATATTGGGAGGGTTGCGATTATGATAAAAGTTACCCGTTTTCAAGGCAAAGAATTTTATCTAAACAGTGATTTAATAGAATTTATTGAAGATAATCCAGATACAGTTATTACTTTAACATCCAGTAAAAAAATTGTTGTCATGGAAACCCCTGATGAAATTGTTGAGAGAATTAAAAAATTTCGCAAGGAAATTAATCTTCGGCAACTTTAGTAAGGATTGGCTGGGAATGGAGTGAGGCTGTGGATATTGCAACAATAGTGGGAATTATTTTTGGGATTGTTCTATTATTAGGTTCTATTTTAATCGAAGGTAGCTTAAGTGCATTCTGGAGTGTATCATCTTTAATGATAGTCCTTGGTGGCACATTAGCTTCTACTTTAATTAATTTCCCATTAAATCAGGTTGTAGGAACTATGAAAATTATTAGGATTGCATTTAGAAACCATACAACTGAACCAGGGGAAATCATAGGTACTTTGGTAGCTTTTGCAGAAAAGGCTCGAAGGGAAGGTCTTTTAGCACTTGAAGCTGAGGCTGAAGTAATTGATGAATCTTTCCTGAAAAAAGGTATACAGTTAATTGTCGATGGAACAGATCCTGAATTGGTTAGAAGTATTTTAGATACTGAATTGATTTTTGTTGAGGAGAGACATAAACAAGGAGCACTGATTTTTGAAAATATGGGAGCCAGTGCACCGGCTTTTGGCATGATAGGGACCCTTATTGGACTTATCTTGATGCTTCGCAATTTAGAGGATCCTTCAACAATTGGTCCTGGTATGGCGATAGCCTTAATAACAACTTTCTATGGTTCTCTTTTTGCCAATTTAATTTTTCTGCCCATTGCAGGAAAATTAAAAATTCGAAGCAGTGAGGAAATATTAAATAAAGAACTCATGTTAGAAGGCATTCTTTCTATACAAGCCGGTGAAAATCCTAGAATTGTTGCTGAAAAAATGAAATCATTTTTAGACCCAATAGCCCGAAGGAAACTTGATAAAAAAGATGATGGTGAAAACTAATGTCCAGAAAGAGGAAAAAAGAAGAGCGTCCTAAGGGTGCTCCCTTGTGGATGGTAACTTATGGGGATATGATTACTCTAGTTTTGACATTCTTTATACTTTTATACTCATATTCATCATTAGATGCTTTAAAATGGCAACAGGTACTTTCTTCTGTTAAAGGCTCTTTAGGGGTTATGGATGGTGGTACAACCTTAAATGATATAGAATTAGTTGGACAAGGTAAGCCTGACGATAGTACTATGGACAAAAGGATAACCGAAGAAGCACTTCGGGATTTAGAAAGACTGCAACAGGAAAAAAATGAAATGGAAAACCTTGAATCCCTTTTAAGTGAAATATTAATTGAGATTGATCAAAGAATAATTGTCGATACCGACCAGCGGGGGGTTATTCTACGCTTTGAAGACAGTGTTCTCTTTGATAAAGGTAAAGCACACTTAAAACCTGATGCAAAAGATGTTTTAAATAAAATAGGTCAACTATTAAGGCCACTAGACAATCACATTCGTATTGAAGGACATACTGATGATCTGCAGATTAATACTGTACAATTTCCTTCAAACTGGGAATTATCCACTACCCGTTCAACTAATGTCCTAAGGTACTTATTAGAACATGGTTTAGAACCAAAGAAAATTTCAGCGGTAGGTTATGGAGAATATCATCCTATTGTACCTAATCAAGATGAAAAAACAAGGAAGAAAAACCGCCGGGTTGATATTGTGATTTTGCGTGATAGCCTGGCATTGCAGGAGCCCAATGGTAAAGGAGATGGATATTAATGGATAATACTGAAAAAATAGATGATATTGGTGCCGTTCCTAAGAAAAAATTTAGTGTAAAATATATTATTGGCGCTGTTATTATCCTTTTAATATCCTTTGCTATTACTTTTGTGGTTGGAAAAGCGTTATTTAGTGCACCTGATGCTAATGCAAATCAAGTAATGGAAATAGGACCTTTATATAATTCACCTGAATTCACAGTAAATATTGCCAACTCCGGCGGACGGAGATTTTTAATGACTCAGTTTTCACTAGAAGTTGAGAATAAGAAAGTCTTAAAAGAATTAAATAATAAGCTCCCTGTTTTTCAGGATAAAGTAATAATTGTTTTAAGTGGTAAAACTGTGGAAGATCTCGATTCCCTTGAGGGTAAAGAAATAGTTAAAAAAGAATTGGTGGATAATATTAATAATATTTTGACTGAAGGAAAGGTAAAAAATATATTTTTTAATAAATTTGTTTATCAGTAATATTTGGGGGTGAATTGGTGGCTGAAATATTATCCCAATCAGAAATTGATGCACTACTTAATGCTTTACAGACAGGTGAAATTGATGCAGAAACTATAAAGCTAAAAGAGAACGAAAAAAAGATAAGAATTTATGACTTCCGTCGCCCCAATAAATTCTCTAAAGAACAAATAAATACTATCGAGGTAATTAGTGAAAATTACTGTAGGCTTATAACCACATACCTTTCCGGACAATTAAGAACTAGGGTTCAGATAAAAGTTGCTTCAGTGGAGCAATTAAGCTATGAAGAATTTATTCGTTCCATTCCTAATCCTACAATTTTAAATATTTTTGGGCTACTGCCTTTTGAAGGCAAAGGGATTTTTGAAATAAATCCACATCTTGTTTTTTACATAATTGATAGGTTATTTGGGGGACCTGGTACATCCAATATCAAGGGAAGACCATTAACAGAAATTGAACAAATAATTATAACCAAAACAATTACCAAGCTTTTGGATTATTTTAAGGATGCCTGGGCTAACGTAATAGAGTTAACACCACAATTTGAAAATTTAGAAACTAATCCTAGCTTTACCCAAATTGTTTCTCCTTCAGAAATGGTGGTGTTGATTACCTTAGATATGCAGTTGGGTGAAACTGAAGGTTTTGTGAATATCTGTTTACCCTGTATTATGCTTGAGCCAATTTCAAATAACTTGAATGCTAGGTTTTGGTATGGTACTTCAGCTAAAGAACAGACTACGGAATATTTACATTACCTTAAAAGTAAAGTAAAAAAAGCTAAAGTCCCAGTAACAGCTTTACTAGGACAAACAACTATTACCTTAAAGGAACTTTTAGATTTACAAAAGGGCGATGTTATAGCTTTAGATAATCCTGTAAATGGTGAGATTCACCTTGTTGTCGGCGCTAAAGCTAAATTTAAAGGTCAAGTTGGGCTTAGCGGCAGTCATTTAGCTGTACAGATAATTAGTTCTATAGAAGGGGAGGGAGAGGATGATGAGTGAAGGTATATTATCACAAGCTGAAATTGATGCTCTTTTAAGAGGTAATGATTTTTCCCATGAAGAAAATAATGATGTAATAAATGAAATGGAAAAAGATGCACTAGGTGAGGTAGCTAACATTTCTATGGGTACTGCGGCGACTACTTTATCTTCTTTACTAGGTAAAAAAGTAGAAATAACAACACCAAAAATTCAATTGACTTCCAAATCCAAGCTTAGAGAGGATTACCCTAAACCTTATGTGGCAATTAATGTAAAATACACTGCAGGTTTAAAGGGGCTTAATATTCTTTTTGTTAATGTTAATGATGCTGCAGTTATTTCAGATTTGATGATGGGCGGAACAGGACAAAATCCACCAGATAAGCTAAGTGAACTGCATATGAGTGCTGTAAGTGAAGCTATGAACCAAATGATGGGTTCAGCTTCCACATCAATGGCTACTATTCTTGATAAGCGTATTGATATATCTCCGCCATTAATTGATTTAGTTAATTTACAAAATCAGGATATTGGTTTTAGTGACGAAGATACAGAGCCCATTGTGAAAATAGCTTTTAGGATGGTAATACAAGGCTTGATTGAAAGTGAAATAATGCAGTTAATACCCTTTAGTTTTGCTAAATTAATGCTTAATGAACTATTTGATAACTATAATACAAAATCTCAAACGTTTATGAGTAGTAATGATAACTATGCTGAACCTCCAGCAGAAGAATATCCTAAATTTACTCATGAAGAAAAGCAGTCTAAGACTGAAAAAGCCATTGAGCAGAATTCTGTAATGGTTCAGACTGCCAAATTTAGTCAACTAAATCCACAGATACACCAATCTCCACCCCAAAATCTCGATTTAATATTGGATGTTCCTCTACAGGTTTCGGTGGAATTAGGCAGGACTAATAAAACTATAAAAGAAATATTGGATTTTTCAACGGGTTCAATAATTGAACTTAATAAATTGGCAGGAGAGCCGGTAGATATGCTAATAAATGGTAAATTATTTGCAAAAGGTGAAGTAGTTGTAATTGACGAGAATTTTGGAGTTAGAATTACAGATATTATCAGTCCATTCGAACGGGTTAAAAATCTTCAATAAGGAGGAGTAATAATTAATGGGACATAAGGTATTAATTGTTGACGATGCAGCATTTATGAGGATGATGATAAAGGATATTCTGTCTAAAAATGGCTTTGATGTTGTAGGTGAAGCTGAGAACGGTAAAGTAGCAATTGAGAAATTTAAGGAGCTTAACCCAGATCTGGTTACTATGGATATAACAATGCCGGAAATGGATGGTATTCAAGCTGTAAAAAGATTAAAAGAAATTGATGGTAATTCAAAAATTGTTATGTGTAGTGCCATGGGTCAACAGGCAATGGTTATTGATGCTATTCAGGCCGGGGCTAAAGACTTTATAGTTAAGCCTTTCCAGCCTGATCGGGTATTGGAGGCAGTGAGAAAAGCATTATCATGAGTAAAAATAAGCTATTGTCAATTATTTTACTAATAATATTGTTTTGTATAACTATAACTACCGGTTTAACAGCATCTAATCAAGACAAACTTGATTTAGATAATACTGAGGAAGAAACTGAAATAAGCCAATCCATAAAAATTGGCAGCTTACTTTTTAGATATATTCTTTCTGTTTTGGGAGTGCTTATTTTAACCTATTTTGGTGTTAAGTTTTTTGTGCGTGGAACAAATCCCCAAACGGAATATGGTGATTGGATCCAAATACTTGACCATATGCCTTTAGGTACTAACAGAGGTATTTATTTAGTGGAAATAGAAAATAAAGGATATGTTTTGGGAATTACCGAACAACAGATTAATATTCTTACAACTATTGATGATCAAGTGAGATTGGATGAATTAAGAGGGATATCCGTAAAAAATAATTATTCCCAAAAACTTAAACTTAATTTTTTTAAGCCTAAAAAAAAGAATAATTTTCAGGAATCATTAGAACATCATATTAAGCACACACAAGAAATTTATTTTAACAATAAAAAAGGAGATAAAAACTTATGAAGAATAAGTGGATTTTCCTTTTGGTTTTTTTCCTTTTTATTTTTCCCGGTAGTGCCTTTGCTGAGCCCTTACCTTTTCCTAGCTTAGAACTAGGTATTAGAGAAGCCCAAACTCCTCAGGATACAGCTCTAACCTTACAGCTTCTTGCAATACTAACAATTTTAAGTTTGGCACCGGCTATTTTAATATTAATGACATCCTTTACCCGCATTATTGTGGTTTTGTCTTTTGTCAGACATGCTTTAGCAACCCAACAGATGCCTCCTAATCAAGTATTAGTTGGCTTAGCCCTTTTTCTAACATTTTTCATTATGGCACCCGTCTGGACTGATGTTAATCAAAATGCCCTACAACCTTATTTGGAGGGGAATATCGATCAAGGACAAGCTTTTGAAAATGCTATGATGCCCATACGGGATTTTATGTTTGAACATACAAGAAAAACAGATTTAGCTTTATTTATAGATTTAGCTGGTATTGAGAGACCAGAAGTTAAAGGGGACATACCTACTTATGTTTTAATACCTTCTTTTGCAATAAGTGAATTAAAGACTGCATTTCAAATAGGCTTTCTAATATTTATTCCTTTTATTGTAATAGATATGGTTGTTGCTAGCACTTTAATGTCGATGGGGATGTTAATGGTCCCACCCATGATGATTGCTTTACCTTTTAAGCTTTTACTTTTTGTCCTAGTTGACGGCTGGCATCTCATAGTGAAATCCTTGATGCTGAGTTTTGGCTAAGGGGGTATATATAAATGACCCAGGATTATATTATTTACATAGCAAAAGAAGCAGTATATACAGTATTATTGATTGCTGGTCCTTTATTAGCGGGAAGTATCTTAATTGGTCTTGCCGTCAGTATTTTTCAAGCTACTACCCAAATTCAGGAGCAGACCCTTACCTTTGTGCCTAAACTTATTGTAATTCTAGTTATAGTTGTTGTAACCGGACCTTGGATGTTAAATGTATTAATTGATTTTACCACTAATCTTTTTGAAGTAATTCCAAAGCTGGGATCTTAAAAAAATGGATAATATAGCCATAATGTTTGAATTTTACCCTTTATTGTTAGCGATTATTTTACGCATTACTGGATTTTTCATATCTGCTCCGGTTTTTAATAGTCGCAACATACCTATCCAGCTAAAAATTGCCTGTGCCCTAATTTTAAGTGTCTTGGTATATTTTATGATTTATACTAAAACAAGCATTCCCGAGATTAATATTGGATATATTTTTTTATTGATTAGTGAATTTCTCATTGGGATAGTTATTGGATTTACTGCACAACTATTGTTTTCAGCAATTCAGTTAGCTGGACAAAGCATAGATATGCAGATGGGTTTTGGTATTGTAAACATTATGGACCCTCAGAGTGGCCTTCAAGTCCCTTTGATGGGTACATTTAAAAATCTCCTAGCGGTTTTGGTTTTCTTTCTCATAAATGGTCATCACTTTCTTCTTGAGGCATTGTTTTATTCTTATCAGCTAGTGCCTATTGCAGGCTTTAATATTAACTCCTCCTTGATTAACTTACTAATTGAATTTACTTCTGAGTTATTTTTGATAGCTCTAAAACTATCCGCTCCATTAGTAGGTGCTTTATTTATAACAGATTTTGTAATGGGCATCATTGCCAGGACTGTTCCACAAATGAATGTATTTTTAGTTGGAATGCCAGCGAAAATTTTATTAGGTTTTTTCCTCTTAATGCTTATGATACCTTTATATGTTTATCTTCTAACAAGTTTATTTGAAAAATCTTTTAAAGATGTCTTTCAAATTATCAAGGTGCTGATATGAAGAAGTATTATCTAAACTTACAATTGTTTGCAGGAGAAAAAACAGAAAAAGCTACTCCCAAAAGAAGGCAGGAAGCTAGAAAACGTGGCCAAGTACTTAAGAGTACTGAAATTAACTCGGCAGTTATACTTTTTGTTGCATTTTTACTTTTGAAGTTAATTATTCCTGCTATGCTTGAAGAAATGCAAGTATATATTTTCAATCTTTGGTCCCAAATGACCATTGGAATTATCAGTGTTGAAACTATTGCTCCATTATTGAATAGCCTTGTTATTTTATTTTTAAAGCTTATTCTGCCTTTGTTAGTAGTAATAGTGGTTGTGGGAGTTATAGCAAATTTAGTTCAGGTAGGTTTTTTATTTACAACGGAACCTTTGCAGATTAAACTTTCACGCATAAATCCATTAGAAGGTTTTAAAAGAATTTTTTCTAAAAAGGCCTTGGCCGAGTTATTTAAATCTATTGGTAAAATAGGACTTATTTCCTTTATTACATATTCGAGTATTAAAAGCAATGTTGATTCTTTCCCATATTTAATGGATATGGGAATTGCTGCTATAATTAAGTTTTTGGGTCAAATTCTTTTTACAATTCTTTGGAAAGTTATTTTGCTTTTAATCTTTTTAGCCATTTTAGATTACCTATATCAAAAATATGAGTATGAAACAAATTTAAAAATGTCCAAACAAGAAATAAAAGACGAGTATAAAAATATTGAAGGAGATCCTCAAGTGAAAGCCAAGATAAAAGAAAAACAGCGGCAGATGGCTATGAGCAG
Source organism: Clostridiaceae bacterium BRH_c20a (assembly GCA_000961765.1). Taxonomy (GTDB): domain Bacteria; phylum Bacillota; class Peptococcia; order Peptococcales; family BICA1-8; genus BICA1-8. The sequence goes on along the minus strand of LADT01000002.1, from coordinate 107,795 downwards.
AATGATGCAAGAGGTTCCCCATGCTGATGTTATTATTACAAATCCCACTCATTTTGCTGTAGCCTTAAAATATGAGACACAAACCATGGATGCTCCAATGGTAGTAGCAAAGGGACAAGATTTAGTAGCCCTGAGAATAAAGGAATTAGCACATAAAAACGGTATAGTTACTGTAGAAAATAAGCCCTTAGCGCAACTTTTATTTCATAATGTTGATATTAACCAACAAGTCCCGGAAGACATGTTTCAAGCTGTTGCGGAAATTTTAGCCTTTGTTTATCGACTCAAGCAAAAAGCTTAGGAGGCACATAGATGGCAGGATCGGAAACATCGGTTATTAATAGAATCTTTAAACATAGTGATTTGATTATTGCCTTTGGAATTATTGGAATTATCGTAATGATGATAATTCCTCTACCTGATTGGCTTTTAAGCCTTTTAATTGTTTTTAATATTACCATTGCATTAATAATCATTCTTGTTTCCATGTATAACTTGGAACCTTTAGAATTTTCTGTTTTCCCTTCATTAATATTAATTATGACACTATTCCGTCTAGCTTTAAATGTTTCTTCAACTCGATTAATATTATTACATGGTTATGCCGGTGAGGTTATTGCCCAGTTTGGAAACTTTGTAGTTGGGGGTAATCCAATTGTAGGATTAATAGTATTTTTGATTTTGGTAGTTATCCAATTTGTTGTAATTACCAAAGGGTCTGAAAGGGTAGCAGAAGTTGCGGCGAGGTTTACCTTAGATGCCATGCCTGGTAAACAAATGGCTATAGATGCTGATTTAAATGCGGGTTTAATAAATGAAATTGATGCCAGGAAACGGCGGGTTGATATTCAAAGACAAGCTGATTTTTATGGAGCAATGGATGGGGCTAGTAAATTTGTTAAAGGAGATGCCATTGCCGGCATTGTAATTATTATTATTAATATATTAGGCGGTATAATAGTAGGTACCTTTCAGCTTCAGATGGGCTCCTTGGCAGAGGTCGCCGCAACATTTACTTTATTGACTGTAGGAGATGGATTAGTTTCTCAAATTCCGGCTCTGCTTTTATCTACAGCCACAGGTATTACGGTAACTAGAGCTGCTTCAGAATCAAATCTTGGGCAAGACTTAACTAGGCAGATTTTTTCCCATCCCAAAGTACTAACTATTACTGCTTTAGTACTAACTCTTTTAGGTTTGGTTCCTAGTCTGCCAACATTCCCTTTTCTTTTTATTGCTTTCGTATGTGGAATTTTAGCCTATTTAATGCATAAATCTATCCAGGATTCCAAAGATAAACAGGCTCAAGCAGAAGAAAATATTGAAGTAGAACAAATTAAAAAACCAGAAAGTGTTTATTCTTTATTAAATATTGATACATTAGAATTGGAGCTGGGCTATGCATTGATTCCTCTAGTAGATACAAGTCAAGGAGGAGATTTGCTCGATCGGGTAGTTCTAATAAGACGTCAAATTGCTCTTGAATTAGGTTTAGTTGTTCCACCGGTAAGAATTAGAGATAATATGCAGTTAGAGCCCAGCAAATATCTAATAAAACTTAGAGGTGTCCATATGGCCCATGGTGAGTTGCTTTTGGATAATTATCTTGCCATGAATCCAGGTGATGCAGCTCCTTTAGCTGGTATTGAAACTAAAGAACCTGCTTTTGGTTTGCCTGCAACTTGGATTCGAGAAGAGCAAAGAGATGAAGCAGAAATATCAGGTTATACTGTGGTAGATCCGCCATCTGTGCTAGCAACACACTTGACGGAATTTATAAAAAATCATGCTGCGGAAATTTTAACAAGGCAGGATTTGCAGGCTCTTATTGATTATGTTAAGAAGGATTCACCTGCAGTTGTTGATGGAATAATTCCTCAGTTAATGACATTGAGTGAAGTTCATAAAGTTATTGCAAACTTATTAAAAGAAAAGGTTCCTATACGGGATATGGTAACAATTTTGGAGGCTTTAAGTGATTATTCACCTGTTACTAAGGATATAGACTTATTAACTGAATACGTGAGACAGGCCTTAGGAAGACAGATAACAAATATTTATACTGATGAAAATGATAGGATTTCAGTGATTACTTTGAGCCCTGAAGTGGAGCAGATCATAAGAAATAGTGTTAAAGAAACTGAGCAAGGTAATTACTTAGCAATTGAGCCTCAGAAAGCCCAGCAAATATTAAGGTCATTAAATAGCGCGCTAGAACAATCCTCGTTATTAGGAATTCAAACTGTGATTTTGTGTCCATCAATGGTGAGACTCTATTTTCATAGGCTGATAGAACGCAATTACCCTAATATACCTGTATTATCATATAATGAAATCCCAATTAATATTGATATTGAGGCCGTAGGGGTGGTGAATATTTAGATGCGAGTAAAAAGATTTGTGGCAAATAATATTCAAGAAGCTATGTTGCAGGTTAAGATTGAAATGGGAAAAGAAGCGGTCATCCTTCATACCCGAAGATTTAAGGAAGGCGGATTTCTGGGTCTTTTTGCTAAAGAATTTGTAGAGGTAACTGCAGCAACTGATAATGAATATCCTGTACATGCTCCTCCTCCAACGCCAAAAGAAATTCCGGAAAGTAAAAAACAAATTGTTTGGCCACAGGTTACTGAGCAAAAAGATATCTCAGAAATAAGTGAAATTGAGGAAAAATTAATAGAAAATGACTTAGAGATAAATTTAAAAAACGGTTCCAATGAACTGCAAGATATGAGAATGTTGATGCAGGAAATGATGGAACAGATTGAAAACGCCAGTTTAAATATCGGTTTAAATAAAGTAGGAGAGCATTTTTATCATTGTTTAATAGATAATGAAGTTGAAGGAAAACTAGCCAAAAGGTTGATTAAGAAATCTTTAGATAGCGTTCCTCCTGCCAAATATGAAGATATGGAATTTATTAGAATGCAATTTTTAGATAATATTTGCCGCATAATTAAAAAACCTAAACCAATTATTATTCATAAAAAAAGAAAACAACAAGTTTTGGCTTTGGTAGGGCCTACCGGAGTGGGAAAAACTACAACTATTGCTAAATTAGCCGCAAATTTTGCTTTAAATAATCAAAAAAGTATTGCTCTAATTACTTCTGATACATATAGAATAGCTGCCGTTGAACAGCTAAAAACAGTTGGTGACATTATTGGAATTCCAGTAGAAGTTGTATTCACCCCTCAAAACATGAAAAACAGTATTATAAATCATTCTGATAAAGATCTGATTTTTATAGATACCGCCGGTCGTAGTCATAAACATGCTTTACAAATGGGCGAATTAAAAGGTTTTTTGGATGCAGCCGAACCTGATGAAATATTTTTGGTTTTAAGTGCAACTACTAAATATAAAGATATGTTGGAAATAGTTGTAAAATATGAAAAATTAAATTTTAATAGAATAATATTCACTAAACTTGATGAAACTTCTACTTATGGTCCAATATTAAATGTTATTCAAAAAACCAAAAAGTATCTTTCCTATGTAACTACCGGACAGAGTGTTCCTGATGACATTGAAATAGCAGATCAAGATAAAATTGCTCAACTTATTTTAAGGGATGGTGCCAGATGAGTTCCCAACTTGACCGATTAAGGGCATTGACTAAGAACTTAAAAATGAAGGCAGAGCATGATTTAAGTGGTAATGAAAAGTTCACCAAGGTTATTACTGTTGCATCAGGCAAAGGTGGTGTAGGAAAAACAAATTTTACCTTAAATTTAGGTTTAGCTTTGGCTGAATTTGGACAACGTGTTCTAATATTAGATGCTGATTTAGGTTTAGCAAATATTGATGTTATTCTTGGTGTCTCACCTAAATTCAACTTATATCACGTTATTAATGGAGAAAAGGATATTGCTGATATTATTTTAGAAGGACCAAATGGTATTAAAATAATACCTGGTGGTTCAGGGATTTCTGAGCTTGCTGATTTAAAAGAATGGGAGCTAGAAAGATTCTTATTAAAACTTTCATCTTTGGAAAAGGAAAGTGATTATTTATTAATTGATACCGGGGCTGGTATTTCAAAAAGTGTTTTAAACTTCACATTAGCTGCCGATGAAATTATTGTAATAACAACTCCGGAACCTACTTCCCTTACTGATGCATATGGTTTAATAAAAACCTTAAACAAACATAAATATATAGGTGTTATAAAATTAGTTATTAATAAGGCCATTGATTATGAAGAAGGGGAAATTGCAGCTAATAAGCTGAAAATTGTTGTTAGTAGATTTTTAAAAAATTGCAAATTAGAAATATTCGGATTTATACTTGATGATAAGGCTGTGCCATTAGCTGTAAAAAAACAGCAGCCATTTTTATTAGATAGTCCTACTTCAAAAGCTGCTGATGGAATTTATAGTTTAGCTTCTAAAATGTGTAATCAGCTTTATGAGACTAATCAAGCCAATGGTCTTAAAGATTATTTTTATAAGATTGTTTCCTTTTTTAAGACATAGCATTGTATTGTGTTTATTTTTGTCAATGGGGTAGGTGAGCTTGATGTTGGATTTTTTAAAAATCAATCAGATTATAGAAATTGAAGTAGAACTAAATACAGATTTTAGTGATACATATAGGACTAGGGTTGAAGATATTAAACAAGAGGGTATAGCTATTGGGATGCCTATTGATAAAGGAAACTATGTACCTTTAAGACCCGGTCAGGAGGTAATACTTTGGCATTGGGATAACTCAGCCTCCTATGCTTACTACTGCAAAGTAAGAGACCGTACTTTTGAACCTATTCCTTTAGTTTTTTTAGAATGGCCTTATAAGAAAAAAAAGGTTCAGAGACGGCTTTCTGTAAGAGTTCCAACTAATCTGCAGTTAGAATATAAATTAGCTAATGAGGATGCTTTCAAAAAGGCCTTTATTCGTGATTTAAGTGGTGGTGGTGCCCAGTTTGTTTCAAAAAGCAAACTAATAAAAGGGGATATTTTAAAAATAAATGTATTTCTTCCTACTGAGATTATTTCATGCACTGCAAAGGTTATGCGGGTTTATACTGAAGAAAAAGATAATAATCAACGATATTTGATTGGAATCAAATATCTTGATGTTCCTGAAAAGATTATAGATAAATTAATAAAATATGTTTTCGAGCGACAAAGAGAACTGATCCGAAAAGGGGTGTTGTAATGTCCAGGATCCGGGTCTTAGTTGTAGATGACTCAGCCTTTATGCGAAAAGTAATTTCCGACATTGTAATTAAAGATAGTAATCTTGAATTGGCGGGGACTGCCAGAAATGGAAAGGATGCTATAGCCAAATTAAGTTTACTAAATCCAGATGTAATTACTTTAGATGTAGAGATGCCTGAAATGAACGGCTTAGAGGCTTTAGAAAAAATCATGACTATTGCTCCTACACCAGTAATTATGCTTAGTTCATTAACTCAAGCCGGAGCTGATATAACTATCCAAGCCTTAGCTAAGGGTGCTATTGACTTTGTACAAAAACCCGGAGGTTCAATATCTTTAAATATTCATGAAGTAGAAAAGGAAATCGTAGAAAAAATAATACTTGCCTCCAAGGCTAATTTAAAGCAATTATATAATCCTCCTTTAAGTATTAATGTAGAAAAGACTTTAGTTAATAAGCCATTTATAAAAAATGATTCTAGTCAACTAGGTTTCCCCTTGGTATTAATTGGTACTTCAACGGGAGGACCTAAAGCTCTGCATAAACTTATCGAGAATTTAAAAGAAATAACAAATGCCGCTATTCTTGTAGTTCAACACATGCCTCCTGGTTTTACAAAGTCTTTAGCCCATAGACTAGACAGTTTAACTCATTTAGAAGTAAAAGAGGGAGAAAACGGTGAGGAAATTAAACCAGGTGTTGTATACATCGCACCGGGTAATTATCAAATGGAAGTAAAGGTAAAAAATATTTGTCAGCCATACTTATACATACACCAGGGACCATTGATTACAGGTCATAGACCCTCAGTAGATGCTTTGTTTAATTCAGTGGCCAAAACAGATATTAATAAAGTCGTAGCTGTAATAATGACCGGTATGGGTCATGACGGAAGGGATGGGCTTATTAATTTAAAACAAAAAAACTGTATTTCTATAGCCGAGGCGGAAAATACCTGTGTTGTTTACGGAATGCCTAAAGCAGCTATACAAGCAGGATGTGTGGACAAGATAGTTCCCTTATTTAATATTCCTAACGAAATTATCAAAAGCTTAAATCTAATCTTATAGTCTGGAGGTGGTCAAATGAATAAAAGTGAGTATATGGAGTTGTTTATCGAGGAAACACGGGAACATTTACAATTATTAAATGAAGGCTTACTAAAGATTGAAAAAAAACCTGGTGATGATGGACCTATAAATGAGATATTTCGGGCGGCCCATACCATGAAAGGGATGGCTGCAACCATGGGTTTTGAGCAGATCACAGAACTTACCCATAAAATGGAGAGTTTATTAGTGAAAATCCGGGAAAAGGATTTAGTTCTTTCTTCTGCAATAAGTGATTTATTATTTGCCTGTGTGGATACTTTAGAGCAAATGCTAGAAAACATTATCCAAGGTAAAAAGAAAGAAATTGATATCTCGTATTTAATTATTCAATTAAATAATTTTGAAAACCCTACTCATAACATCAATATTGATACTATTAATGAATTAGCAAATAACTCCTGGAAAGAATTAAATGAATATGAGCAAAAAGTAATAATTGAAGCACAAAAACAAAATTTAAATATTTATAGATGCTTGATAAATATATCGTCTGATTGTGTTATGAAATCAGTCAGGGTTTTTATGGTCTTTAAAAGTCTAGAGGCAATTGGGGAAATAATAAAATCTGTACCTAGTTCCCAGGATTTGGAAGATGAAAAGTTTGATAATCAATTTACAGTTTATTTTGTATCTAATAAAGATAAGGAAAATATTCTAAAAATAATTAATCAAATTAGTGAGATATCAATAGGTAAGCTTGAGATTTATAGCTATGATAATACAGAAAATGCTGAGAATGCAGATGTGGGCTTGGATCAAGAAGAAACTAAAGAAATAACAAATAATGTTAAGACAAAAATTCACCAAACAGTTCGGGTTGATATAAATAAATTAGATAACTTAATGAACTTAGTAGGAGAATTAGTAATTAATAAAACCAGACTAGAACAGATTTTTAGGACAAATGATGTAGCGTCTTTAAATGAAACGGTGGAACAAATTGATAGAATAACAACAGATCTGCAAAATGTAGTTATGAATGTTCGGATGGTGCCAATAGAACAGGTATTTAACCGGTTCCCTAGAATGGTTCGAGACCTTTCTAAAGAGCTTGGAAAAGAGGTTAATTTAATCTTAGAAGGTAAAGAAACAGAATTAGATAGAACAGTTATAGATGAGATCGGAGATCCTTTGGTTCATTTATTACGAAATGCTATTGACCACGGAATTGAAAATCCTGAAATAAGAAATGGTAAAGGTAAAAATAAGGTTGGTACTTTAAGGCTTATTGCAAGACAAGAAGGAAATTCTGTTGTTATTATTGTTCAAGATGATGGACAAGGAATAAGCCTTAATAAAATTAAAGAAAAATCTTTAGAAAAAGGTGTTGTAACAAATAAAGAGCTTGAACAAATGGACCAAAACAGCATCCTTAATTTAATTTTTAGTCCAGGCTTTAGTACCGCAAGTACTATTACTGATGTTTCGGGTAGGGGAGTAGGCCTTGATGTAGTAAAATCGAAAATCCAAGCTTTGAGTGGAAAAGTGTATGTAGAAAATAGAGAAGGTGAAGGAACAAAGTTTACTATTAAATTACCATTAACCTTGGCTATTATTCAGGCCCTACTAGTAAAACTAGGGACTGAAATATATGCTGTACCTCTTGCTAATATTGATGAAACTACTGGTATTACCGATGACTTGATAAAGAATATACAAGGTCAGGAAGTAATGGTTTTACGGGGTAAAGTCTTACCCTTAATACGATTATCAGAAATTTTTGAGGCTGGAGGCACTGAAAACTCCGAAGAAGTTTATGTGGTTGTGGTAAGAAAAGGTGAAAAACAGATAGGGTTAGTTGTCAACGAGTTAATAGGACAACAGGAGATAGTAATCACATCTTTAGGGAAACTGCTTTTAGGTATACCGGGAATTGCTGGTGCTGCTATCCTAGGTGATGGTAAGGTTTCCTTAATTCTAGATGTAGGAACACTGTTTTAGAGGGGGTATATAGATGGATGATATTCAAATTGTTGCATTTCGCTTAGCAAATGAAGAGTATGGGGTCAATATTTTAAACGTTCAGGAAATAATTCGCCCCACTTTGGTTACAAGGGTTCCCAAAGCACAAAGTTATCTTACCGGGGTAATTAATCTAAGAGGTAATGTTGTACCGGTAGTTAACCTGCGAAAAAGATTCGGAATAAATGAAGAAAAAAATAATGATAACAATACCAGGATTATTATTCTTAATGTTTCTGATTTAAAAGTCGGGATTATAGTGGATAGTGTTACAGAAGTACAACGGATTACTAAAGAAAATATTGAAGAACCTAATCTAATTGAGTTTTTAGACAATAAATATGTTCAGGCAGTGGGAAAACATGATAACCGTTTAATTATTTTACTTGATTTACAAGAAATTTTAGAGTTAGGGTCTGAAAACAATGACAAAACAGCTAATTCTAAGGAGTGAGTTAAATGGATTTTGAACAACTAAATTGTTTACAAAAAGATGCTTTAAAAGAAATTGGAAATATAGGTGCAGGAAATGCTGCAACAGCTTTGTCTACCCTGCTCAATAAAAAAATAAATATGTCTGTCCCCAATATATTTATTTTACCTTTCTCCCAAGTTGTAGAACTAATGGGTGGTGATGACACCCCTGTGGCGGGAGGATATTTGCAGGTTGAGGCAAAGGCACCAATGAGTATACTTTTTGTGATACCTGAAGAAAGTCTAAAGTTATTTTTAAAAATTCTAGTTGGTAAGCAAGAAACAGCAACTATAACTTTAGATGAGTTGGATATATCGGCTTTAAAGGAAGTTACAAATATATTAGCCGGGTCATATTTAACTGCTTTAAGCGGGTTCACGAACATGGAGTTTAATCCTTCGGTGCCTGCCCTTGCTTTTGATATGGTAGGAGCAATTTTGGGAAATGTTTTACAGCTTTATGGAGAAGTAAGTGATTATGCTCTTGTAATTGAAAGTGTATTTGAGGAAGAAGAAAAGGAAGTCAAGGGGCATTTTTTCCTTTTACCAGAACCAGGTTCTTTAGAAATTATGTTTAGGGAATTAGGAGTTGTATTTTAAATGGATGTAATTAAAGTTGGCATGGCTGATCTTGCTGTTTGTAAAGCACCTCAAAAACTAATTACAACCGGTTTAGGCTCGTGTGTGGGTATTTGTCTCTATGACACAGGAAGCAAAGTGGGAGGGCTTGCACATATTATGCTTCCAGATAGTGCACAGGCCAGAAACAACCAAAATAAAGCAAAATATGCTGACACAGCATTAGTTGAGATAATAAACAAAATGCTTGTTTTAGGTGCAGAAAAAAGTCGTATTTTTGCTAAAATTGCCGGTGGTGCCCAAATGTTTAATTTTGCTGGTACAAGTAGTATTATGAGAATTGGTGATAGAAATACTGAAGCTGTAAAAAAACATTTAGAACTGTTGCGGATTAGAATTGTGGCTGAAGATACTGGAGGTAATTTTGGAAGAACAATAACCTTTGATCCGGAAAACGGTAAACTGCATATTAAAACAATTAATCAAGGGGAAAAGATTGTCTAAATCGGGAGTGGTGTGATGGATGACAGAAAAGAACTGTGGCAGCAATTCTTTAATAATCCCAGTGGCGAAAATAGGGAGCATTTAATATTATCATATGCCCCTCTAATAAAGTATTGTGCTCAAAGAATTTATTACGGCTTACCGGGTAGTGTTGATTTTGATGACCTTTTATCTTATGGTTCTTTTGGGCTTATTGATGCAATAAATAAATATGATCCTAAGCAAAACAATAACTTTGAAGGTTATGCAGTTTTAAGAGTAAGAGGATCAATTATTGATGGTTTAAGAAAGATGGATTGGGCCCCCCAATCCTTAAGAAGAAGAGCTAAAGAAATTGAAAAGGCCTATTTCTTACTAGAACAAAAACTTGGAAGAAGTGCTTCTGATTATGAAGTGGCGGAATTTATGGGAATAAGTAAAGATGAATTGGAAAAACAACTTCAAGTTGTAGGTAACTTGTCAATAATATCTTTAGAACAGCCAATAGATAATGGCGAAAGTGATTTCTTCACTTTTGGTGACTTTTTACCAGATAATACAAGCCCAGATCCTATTGAGAGTCTTGAAAAAGACGAAATGAAGATACATTTAGAAAAAGCTTTACTTGGTTTAAATGAAAAGGAAAAATTAGTAATCACTCTATTTTATTATGAGGAATTAACAATAAAGGAAATCAGCAAGATTTTGGAATTAACAGAAGGGCGGATATCTCAAATTCATAAAAAGGCTATTTTAAAGATGAAAGGAAAAATGAAACTGGTGTTTTCTCTTTAATTAATTTAAGAATAGGAGGTGTGGAAGAATAGACTTATATAGATTTATATTAAAAAAAGATGGGTTATATGTAACCACGGACACTGAGGACAGGGAACCAGTTCTAGCTATACTAAAAAAAGAATTGACATTAAGAAAAGTACAAATAAACTACCAAACACTGGAACAATGGATTGCGGCAAATTCATTAGAGCCATTTAAGCTAACTGATAGTTTGAATTTAGATTTAGGTGAAATATTTGATGTTGAGGTTGATGAACATTTATTAAACGCATATTTGACGATTTTCCCAGCCATTGAGGGTCAACAGAAAACAAATTTGTCTGATATAAAAGGTATGTTAATCAGTAGAGGGGTTACCTATGGTGTTGATGAAGTAAAAATTATGATTGCAATAGCAGAAAATAAGCTTGTTAGAAGGCTGCCTATTGCCAAAGGTCGCGAACCAATGGCAGGTAATAATGCAGAGATAAAATACTATTTTCATGAAAAAGGGTTAAAAATAAAACCGAAGGAATTAGAAAATGGAAAAGTGGATTTTTATAATATTAGTTTAATTCAAATCGTACAAAAAGGACAACTTCTAGTTGAGAAAATCCCTGCAACAAAAGGAACGCCAGGTATTACAATTACTGGACGGGAGATACCTGCCTTAAACGGAAAAGATGCTATTCTTCCTATAGGTAAAAATTTAGTCTTATCAGAAGATTGTTTAAAAGGATATGCTAGCTGTGAGGGTCATGTTGTAATAGCAGATCGTCGGATTTCGGTACTACCTGTCTTTGAGGTGAACAGTGATGTTGATTTTTCTACCGGGAATATTGATTTTGTAGGAAATGTAGTGATAAAAGGTAATATTAAAGATGGTTTTAGTGTTAAAGCCAAGGGTGATGTGGAAATATACGGGAGTGTAGAAGGTGGACACGTTTTTGCTTCCGGGAATATTTTTATCAAAAAAGGAGTCAGGGGACTAAAAAAGAGTCAAGTCGAAGCTTCAGGTAGTGTTTACTGTAATTTCGTGGAATATGCCCATATCAGTGCTGGTGAAGATGTTATAGTTAATGAAGCAGTTATGCATAGCATTGTAAACAGTGGATCAACAATACAGGTTGGTGGAAGAAAAGGTTTAGTAGTAGGAGGTATTTGTCGGGCGGGTAAAGCCCTGATTTGCAAAAATATGGGTTCAAATCTTGCAACTTTTACAACTATAGAAGTCGGACTAAAACCGGAACTGCGTTTAGAATATAAAGATGTCTGTGGACAACTTGTACATTCAAAAGGAAACTATGAAAAAACAGTGAAAGGAATAAAACTTTTAGGCGACTTAAAAGAAAAAATAGGCAATCTTCCTGCAGATAAAAATACATTATTAACTAAATTACTTCTCACAAAAAGTCAATTAGAAAAACAGGAGGAAGATTTATCCTTAATTAAACAAAAGCTAGAGGAGCAAATTAAGGAACTTGAAGACGGATATATTAAAGTATCAGGAGTAATTAATTGCGGAGTAAATGTCGTTATCGGGCGGGCTAATAAACATTTTACTACGGAACAATATAAGGTTATGTTGCGGCAAAAAGGTGTAGATATCAGTATTTCTCCTTTAGATGATGAAAAAGGGGAGTGAAATGAATGTCTTTAAAAGCTATAGATATGCAGGTCCTCGTTCCTCGAAGTCACGATGTAGGTAAAATTCAGCAATTACAATTACAACATCAACAGAATCAAAGTCACCATACCGGAGTTGAGCTGCGCCGAGATATTAATGTTAGAGAAATCTCTGTAAACAAATCAGAGTATAGTGAAACAAAAATAATGGATAATAACAAAGAATCTAATGAAGATGGGTCTAAAAGGCGAAACAATTCATCTAAACCAAGGGAGCAAGAAGAGAAAGAAGAGAAAGAAGAAATCTCACCAAAACATCTAGGTAATATATTAGATATTCATATATAGGTGAAAAAATGATAGGATATATTTTAGGAGTTTTAACAACTTTGCTGATAGTTTGGCTATTTATGAGGATGCATGCAAATGTATTCTTAAAAGCTATTGCTGAAGCTAAAGCCATCGAGAGTAATTTAGAAAAACTTTATGAGCAGTACATGAAAATTTCTGATGAAATGTTAAATGAATTAGAGCAAAAAATTGAAAAAGGCAAAGAAGTTTTAATTGATATTGAAAAGACCTCAATGGAAATTCCAAATGCTAATAGACCAATTACTACTAGAAATATTCGTAATAATAAAAAGGAAAAGAAAGCATATGAATTAAAGATGTCGCCAAAACAACAATCGATGCTCCAATTAGCTAAAGCAGGCTGGAGTATTAAAGATATTTCTCAAAACTTAGGGGTTGGGCAAGACCAAGTCTCTATGGTTTTACATCTATATAGTGATGATGCTTTATAATATACTTATGTTTACTCCCTTTACTGATAATTTACTGATAATTTCCGGAATAAGATATTGCTTAAATTAATCTACTGTGATAAAATAACTTTTGGTGTTACTACACACGTCTTTGGATTTATTTTAGGGTGCCGCTTAGGTCTAAAATAGAGTTGAAGAAGGCGGAGGAAAAAAACCAACGAGGAAAGGAGGTGCCGAAACAATGGCTATAGTCTCCATGAAACAACTTTTAGAAGCAGGCGTTCATTTTGGACATCAAACAAGACGCTGGAATCCCAAAATGGCTCCATATATATTTGCCGAGCGGAATGGTATTTATATTATTGATTTACAAAAGACTGTAAAAAAAGTAGTTGAAGCATATGAATTTGTTCGTGAAGTAGCAATGGACGGAAAGCCCATTCTCTTTGTAGGTACAAAAAAGCAAGCTCAGGAAACTGTAAAAGATGAAGCCATAAGATGTGGAGAATATTTTGTTAATGAAAGATGGTTGGGCGGAATGCTGACCAACTATAATACTATTAAAAAACGGATTGATCGTCTTTTTGAACTAGAAAAAATGGAAGAAGACGGTACAATGTCCGTTTTACCCAAAAAAGAAGTAATTAAGTTAAGGGCTGAAAGCGAACGTTTGGAAAGATTTTTAGGTGGTATCAAGAATATGCCACAACTTCCAGGTGCACTTTTCGTTATTGACCCGAGAAAAGAACGTATTGCTGTTGCAGAAGCAAAAAGGTTAGGTATACCAGTTGTTGCAATAGTTGATACTAACTGTGACCCGGATGAAATTGATTATGTGATTCCTGGTAATGATGATGCTATTAGAGCAGTTAAATTACTTTCATCTGTTATGTCAGATGCGGTTTTAGAAGCTAAACAAAGTGATGCTAATCTAGCGGCTGGAGAATAACACATTGTATAAAGGGGGTAACCAAACGGGGAACAGGGACCCCAGTTGTGGCTACCCCTTCTTTTTACCAAATGAAAAAATAAAAGGGGGTACTTATATGACTATTTCTGCTGGAATGGTAAAAGAATTGAGAGAAACAACCGGTGCGGGAATGATGGATTGCAAAAAAGCTCTTGTGGAAACCAATGGAAATATAGAAAAGGCAATAGAATACCTAAGGGAAAAAGGTTTAGCGGCGGCAGCTAAAAAGTCAGGTAGAATTGCTGCTGAAGGAGTTGTTGCTTCTTATATACATATGGGTGGTAAAATTGGTGTTTTAGTTGAAGTAAACTGTGAAACGGATTTTGTTGCTAAAACCGAGAAATTTCAAGAATTAGCGAGAAATGTAGCTATGCAAATTGCTGCAAGCAAACCGGAATTTATTAAAAAAGAAGAAGTTCCTCAAGAACTGATTGAAAAAGAAAAAGAAATATTGAGAGCTCAAGCTTTAAATGAAGGCAAACCTGAAAGCATTGTTGATAAAATGGTTGAAGGACGTATAGAAAAATATTATAAAGATGTGTGTTTGTTAGAACAACCATTTATCAAAGACAGTGATAAAACAGTAAGCAAAATGATATCCGAGGCTATTGTCGAAATCGGTGAAAATATCAATATTCGTAGATTTAGTCGGTATGAATTAGGTGAAGGTATTGAAAAGAAAAAAGATAATTTTGCTGATGAAGTAATGGCTGAAGTTAATAAAAAATAGCCACAAGGAGAACACATTGTGTTCTCTTTTTTAAAGGAATAGAAAAAAGGAATTATAGGTAAAATGTAGAAGATAATATACTGGAGGTATTATGCCTTATGAATCAGCCTAAATACAAACGGGTTATTGTAAAGCTCAGTGGAGAAGCCTTAGCCGGAGATTTTGGTTATGGATTAAACCAAGAAATATTAAATTCTATCGCCCATCAAGTCTCAGAAATTGTTGACATAGGAGTAGAAGTAGCCATAGTAGTAGGAGGCGGTAATATTTGGCGAGGTGTTGCGGGCAGCTCGAGGGGAATGGATAGGGCCACTGCAGATTATATGGGAATGTTAGCAACAGTAATAAACTCTTTAGCTTTACAAGATGCTTTGGAAAACCACCAGGTTGTAACCAGAGTCCAAACAGCCATCGAAATGCGGCAAATTGCCGAGCCATATATTAGAAGAAGAGCTATTCGCCATCTTGAGAAAGGCAGAGTAGTAATCTTTGCAGCAGGAACAGGAAATCCCTATTTTTCTACAGATACTACAGCGGCTTTAAGGGCAGCTGAAATTGAAGCAGAAGTGATATTAATGGCAAAAAAAGTAGATGGTGTATATGATGCTGATCCAGTTACTAATCCTGGTGCGAAAAAATTTAGTGACTTGGGTTATATTGATGTATTAAATAAAGGGCTTGGTGTTATGGATTCTACTGCAACATCCCTTTGTATGGATAATAATATTCCAATAATTGTTTTTAGTCTTAATGAAACAGGTAATATTAAAAAAGTAATAATGGGTGAAAATATTGGAACCTATGTTGGGAGGGAAAAAAATGATTGATGAAATTATTATGGATTCGGAAGAAAGAATGCAGAAAACCATTGAAGTTTTACGAAAAGATTTTGCCAGTTTAAGAGCAGGTAAAGCAAATCCGGCTATCTTAGAAAAAGTTCAGGTTGATTATTATGGTGTACCTACACCCATTAACCAAATGGCTAATGTAAATGCACCTGAAGCCCGACTCCTAGTTATCCAGCCTTGGGACAAGAGTATTATTCCCAATATTGAAAGAGGGATTTTAAAATCTGACTTGGGATTAAATCCTTCAAGTGATGGAACTGTTATTCGGATTATCATCCCCCAATTAACGCAGGAAAGAAGAAAAGAGCTTGTTAAAGTTATTAAGAAAAAAGCCGAGGATGCTAGGGTAGGTATTAGAAATATTCGTAGAGATGCAAATGATCACTTTAAATCTTTAGAAAAATCTAAAGATATTACTGAGGATGAGGGCAAAAAGGCTCAAGAAGACGTACAAAAAGTAACGGATAAGTATATTGCTGAGGTGGATAAAGTGCTTAGTAATAAAGAACAGGAGATAATGGAGATTTAAGCCATGGAACTAAATGCTCTTTTAGCTTGTGATTTTGAAGATGCCCAAAAGGAATTGATAGAATTGGGCTATAATATTAATGATATAAAGTACTTAAATAACCCGCCCGGTGCCATTAAGATTGTTAGAATAAGAGAAGGTTTTCCTAAAAATGTAGAATTAGTTGTTACTTATCATAACAATATGCTAGGTTTATCCAATCGTATAAGACTCCCGCTTCTATAAGCGGGAGATAAGGAATTAGGATAAGTCTCCCTAAGTTCAGGTGGAGTCAAAACTCCATCTGAACAAGTTCGGCTTTATAATTTCTCATATAAACCCCCTATAGTTTACATAAAGGGGGTTTTCTTATATTATATATAAGGAAAAGACAGTAAAAGTGGAGGTTATAATGGCTTTTTTTTCTAGGAAAAAATCTATTAATAAAGAGGATATACTAGCTAAACCATTGCCAAAGCATATCGCCATAATTATGGATGGTAATGGCAGATGGGCTTCTAAGAGAGGGCTGCCTAGGGTAGCTGGACATCGTGCCGGCGTGGAGTCCCTTAAAAATATTGTTCAGTTTTGTTTAGATATAAAAATACCTTACTTAACTGTATATGCCTTTTCTACCGAAAACTGGAAACGACCCAAAGAAGAGGTTAGCACTTTAATGAACTTAATTATTGAATACATCCAAAGAGAACTGGATATTTTACATAGGAATGGTGTAAGAATCAATCCTATTGGCAAAATTGAAGATTTACCGGAAAAAACATTGGAATATATAATCAATGCAAGAAATAGTACCCAAGAAAATGATAAACTAGTTTTAAACGTTGCTCTAAATTACGGAGGCAGGACTGAAATAACTCAGGCTGTAAGCTTGATTTGTCAAAAGATAAAAAAGGGTGAATTAACTTGTGAAGAAATTAATGAAGAGCTAATAGGACAATTCTTATATACCCATAATCAGCCAGACCCCGACCTGATGATTCGGCCTTCCGGGGAAATGCGAATTAGCAATTTCCTTTTATGGCAGCTGGCATATACTGAATTTTGGGTTACTAATGTATTATGGCCTGATTTTAAGCCCCAGCATCTAGTTGATGCTATATATGATTTCCAAAATCGTGAGAGAAGATTTGGTGGATTAAATTTTAGTTAAGTGTGGTGTAATCATGCTGTGGTTAAGAATTGTTAGTGCATTAATAGGTATACCCTTGTTGGTTTTTATCATATCAATAGGTGAGAGTTGGTTAGCATTAGCTGTTTTATTTCTAATTATTAATGGTACATTTGAATTTAAAGCAATGTTAAAGAATAGAGGCAATAAAATACTTATGTTTCCAATAATATTAGGTGAGTTAGTCCTGATCTGGGGTGCTTGGACCCAATCTGCAAACTGGTTTAATTATGGATTGGGATTAAGTTTTTTAATTATTTTATTTCTTTCTGTATTAAAATACCCAAAGATCAATTTAGAGGACATTGCAGCTAGCATTTTTATCTTAATATATGTTGGTTGGTCATTAACCCACATAGTTTTATTAAGGAATATTCCTAATGGTGCACTTGTTTTAATATATTTATTTTTAGTAATCTGGTCAACTGATACAGGAGCTTACTTTGCCGGCAGGTTTTTAGGAAAGACAAAACTAGCCCCACTGGTAAGCCCAAATAAGACTATTGAAGGCGCAATAGGAGGCTTGTTATTAAGTCTGCTGGCTGCGTTTATGTTCAATATTTTCTTCCCAATCTTTACATTACCTATCTTATTTGTTACAGCATTTTTAATCTCTGTACTAGGGCAAGTAGGAGACCTGGCAGAAAGCTGTTTTAAAAGATTAGCAGGAATAAAAGATTCAGGTAAAATAATTCCTGGCCATGGAGGTATTTTAGATCGATTTGATAGTACAATATTAACAGCACCTGCATTATTTTATCTATTAATTTTTTTGGATAAATAAGATGGGGTGAATAATAAGTCGTTTATACAAGCAAAAAATAAACGAAGGAGAAGATAAATTGAAAAACATTGCCCTTTTAGGTAGTACCGGTTCTATAGGAACTCAAACCTTACAAGTAATTGATGAAATCAAGGGATTTAAAATACAAATTCTATCTGCCCATAAAAATACTGAACTAATTATCCAACAGGCCCTTAAATACCAGCCCCAATTTGTGATTCTTACCGATGAAGGAAGCTTTCATAAAGCAAAAGCTGCTTTAGAGCATTTACCCATAAATGTAATGTTGGGGATAGATGGAATTCTTCGTAGTTTAGTTGAAACAGAACTTGACTTAGTAGTGGCAGCCATATCTGGTGCTAGTGGCATACAGCCTACTCTAAAGGCCTTAGAGTTAGGAATTAATGTAGCACTGGCTAATAAAGAAACCATTGTTGCAGCAGGGTACCTAGCAGAGCGAATTAAGGTTAAAACAGGAGCAGAAATAATACCGGTTGATAGTGAACATTCTGCAATAATGCAGTGTTTAGAACCAGATAGCCAGTCCTTGGAAAAGATTATACTTACCGCTTCTGGTGGACCCTTCTGGACTTACAAGCATGAAGATTTATACAATGTTAAACCTAAAGAAGCGCTAAAACATCCCAACTGGAATATGGGCAAAAAAATAACCATTGATTCTGCAACATTAATGAATAAAGG
The DNA here is from genome assembly GCA_000961765.1 of Clostridiaceae bacterium BRH_c20a. Lineage (GTDB taxonomy): Bacteria > Bacillota > Peptococcia > Peptococcales > BICA1-8 > BICA1-8. The sequence goes on along the minus strand of LADT01000002.1, from coordinate 89,124 downwards.
TTTAGAGGTAATTGAAGCCCATTGGTTATTTAATGTGGCTTATGATAAAATTGATGTTGTTATACATCCGCAAAGTATTATTCATTCAATGGTTCAGTATGGTGATGGATCATTTTTAGCTCATTTAGGTCTGCCTGATATGAAGGTTCCTATTCAATATGCTCTAACATATCCTAATCGTATCAATAACTCCTTTCCAAAACTAGACTTAACCCAAATTCAAAAACTGGAGTTTTTTGCCCCGGACCATGCTAAATTTCCTTGTTTAAGTTTAGCGTATCATGTTGGCAAACGAGGAGAAACATTACCCATTGTTTTAAATGCAGCTAATGAGGTTGCAGTTGAGCTTTTTTTAGAGGAAAGAATTTCTTTTTTAGAAATTCCTGTTTTGATTGAGACAGTGTTAGAAAAACATAATCCTTTTTTAGAATATAGTTTAGAGGATTTGCTGGAAGTGGATAATTGGGCTAGAATGGAAAGCAGACAGTATAAAAATATGAGGTGATTAAAATTGCAGACAGCTTTTTTAGCAATAATTATTTTTGGTTTATTGATATTTGTCCATGAATTCGGACACTTTATAGTAGCTAAATTCGTAGGAATTCGAGTAGAAGAATTTAGCATTGGTATGGGACCTAAAGCCTATTCTGTTCAAAAAGGAGAAACACTCTACTCAATCCGAATTTTACCCATTGGCGGATATGTTAAAATGACCGGTGAATCAGGAATTGAAGAAGAGGATATTTTGACAGCTAATGACCCGGGACGTTTTAGTAGTAAATCAGTGGCTCAAAGAGCAGGTGTTGTTATTGCAGGTCCATTGATGAATTTTTTATTAGCTATTTTTTTATTTGCATTATTTTTTACCTTAGTTGGAATTCCAACTGCAGATACTAGTACTATAATTGGTGAAGTTGTTGCGGGTAGTCCTGCTGAAAATGCAGGTTTAAGAGCAGGAGATAAAATAATTGCTATAGATGGAAAGAATGTTGAGCAATGGTCGGAAATGGTAGAATTAATCCATAATCAACCAGGTGAGGAACTACACTTTATAATTGATCGTAGTGGCAATAAATTGGAGTTGAATATAATACCCAAACTAGATACTGAAAGCAAGGTCGGTTTGATAGGCGTCACTCCCAATAGCCAATGGAATAAGGTAAACCCCCTAAAAGCCTTGGGAATTGCGCTTCAACGTACTTTTGAGATTATTATATTTACTTTTATAGCCATAGTCCAAATGATAACTGGAAAATTGGGTGCTGGTGAAGTTACTGGTCCGGTAGGAATTGTGAAGCTTATCGGTGAATCTGCTCAGGTTGGATTAATATATTTAGTAAACTTGACCGCCCTTATATCTATAAATTTAGGGTTATTAAACCTTTTGCCAATTCCGGCATTAGATGGAAGTAAACTAATTTTTTTGGGAATCGAAGGCTTAAGAGGTAAACCTATCGACGCACGGAAGGAAAATTTCGTTCATATTATTGGTTTTGCTTTATTAATGACTTTAATGCTTATTATAACTTATCGGGATATTATTAAACTTTTTGATTAAAATGGTAGAAGTCCGGTTGGCATTTCATTTCGTAAATAATTAATAATAGTGGTGATTATTTTGATTTCACGAAGAAAGACTATTAATTTTAGTTTGGGAGCAATAGGAATTGGCTCCGATAACCCAATAAGTATTCAATCAATGACAAATACAGATACCCGAGATACTCTGGCTACCCTAAAGCAAATCAAAGAACTTTTCCGCTTGGGCTGTCAGATTATTAGGGTAGCCGTACCTGATGGACAAGCCGCCCAAGGCTTAAATAGAATTTGTACAGAAAGTCCTATTCCTGTTATTGCAGATATACATTTTGACTATCGACTAGCAATTGAGGCACTAGAAAATGGTGTGGCTGGATTGAGAATAAATCCAGGAAATATTGGTAGTGACCTGCGAATAAAAGAAGTTGTAAAAGCTGCCGTCTATTATGATGTGCCAATTAGGATTGGAGTCAATTCAGGTTCCTTGGAAAAGGATATACTGGAAAAATATCAAGGTGTGACAGCTCAAGGTCTAGTAGAGAGTGCATTACGACATGTAGTCTTGCTGGAGAAAAATCACTTTACAAAAATAAAAGTGTCACTCAAAGCCTCCCACGTACCTTTAATGATAGATGCTTATCGTAAAATAGCTGAGCAAGTTCCCTATCCTTTACATTTAGGAGTTACTGAAGCGGGGACAGAAAAATACGGAGTTGTAAAATCAGCTATTGGTATCGGTACTCTTTTAGCAGAGGGGATTGGTGATACAATTAGGGTTTCCTTAACTGGTGATCCATTGAAAGAGATTCCAGTTGCAATAAAAATATTAGAATCCTTAGATTTAAAAAGAAGCGGAGTTGAGATTATATCCTGTCCAACATGTGGCCGTTGTCAAATTGATCTTGATAAATTAGTAAATGAAGTAGATAAACAGATAGCAGATTTAGACTTTCCCTTAAAACTGGCTATTATGGGATGCATTGTCAATGGCCCAGGCGAGGCCAGAGAAGCTGACTTGGGGATAGCAGGAGGTAAGGGGGAGGGTCTTATATTCAAAAAAGGAAAAATAATTAAAAAAGTTACAGAAGACCAGCTTTTACCCGCTTTACTAAGTGAGATTGACAAGATAAGGAGAAGTGATAGCCATGAGAATGACTGAAACTTTTGTACCAACCCTTCGTTCAACCCCTGCTGAAGCAGAGATTATTAGCCATCAACTTCTCTTAAGGGCAGGTTATATCAGAAAAGGTGCAGCAGGTGTGTATACATATTTACCTTTTGCCCACAGGGTATTAAGGAAAATTCAGGATATTATTAGAGATGAAATGAATAAAGCCGGCGGTCTTGAAGTATTACTGCCAATTATGCAGCCGGCTGAGCTATGGCTGGAAACAGGTCGGTGGCACGTTTATGGGGATGAAATGTTTCGGTTAAAAGATCGTCATAACCGGGATTTTTGTCTAGGACCTACCCATGAAGAAATTATTACTGATTTAATTAGAGGTGAGGTTAGTTCTTATCGACAGCTGCCCTTAAGGCTTTACCAAATTCAAAACAAATATCGTGATGAAAGAAGGCCCAGGTTTGGTTTAATGCGAGGTCGGGAGTTTATTATGAAAGACCTTTATTCATTTGATAAAGATGAAGAAGGCTTAGCTGTGAGTTATAAGAAAATGTATGATGCTTATATTAATATTTTTACCCGCTTTGGTTTGGAATTTAGACCTGTAGAAGCTGATTCCGGTGCAATAGGTGGTGATGCAAGCCACGAATTCATGGTTTTAGCCGAAAATGGTGAGGCTTCAATAGTTTATTGTAATGATTGTGAGTATGCTGCAAACATCGAGATTGCACCCTGTGGTATTGGAGATTCTGATAATATCATACCTGAAGATAATAAAGAAATGGAAAAAGTACATACGCCAAATATAAAAACAATTGAGCAATTAACTGGGTTTATGAATATCGACTCTAAGAAGTGCATTAAAACTTTATTTTATCAGGCAGATGAGCAGGTAATTGCTGTACTAATTAGGGGTGACAGAAATATCAATGAGATAAAAGTTCAAAAAGTACATCCCTGTTATAATTTGCAGTTTGCTTCAGAGGAAAAAGTTGAAGAAATTACTGGATGTAAAATAGGTTTTGTTGGCCCTGTGGGGCTTAAGAATATCCCTGTATATGCTGATTTAGAGATAAAGGGATTAGTCAATGCTATTTGTGGTGCTAATGAAGTACCATATCATCTGAATAATGTTAATAGTGAAAGGGATTTCCGAGTTAATGGATATTTTGATTTTCGCTTTGCGGAACCAGGTGAACCATGTCCAAAATGCGGGAGCCATTTAGAAATTACTAGGGGTATTGAAGTAGGACAAGTATTTAAATTAGGGACAAAGTATAGTACTGCTTTGAATGCTACGTATTTGGACGAAAATGGTAAGGAAAATTTAATAGTTATGGGTTGTTATGGAATTGGAGTAACAAGAACTATGGCGGCTGCCGTGGAACAGAATTATGATGATGATGGCATAATTTGGCCAATGTCTATTGCACCTTATCATGTTGTTATAATTCCAATATCTACTAAAGATAAGGATCATATGGAAATTTCCGAAAAGTTATATAAAGAATTAACACAACAGGGAATAGAGGTTGTGTTAGATGATAGAAATGAACGACCTGGTGTAAAGTTTAAAGATGCCGACCTTATTGGGTTCCCTATAAGGTTAACGATAGGAAAGAAAAGTGTTAATGAAGGTCTTATTGAATATAAATTGCGTACTGAAGATAGTTCTAAGGAAATTCCTTTATCAATTATTGCAGAGACTGTTATTAATTATCTAAGGTCATAGATTTGGGAGGATTAAAATGGTTGTCAGTGCTGTTATCCCCGCATATAATGAAGAGAAAAATATCAGCCTTGTTCTTGATGTAGTTACTCAAGTTCCGGACTTAAAAGAAGTTATAGTGGTAAGCGATGGATCTACAGATAATACTGCGGCTATAGTTAAAACTTACCCCGTACAACTTATTGCTCTCCCTGAAAACTTAGGTAAAGGTGGCGCAATGATTATTGGGACAAAAGCTGCCCAGGGAGATTATATTTTGTTTTTGGATGCTGATTTAGTTGGCCTTAAGGTAGAGCACATTAAGTGTATGTTAGCAAGTATTAAAGATAACTATGATATGATTGTTGGTATTTTTGATAATGGCAGGAAAACAACGGACTTAGCTCAAGTTATTGCACCTTTTCTCTCAGGTCAGAGAATTGTCAAAAAAGAACATCTGTTTAAGATTAGTAATTTACATATCTCAAGGTTTGGAGTAGAAGTTGCATTAACAAAATATGCTGCTCAGAATAACCTAATGGTAAAAGAAGTTCTTTTGAGGGATTTATCCCATGTTATGAAGGAAGAAAAATTAGGTTTAGTCAAAGGGTTTGCCTATCGTCTTAAAATGTATTGGGAAATCGCTAAAAATGTAACCCACGGCTAGGGGTGTTTTTATGATATGGGAATTAGAAATAATAATAAGGCTTGTGTTGTCTGCTGTCTTAGGAGGAATTATTGGATTAGAAAGAGAAGCTTTAAATAAGTCAGCAGGATTTAGAACCCATACTTTGGTTTCCGTGGGTTCTTGTTTGATAATGATTGTTTCTATTTCCATTTATTTGCAGTTCGCCGAGAGTACTAACATTGATCCTGGTCGAATTGCTGCTCAAGTTGTAAGCGGTATAGGTTTTTTAGGAGCAGGCACCATAATGCGTTCAGGGGGTAATGTTAAAGGTCTGACAACTGCTGCAACTCTTTGGGTGGTGGCGGGCATAGGTTTAGCTGTCGGGTCAGGAGCTTATCTGGCAGCACTTATCACTACATTGATAGTTTATATCTCTTTAGTATATCTTTCTAAATTAGAAGATGTAGTTAGTAAAAGAAAAAGACTGCAAAGTCTAAATGTCCAAGTAGATGATCGGCCAGGCCAAATCGGATTAGTTTGCAGTACTTTAGGTGACTTTAATATAAATGTAATAAACATTGAGCTAATACGCGAAAAACTTGATGATGATACTATTCAATTGGAAATGCATGTTAAACTCCCTGCTAGTATTGAAACATCGAAAGTCATTTCCTCCTTGGAAAGTTTAAAAGGTGTACACAAAGTTAAGTTCGAATAGTGAGGTAAATATGGAACTAAGTTTTTTATCAGAAGTCATGAATAATAAAGATATTTCAATCCCTGAAGAAGTAAAAAGATTTTTCAAAAAAATAAACATTTCTAAGGTTGAAGTTTCCCAAGTACAAAATACTTGGGAAATCTATTTTTTTTGTCAGCACCTTCCTTCCCTTAAATTATTACAAAATTGCAGCAATAATCTAGCTAGGTTCTTACCAGAGGTTGATAAAATAATTCTAAAACCAAAAATTCAACAGCATACTACATTACAATTTTTTTTAGAAGAGAATTGGGAAAATATCCTAAGCTTTTTAATGGGCAAATACCCCAGTACCCAGGGATGGATGTCTAATAGTTATTGGAAAATCATAAATGAAGATATTTTAGAAATTTATTTGGGTTCGGCATTGGGGGTGAAATATCTTACCAATAAGGGTTGTGCAAAATACCTGGAAGAATTATTTACTGTTTTCTTAGATTATTCGCCGAGAATAAACTTAAAATGGGATAAACAGATTTTACCAGTTGTATTAAATAAGATAGAGGAAAAACAAAATTCAGAGTATATTCCTTTACAGCTTAGCGGCAAACAAAAAAACCAACCCCCAAAAGATAATAATAAGACTAATGAAATACTATTTGGTAAAAAAATAAAAGGAGAAGCAAAACCTATCAAAGAAGTGGTTGAAGAAGAGCATAATGTTGTGGTAATTGGAACTCCTTTTTCTTTAGATATCAGACAGCTAAAAACTGGACGTGCTATTCTTAGCTTTTGTGTAACTGATTTAACTGATTCGGTTACATGTAAAATAATTAGGGAATTGAAAGAAATAGAGGATATAATGGCAAAAATCACTAATAGTCCAAGAATTAAAGTAAAGGGCACGGTTCAAATAGATAAATTTTCTCAAGAGTTAACTCTTATGGTCAATGATATTAATTTACTGATAGCTAAAGGCCGTACAGATACTGCGAAAGAGAAGCGGGTTGAACTACATTTACATACAAAAATGAGTAGTATGGATGGTGTTAGTTCGGCTAAAGATCTCATTAAAATAGCTTCAGGGTGGGGACATGAAGCTATTGCCATTACTGATCATGGTGTTGTTCAGTCCTTTCCGGAAGCTTATGAAGCAGGGGAAAAATACAATATTAAAATTATCTATGGAATAGAAGCATATATTTTCGATGATAGTATTAAATACCAAGGGAAAATACCTAACTATCACTGTATTCTTTTAGTAAAAAATAAAGAAGGTTTGAAAAACTTATATAATTTGGTTACTGAATCCCACCTAAAATTTTTTAGTCGGGTACCTAGGATTCCTAAGAGTCTTTTAAGGGAAAAAAGAACAGGAATATTAATTGGTACTGCTTGTGAAGCAGGAGAACTAATTAGTAAATACTTAGAGGTGAAAAATAATTTTGATATACTAACAGAAATTGCACAATTTTATGATTTTATCGAAGTTCAACCCATAGGTAATAATGAATTTTTAATTCGAAACGGAACATTAAATTCTGATTCAGAACTAAAAAAGTTAAATCAAGATTTGTACTCCTTAGGACTAAAAATGAATATACCTGTTGTTGCTACCGGTGATGTACATTTTGCAAATCCGGAGGATGAGATATTTCGGAGAATATTAATGGCGGGTAAAGGCTTTTCTGATGCTGATCAGCAGGGGCCGCTGTATTTAAAAACAACTGATGAGATGCTTGAAGAATTTTCCTATTTGGGAGAAAAAGAAGCAAAGAAAGTAGTAGTAGAGAATCCAAAATATTTGGTTTCCCAAATAGAAAAAATAAAACCGATACCTGATGAGTTTTTTCCTCCGGAAATTTCTGGAGCTGAAGATGAAATAATTAATTTAACCTATTTAACAGCAAAAAAAATGTATGGACCAAATCTTCCTGAAATAGTAGAAGCAAGAATAAAAAAAGAGCTTGATTCTATAATAAATAATGGTTTTGCTGTTCTTTATCTGATTGCACATAAATTGGTTAAAAAATCAAATGATGATGGTTACTTAGTAGGATCTAGAGGTTCTGTGGGTTCCTCATTTGTTGCGACTTTAACAGGTATAACTGAGGTAAATCCAATTCCACCCCATTATCAATGTCCAAGATGTTTTTATTCCCAATTTATTACTGATGGATCCTATGGTTCTGGTGCAGATTTACCTGATAAATCCTGTCCTAACTGTGAATATACCTTGGTTAAAGACGGCCATGATATTCCTTTTGAAGTTTTTTTAGGATTTAAAGGTGATAAAGTACCTGATATTGATTTAAATTTTTCTGGTGAATATCAGCCTCGAGCCCATAAATATACTGAAGAATTATTTGGTAAGGATAATGTTTTTCGGGCGGGGACAATTTCTACTATTGCCAACAGAACGGCTTTTGGCTTTGTCAAAAATTATCTTGATGAACGTCAGCAGATAAAACGTTCAGCGGAAATAAATCGTTTAGTAGAAGGATGTAGTGGCGTAAAAAAAACTACCGGTCAGCATCCAGGAGGTTTGATGGTTGTTCCTAAAAGCATAGATATTCATGACTTTACTCCATTACAGAGACCTGCAGATGACCAAAATACAGAGACAATTACGACTCATTTTGATTATCATTCAATTAGCAGCAGATTAGTTAAACTTGATATATTGGGTCATGATGACCCCACAGTAATAAAAATGCTCGAGGATTTAACGGGAGTTGATGCTAGGAAAATACCCTTAGATGACCCTCAAACCATGAGTCTGTTTTCAAGTCCTGAAGCCTTAAATATTCAACCGGAAGAACTAGGCTCAACTGTAGGTACATATGGGATACCTGAATTTGGAACAAAGTTTGTACGCCAGATGCTTGAGGATACTAAACCCAAAACATTTTCTGAACTAGTTCGCATAAGTGGTTTTTCCCATGGAACAGATGTATGGCTTAATAATGCTCAGGACCTTATTAAAAACTCTATCGCAAAATTATCTGAAGCAATTTCTACCCGGGATGATATAATGACATTTTTAATTCTTAAGGGAGTAGACCCCAGTACGGCTTTTAAAGTAATGGAGTCAGTTAGAAAAGGTAACGGTGTACCAGTTGAATATGAAGCCGTTATGTTGGCTCATAATGTACCCCTATGGTATATTGAATCCTGTAAAAAAATTAAATATATGTTCCCTAAAGCCCATGCTGTTGCTTATGTGATGATGGCCTTTAGAATTGCTTATTTTAAAGTTAATTACCCGCAAGCATTTTACGCAACATTTTTCTCTGTTCGTGCTGATGAGTTTGATGCCCAGGTTATATCTGGCGGAATTTATGAAGTGAAAAGGATGCTAACATCTATTAAGGAGAAAGGAAATTCTGCTACTGCAAAAGAAATCAAGCTGTTGATCATACTAGAGTTAGCTCTGGAAATGTATTTACGAGGGTTTACCTTTACTAGAGTTGATTTAAAAAAATCTAATGCTCAAAAATTTATTATTAGTAATAACTCTTTAATTCCACCTTTTGTTGCTTTACAAGGGGTTGGTATAACGGCAGGAGAAAATATTATTAAGGCAAGAGAAGAATATTTCTTTACATCTATAGAAGACCTAAGAATTAGAGCTAAGCTAAGCAAGACTGTTATTGAGACTCTCCAAGATCATGGCTGCCTTTCAGAACTTCCAGAAACAGACCAACTTGCCTTATTTAGTTAATCTTGCCAATAGTTGCGGTATATGGTATACTGATTTTGGATTTTTGCAGAAGATGACGATATTTTTGTTGCTAAAGAGTGGGTTTGTGCCCACTCTTTCATATTATTTTTCCTTTATTGTATACCCGTAACAGTTAATGCTAAAAATAATAGTTACCAAGTTAAGGAAGGAGTGTGTTTATGGCAAAAATTGAAGAAATAATTGCCGGCATAACTGGACCTATTATTGAAGAAAATGGGATGGAGCTTGTAGATATTGAATTTGTAAAAGAAGGTCAGGAATGGTTTTTAAGAATATTTATTGATAAAGAGACCGGCATAACATTAGATGACTGTGAACTAATCAGCAGGTCTGTGGAAAAAATACTAGATGACCAAGACCCAATAAACCAAGTGTATCATTTGGAAGTATCATCGCCCGGTCTGGAAAGGCCGTTAAAAAAAACCAGGGATTTTCAGAGATTTCAAGGTCGTTTAATCCAGGTAAAAACATTCATTCCTATAGCTGGCAAGAAGAAGTTTATAGGTAAATTAATAAATACTAACGATGTTGATATTAGCATGGAGGTTGAAAAAGAAACAATTATTATTCCAAGAGAGAAGATATCAAAAGCTAATTTAGTATGGGAAGGTTGAAAATTACATAAAAGGAGGTAATTTGAGATGAATCTGGAGTTGATTGAAGCTTTAAATGCACTGGAAAAAGAAAAGGGCATCGATGCTGAAGTTATTCTAGAAGCGATTGAGGCAGCTTTAATATCAGCTTACAAAAAAAACTTTGCATCTTTACAAAATGTGAGAGTTTATCTCGATCGAATTACAGGTGAAATTAAAGTATTTTCCCAAAAGAAAGTTGTAAACATAGTTGATGATGACCGTTTAGATATTTCTATTGAGGATGCGCAAAAAATAAACCCTAACTATGAGTTAAATGATATAGTAGAATCGGAGGTTACTCCTAGAAATTTCGGACGTATAGCAGCCCAGACAGCTAAGCAGGTAGTAGTACAAAGGATAAGAGAGGCAGAAAGAGCATTAATATATAATGAGTTTTCTAATAGAGAAAGCGATATAGTAACTGGAACTATTCAAAGATTAGAGGCTAAAAATGTTTTTGTTGATTTAGGTAAGACTGAAGCGGTTTTGACCCCAACTGAGCAGATTCCCGGGGAAAACTATATTGTTCATGAACGTGTTAAAGCATATATTGTAGAAGTTCGTAAAACCCCAAAAGGACCTCAAATTATTGTTTCTAGAACCCATCCCGGGTTATTAAAAAGGTTATTTGAATTGGAAGTACCTGAAATTCATGATGGTGTAGTTGAAATAAAATCAGTTTCCAGAGAAGCCGGTTCCCGTTCTAAAATAGCAGTACATTCTCATAATGGAAATGTTGATCCTGTTGGTGCTTGTGTTGGACCAAAAGGTATGAGGGTGCAGACAATTGTCAATGAATTACGGGGTGAAAAAATTGACATAGTTAAATGGGATAAAGATATGAATATATACATTGCCAATTCGTTAAGCCCTGCTAAGGTATTAGATGTTCAAGTCTTTGGTGATGAGAAAAAGGCTAGGGTAATTGTTCCTGACTACCAGCTATCATTAGCTATTGGAAAAGAAGGGCAGAATGCTAGATTAGCAGCTAAACTAACGGGTTGGAAAATAGATATAAAGAGTGAAACACAGGCAAAAGAAGCAGGAGTTTTGATTGAGGAAACTAACGAGAACCAGGAGGGATGAGCATTGCCAAAAAAAATACCACAGCGGATGTGCATTGGTTGTCAAGTGATGTTTGATAAACGGGAACTCCTGCGTATTGTTAGAACTCCTGAAGGGGAAATTTTACTTGATAATACAGGCAAAAAATCGGGTAGAGGAGCGTATATATGTTCCGGCATGGATTGTTTTAAAAAAGTTGTTAAAACAAAGAAATTAGCAAAAGCATTAAAGACGGCAATACCCGAAGAAGTCTATGAAAGTTTAAAGGTACACTTTCATGAATAATAAAGATAAAGTTCTTAGTATGTTAGGGTTTGCCCAAAAAGCAGGCAAGCTTGTTTCAGGTGAATCTGCTGTTAAAGCTGTGTATAAAAAAGGGCAAATATATTTATTAATATTGGCTGATGACTTCGGAGAAAATCGCAAAAAGTTTTGGTCACATATTGCTGCCGAGGACAACATTCCAGTTATTGTAGTGAGCAGCAAAAAGGAATTAGGTGTGGCAGTTGGATTATCACCACGGGCACTGTTAGGTATAACTGACAAACAGATGGCCATAGCCATTGAAAAGTATATGCAATAAATTCTGGGGGTGATTAGATGGTTAATAAAAGAATTCATGAATTAGCTAAAGATATGGGTATAAGCAGCAAAGATTTATTAGATAAGCTAATTAATTTAGGTTTACCCGTAAAAAACCATATGAGTACAATTCCATCTTATGAGGTAAAGCGGATCCAAAATATGGTCTTAAATTTAAGTAGTGTGCAGCAAGAAGAGAAAGCTAATAAATCAGTCAGTGGAACAGATAATATAAATAATGATAATAAACAAAAAAAGGTTGAGAAACCTTCTAATGAGCAAAACAAAAGACCTCAGGCCGTTATAAATGCCAATAGTACTGAAGAAACAGGAAAAAACAGCGATAAATTTGAGGAGTATCATATTAATACACCAAAAACAAAAAAAATAGTTCCCAAAACAACTAAAAATAACGATAACACAACAAACAAATCTTTTTCTAAAAACAAAGCAAAGGGTAAATCTAAAAATAAATTTAGAAACTTTAAAGACAATACCAAAGATTTAATTGAAGTAAAAAGAAATGTAGTAATTGAAGGCTCCCTAAGTGTACAGGACCTTGCCCATCAATTAGGTAAAAAAGCTACCGAAGTAATAAAAAAATTGATGCTAATGGGCACAATGGCTACCATAAACCAGGAGTTAGATATTGATACTGTAACAATTATTGCCAGAGATTATGGCGCCACTGTTGAGGTTAAAACCAGTAAGGAAGAGGTCCTTTTTGCTGAAAGCGAAGATAAAAATGAGGATTTAGAAGTACGGCCACCTATCGTAACAATAATGGGACACGTTGACCATGGAAAAACTTCCTTGTTAGATAAAATCAGAGAGGCTAATGTAATTGCCACCGAGGCCGGAGGAATTACCCAACATATTGGTGCTTATCAGGTTGAGATTAGGGGAGAAAAAATTACATTTTTAGATACACCAGGTCATGAAGCTTTTACAGCAATGCGGGCTCGGGGTGCACAAGTTACTGATATAGCTATTTTAGTAGTTGCAGCTGATGATGGAGTAATGCCCCAGACAGTTGAGGCTATCCATCATGCTAAAGCAGCAAAGGTACCGATAATAATTGCAATTAATAAAATTGACAAACCTAATAGTAATCCAGATAGAGTAAAACAGGAATTGACTGAGTATGGTTTGGTTGCTGAAGAATGGGGTGGAGAAACTATTATGGTTCCTGTGTCAGCAATTACAGGAGCTGGAATAGATAATTTATTAGAAATGATTCTCCTGGTAGCTGAAATTGCAGAATTAAAAGCTAATCCTCACCGCCATGCTAAAGGTAATGTCATCGAGGCAAAATTAGATAAAGGTCGAGGCCCAGTTGCAACATTACTTATTCAGACAGGCACTCTAAATGTTGGAGATTTCCTAATTGTTGGTTCAACTCAAGGTAGAGTAAGGGCAATGTTTGATCATAAAGGTAAAAAACTAAAAACTGCAGGACCTTCAGCTCCGGTAGAGATTTTAGGCATGTCTGAAGTCCCCAGTGCCGGTGACGACTTTATTGTAGTTGATGACGAAAAATTAGCTAAACAAGTTGCAGAAAAAAGGCATCAGGAAAAACATCAAGAGGAAATTACCAAAAGAACTAAAGTCTCTTTGGATGATTTGTTTTCTCAGATTCAACAAGGTGAGGTTAAAGATTTAAATATAATACTTAAGGCAGATGTCCAGGGATCAATTGAAGCGATAAGACAATCTTTGGATAAGTTAAGCAACGAGGAAGTAAGGGTAAACATTATTCACTCTGCTGTGGGCGGAATAAAAGAAACTGATGTTATGCTTGCTGCCGCATCTAATGCAATAATTATTGGGTTTAATGTCCGACCAGATACTAATGCCAAAAAAGTTTCAGAAAAGGAAGATATTGATATTAGAACATATCGGGTGATTTACGATGCAATTGAAGATGTAAAAGCAGCCTTAAGTGGATTATTAGCACCAGAAATTAAAGAAGTAGAATTAGGTCAAGCAGAAATAAGGGCTACTTTTAAAGTGCCCAAAGTAGGAACAATTGCAGGATGCTATGTGACTGAGGGCAAAATACTAAGAAATGCAAAAATTAGAATAGTAAGAGATGGTGTTGTTATTCATGATGGCGAACTTGCATCTTTGAAGCGTTTTAAGGATGATATTAAAGAAGCTGCTGCCGGTTATGAATGTGGAATAGGGGTAGAACGATTTAATGACCTTAAAGAAGGAGATATTCTAGAAGCATATACCTTTGAAGAAATAAAAAGGGAACTATAATTTGGGGTGAGGTTTATATGGGTAAAAACCGTAATAATAGGATTGCTGAAGAAATTAAAAAAGAACTGGCTGATATTATTAGAACTCAATTAAAAGACCCAAGAGTCCAAGGATTATTAAGCATTACTAGTGTACAAGTTACGGGAGACTTGCGCTATGCTGAAGTATACATTAGTTTTTATGGCAAAAATGAAGAGAAAAAAGAAGTAATTAATACATTAATTAAGGCAGCGGGTTTCATCCGGATTGAATTAGGCAAAAGGATTAAAATACGGTATGTACCTGAACTCTTATTTAAACCCGATGATTCAATCGAACATGGAGCAAGGATATCAGCTATTCTAACAGAAATAAAACCCAAAGAGGAAAATAATGATGACAGATATTCTAAAGATTAAAGAAGTAATCAAGAATAGCCAAAAAGTTACCATAATATCCCATTACTCTCCTGATGGTGATGCTTTGGCCTCCCAATTAGCTCTTGCAAGAGGTTTAGAACAAATAGAAATAGAGATAAGTCTAATTAACAAAGACCCCATTCCAGATGCTTACCAATTTCTAAAAAATTGGGAATGCATCAAACCACTTGAAGAAATACCTGATTTTGCATCTGTTATTATTTGTGTAGATTGCGCAACTTGGGAAAGAACCGGGTATCTTAAAGAGCAGTTGATTGGAGAAAAAACTATTGTTATTAATATTGATCACCATATCAGTAATACGAATTTTGGTCATTTAAACTGGGTTGATCCTAATGCCGCTGCAACAGCAGAATTAATTTATGATTTACTAGGGTTACTGCAGGTGAAAATTGATAAAATAATAGCAACTTCAATATATACAGGAATAAGCACTGATACAGGTTCTTTTCTTTATGAAAATACTACAGCAACAACCCATATTGTTGTAGCAGATTTAATCAACCGGGGTGCAGATATAAATCTTGTAAGAAATAGTTATTATGAAAATATTAACATAAGCAAAATTAATTTATTAAAGTATGGACTTAATAATCTTTCTTTTAGTGTTGATAATCAGGTTTGTTGGGTAGCCTTTACTAGAGATGTATTTAATAATGCAAATGCTACTGATGCCGATGGAGAAGGATTAATAAATCATCTTAAAAGTATCTCAGGCGTAGAAGTAGCAATTATTTTTAGAGAAACTACATCTGATACTATAAAATTAAGTTTTCGTTCAAAGAAATGGGCTGATGTTAATCAATTGGCCTCTAAATATGGCGGAGGAGGCCATCCGAGAGCCGCCGGCTGTACCATAACCGGTAACCTAGACAGCGTTGTTGATGGAGTAATAAATTGGGTAGTACAAAGTATCGCTCAAGGAGGGACTTCGAAATTTGGATGGGATAATAAATGTACTTAAACAGCCAGGTGTTACGTCCCATGATATTGTAAATCAAGTCAGAAAAATTTTAAAAACAAAAAAAGTTGGTCATACCGGAACATTAGATCCTGATGCTGTAGGTGTTCTTCCTTTATGTATTGGAAAGGCTACTCGTTTGGCAGAGTATTTATCTTCTGCTGCTAAACGTTATCGGGCCCTAATTTGCTTTGGTTATGAAACCGATACCCAGGATGGATCAGGTCAGGTCACTAAAAAGACAGACCTTCCTATAGTTTTAGAAGATGAATTACTAAAGGTTCTAGAAAGCTTTATAGGTGAACTAGAACAGGTACCACCAATGTTCTCCGCTGTTAAAATTAATGGACAGCCTTTATATAAATTAGCCAGGGAAGGTAAGGAAATTGCCCGGCAGTCTCGTATTATAGAGATATATGACCTTAAATTGATTAATTACAATCAACACAGCGCTCTTATTGATGTCACATGCAGTAAAGGAACCTATATTAGAACCCTTTGTGAGGAAATTGGAAAGGCTTTAAACTCCAGCGCTTATATGTCATTTTTACTACGAGTACAATCAGGAGTTTTTCATATTGATAGCTCTTATACTTTGGATGAAATAAAGCAGCTGGAAGCTAATAAGTTTCTGATAAAAATGGCTGATAGCCTTCCGGATTTGCAGGAATTGGATTTTAGTGAAGATGATATTGTTAAAATAAGCCACGGCAATAAAGTTATTTTCGGGACTTCTTCTAGTTCAGTTTTGGAAGGAATTAAGTACAAAGTATTGGATAAAAATAAAGAATTGTTGGCTGTTGGAATTTTAAAAGATAATTATTTTAAGCCTGTAAAGGTATTTAGGTGAGGAACATAATGAAGGTATTCAGAAGCTTAGAACAATATATTAGTCCTGAAAAACCTGTAGTAGCAGCTTTAGGTAATTTTGATGGTGTTCACCTGGGACATAAGCATTTAATTAACGCGGCTAAGGATATTGCAAGGGGCATTAATGGGGAGACATTAGTTTTTACCTTTTTCCCCCATCCTCAGTTATTATTTAACAACCATATTGAAGTAATAAATTCCCTGAAATTGAAGATTGATTTGCTAAAATCTTTGGGAGTGGAAAATGTTTTAGTAATTCCATTTACTAAAACTATTGCAGAACTGTCTCCCCCTTGTTTTGTTCATGAAATTCTCAGTAATAAACTTAAAATATCCCATGCTGTAGCCGGATTTAATTACACTTTTGGTCATAAAGGAAAAGGTAAAGCTGAAGACCTAATTAAACAGTCAGCAGAACAAAATATTAAAGTAACTATTATAGAACCCTTTTATGTAGAAGGTAAATTAGTAAGTAGTACAAAAATCAGAGATTATATAAAAATAGGTAAAATCGCCGAAGCTGCCAGACTTTTAGGATATCAGCCTGCAATTATTGGTAAGGTTATTGAGGGAAATAAAATTGGTCGTCAAATGGGTTTTCCTACCGCTAATCTAGAGTGGGATAATAATTTGCTAATTCCTGCTACCGGTGTATATGCTGTTAGAGTAGAATTTGATAATGTTCTCTACATGGGAGTACTAAATATTGGAAAAAAACCGACGGTAACACAAAATATTACAATTACCATGGAAGTAAATATCCTGGATTTCCAAAGGGAGATTTATGGTTGTGAAATAAAAATAATTTTTTATAAAAAATTAAGAGATGAAACGAAATTTGCAAGTATAATAGAGTTAAAAAAACAAATTTCTAATGATGTTCAAACAACTATAAAGTATTTCCGAGATACCAATCCATCAACACCTTAAATTTTACACCAATAGACGAATAAACCAACAGACGAATTTACGCAAATACTTTTATTTAATAGACATTATCACCTTCTTATTAGATATATATTTAATATAACTAATAAGGGGGAGTTTTTATGTCGTATTACATTGATGAAGACCATAGCTTTTATAGAGATTTAGCTGAGAAGATTACGAATATAGTTCATAACAAAGAGTTTAATAGCCTGCAGTCAGAGTTAGAAATATTATATTTAAAATTGGGTTTTGAAAAACCCAAAAAACATGCTTTTCAAGATGCATTATATAGTTTTTTGGTTCAAGAAGAACGTTTATTACCTGTTAAAGCTTATTAATGGGTGCAAGACTGTGCGGGTAATAATAACTGAACACGCTAAAAAACGCTTAAAAGATTACAGACAGGATAAAATCGAAATATCTGATATTGTCTTAGCAGCTAAACAAATTCCCGGGTATGTTCCAACAGCTACCCGACTTCGTGGATTTATAAGCAAATCCGGAAGAATGTTTGATATTGTAGCTAAAGATATTGAAACAGGGCGCTTAGTTATTACTGTTATAGGAAAATAACTTGCATAAATAATTTATTTTATATATACTTATTAATGCTGATAAACCTTAAGCTCAGATTAATGATTCTCCGACGTTATTCTTGGCTTATGGGGTTCAATAAATTTAAGGAGGTGACATAGATGGTTCTAAAAAGTGACCAAAAACAAGAACTTATTAAACAGTTCCAAGTTCATGAAAGTGATACAGGATCACCGGAAGTACAAATAGCAATTCTAACTAATAGAATAAACTATTTGACTGAACATTTAAAAGAACATAAAAAAGACCATCATTCCCGTAGGGGTTTGCTGAAAATGGTTGGACAAAGAAGGGGTCTTTTGAATTATCTAATAAAAAATGATATCGAAAGATATCGTAAAATTATATCCATTCTTGGCATACGTAGATAGTCGACACAAAAGAGCGGTTTATACCGCTCTTTAAGTATTTATATTAGTAAAGATAGGATATAATAAAAATAAAGTTTTTCCAGGTAACAATATGATTGCTTAACAATTACTCACTTTTTAAGTAGGAGGTATTTATGGAGAACAAAAATATTTTAAGAAAAGCAATAAATGTAGGCGGACGCACCTTAACCTTAGAAACAGGTCGTCTGGCAAAACAGGCTGGTGGTGCTGTATTTGCCCAATATGGCGATACTGCAGTTTTAGCTACTGCAACCGCCTCTAAAGAACCACGGGAAGGAATAGATTTTTTCCCTTTAACTGTTGATTATGAGGAAAGGTTATATGCAGTAGGTAAAATTCCGGGTGGATTTATGAAAAGAGAAGGTAGGCCCAGTGAAAAAGCTGTTTTGTCCTGCCGTCTTATTGACAGGCCAATTAGACCTCTTTTTCCTAAGGGCTATCGTAATGACGTACATATTGTGTCAACTGTGCTTTCAGTTGACCAAAACAATCCACCTGATATGGTAGCAATGGTTAGTGCTTCTGCGGCCTTACATATATCCCAAATACCATTTCAAGGTCCTATTTGTGCAGTAACTATGGGATTAGTTAATGATGAACTAATAATTAATCCTAATATCGAGCAAGCCGAGAAAAGCAAGCTGCACTTAGTTGTTGCCGGAACCAAAGATGCTGTGATGATGGTTGAGGCAGGAGCTGAGGAAGTATCTGAGGAAATAGTTTTAGAAGCTATTATGCAGGGACACAGTGAAATAAAAAAAATTATAGAATTTATTGAGGAGTTCCGTCGGGAAGCTTTAGAAAAAGGTTTAGCAAAAGCTAAGGAAGAACCCATTTTAGGGGAAATACCCATTGAAATTGAAACAGAAGTTAGGGCTTATGCTATGGACAAGCTTTATAGTGCGGTTCAAACAAAGGATAAGCATGAGAGAGAAGAAAATATCAGTAAGGTTAAGGAAGAAACCTTTAACTATTTTACAGAAAAATTTCCCGATGCATTAAAAATGATAAAAACTGTGCTGGATAGCTTGTTAAAAGAGATTGTTCGCAAATTGATTACTGTTGATAAAATTCGTCCTGATGGTAGAGCTTTAGATGAAGTTAGGCCAATTTCTTGTGAAACCGGTATACTTCCCCGAACCCATGGCAGCGGTTTATTTACTAGGGGACAAACTCAAATATTATCGGTATTAACTCTAGGGGCTATAGGTGAAGAACAGATTATTGATGGCTTAGGGCTGGAAGAATCGAAAAGATATATGCATTATTATAATTTTCCCCCCTTTAGTGTAGGAGAAGCAAGACCTATGAGAGGACCGGGTCGAAGAGAAATAGGGCATGGTGCATTAGCCGAAAGAGCATTAGAACCTATGATTCCCTCAGAGGAGGATTTTCCTTACGCAATTCGGATAGTTTCCGAAGCTTTAGAATCAAATGGATCTACCTCAATGGGCAGTGTCTGTGGAAGTACTTTGGCCTTAATGGATGCCGGTGTACCCATTAAAAAACCTGTTTCAGGTATAGCCATGGGTCTAGTTAAACATGGTGATGATTTTTCAATATTAACTGATATTCAAGGAATGGAAGATGCCTTAGGTGATATGGACTTTAAAGTTGCAGGAACTAAAA
The DNA here is from genome assembly GCA_000961765.1 of Clostridiaceae bacterium BRH_c20a. Classification (GTDB taxonomy): domain Bacteria; phylum Bacillota; class Peptococcia; order Peptococcales; family BICA1-8; genus BICA1-8. The sequence goes on along the minus strand of LADT01000002.1, from coordinate 69,342 downwards.
CCGGTATCACAGCAATTCAAATGGATATCAAAATTGCTGGAATTTCCCGAGATATATTAAAAGAGGCTTTAGAACAGGCCCGCAAGGGACGGCTGTTTATTATGGATAAAATGCTGGAAGTAATTACAGAGCCCCGTGCTGATTTATCCCCATATGCACCGAGAATTATTACTATAATGATTGACCCTGAAAAAATAAGAGATATTATTGGTCCTGGGGGTAAGACCATTAAGAAGATAATTGAGGAAACCGGAGTTAAAATAGATATTGAAGATGATGGTAAAGTATTTATTGCCTCTGTCGATGTGTCCTCAGCTCAGAAAGCAATAAAATTGATTGAAAACTTAACTAAAGAATTAGAAGTAGGACAAATTTATCTAGGAAAAGTTGCAAGGATTACAAACTTTGGCGCTTTTGTAGAAGTGTTACCAGGGAAAGAAGGCTTGGTGCATATTTCTCAGTTGGCATTAGAAAGGGTAGAAAAAGTAGAAAGTGTTGTACAAGTTGGCGATGAAATTATGGTCAAAGTAATTGAAGTTGACCGTCAGGGTAGAGTAAATTTATCTCGAAAAGAACTCTTAAAAGAACAAGAAAAAAATAATGAAATGAAATAAGCCGAAATAATATTTCGGCTTATTTTTTTGTTCTTTTTGAGAGGATAATAAAATATAATCCCTTAAAAAGATAATTAGTATCGGAGGATATCATACATTCTCCAACATTATCTGGTGAGGAGGGACTTTAATATGAAGGTAATTTTTTTAAGGAAAAGGAATATTTTTCTTATCCTTGGCGGGATAATAGTCTTATTTGTATTAGTACTAATTATAAATTTATTAAATTTCAGTACTACTCCTACCATGCAAATTGAGCCTATTTATCAAGGCAATACGGATAAACCTTGGGTCGCTTTAACTATTAATGTTGATTGGGGTGAGGATATTATTCCTGATATGTTGGCTGTACTTGATGCAAAAAGAGTAAACGCAACTTTTTTTATAACAGGGCGTTTTGCTGCTAAATTTCCGGAAATAGTTAAAGAAATTAGTGAAAAAAATCATGAGATTGGTAATCATGGGTATTCCCATCCTCACCCTGATAAACTTTCTGTAGAAAAAAATCTTGAAGAAATTAAAAAAACTGACGATATTTTAAAAGAAATAACACAAAAAGATATTTCATTATTTGCTCCTCCATATGGTGAGAGGGGAACCAATTGCTTAAAAGCTGCACAAAAGGCAGGTTATAAGACAATTCTCTGGACTGCTGATACCATTGATTGGCAAGAACCACCACCTTCAGTAAATACATTGGTTAATAGAGTTACGGGGAAAAAACTAACTAACGGAACTATTATTCTGATGCATCCTAAGCCTCATACTTTAGAAGCTTTACCAGTGATTATTGATGTAATTATAAAAAAGGGCTATAAGATTCAAAAGGTATCAGAAGTTATTTAAACGGGCTAAAGCCCGTTTTTAACGTATTACCTATAACTTTTAGTGGCAGTTAGTTATCGGATAAACATGTAAATCAGAGGTCATACTATTTAGGACATAATTAGTCGTAAAGGAGACTTAAAAATGCGCAGAGTCATCTTGGTTTTTTTTATAATATGGTTTTCTTTAGGATTAACAACTTCCCTTTGGGCAAATGAGCCGGTAATCGGGGCTCAAGCAGCTGTGCTTATTGATGCTGAAACAGGCAAAGTGCTTTATGGAAAAAACCATAAACAATATAGACCTCCTGCTAGCACCACAAAAATGATAACAGCTATACTTAGCATAGAAAAAGGAAATTTAGATGATATTATTATTATTTCAGACAGAGCTTCTCAGACGGGTGAAGCCAGTTTAAATCTTGTTGCCGGTGAAAGAATTACATTAAAGAACTTATTATATGGTGCACTTCTAAGATCCGGCAATGATGCATGTGTGGCAATTGCAGAACATACAGCCTCAACAGTAGAAGAATTTGTTGCCCTAATGAACTTGAAAGCTCAACTTTTAGGATGCTATGATACTAATTTTGTTAATACTAATGGCCTTCCTGCAAAAAATCACTATAGTACTGCTTATGACTTAGCTCAAATAGCTAGATATGGGCTAAAAAACGAGATTTTTGCACAAATCGTAGCTACAGCTAATTATACGATTATATGGGAGGAAAGTAATAGAAAAAGAGTGATCAAAAACACCAATAAGCTGCTAACAACTTATTACGGTGCTACAGGGATTAAAACAGGAACAACCGATGAGGCAGGATATTGTTTGGTAGCGTCGGCAAAGAAGGATAACAGAAATTTAATTGTAGTAGTGTTAAAGAGTAATAACCGATTTCGTGATGCTGAAATCTTATTGGATTATGGTTTTAATAACTTCAGGAATATAAATATTATCCAAGAGAATAAACAAATTAATTATCAAAGCTCTGAAATTGGTAAAGATTTATACCTATATACGGGAAAAAATTTGACGGTCACAGTTAATAATAAAGAAAAAGTAAATATTACTCAGGAGCTGCAACTAGATATGGATAAAATAAAAAATAATGTAAATGCCAATGATGTGGTAGGGAGGCTAAAATATTTAAATTCCGGTGTAGAAGTAGGCTCAGTGCCAATATTAACCGCTCAGGAAATGGTTGAAAATAAAGAATCCAGTAATTTTTGGAAGATATTTAGGGATAAATAAAGGGTAAAGCCCACAAAACACGAATAATTAGACTGGAAATAAGTAAAGCTGCTCCAGACAAAGTGAATTAAAGGGGGTAAAAAAATGTATGCAACAAAATATGAAACAAGTATATTAAAGAATGGTATAAGGGTTGTTTCTGAACATATACCCTATGTTAAATCAGTAGCAGTTGGTATTTGGGTAGGAGCTGGATCAAGGTTTGAAAGTGAAAAATACAGCGGTATTTCTCATTTTTTAGAACACCTATTTTTTAAAGGAACGGAGAAAAGGAGTGCAAAAGATATTGCGGAAAGTTTGGATTCAGTTGGAGGACAGCTGAATGCTTTTACAACTAAAGAATATACCTGTTATTATGCAAAGGTATTAGATGAACATTTAGAATTAGCTCTAGATGTACTAAGTGATATGTTTTTTAACAGCAAATTTTCCGAAAAGGATATTTTAAAAGAGCGGGAAGTAATAATTGAAGAAATAAAAATGTATGAAGATACACCCGATGAAATTATCCATGATATTTTTTCCCAAACAATTTGGGAAGGGCATCCCCTGGGAAGACCAGTGCTAGGTACAGAAGAAATAATAAGCACATTTACTAGGGATGACTTTTTGCAATTTATTAGGTCCCATTATGTACCGGATAATATTGTAATCTCATTAGCAGGTAAGATAGAACACAATAAAATTATTGAGGTTTTGGATAAGCTCTTTGGTGATGCTACCAAAGGGGCAGTGGAAAGATACCCTTTCCCACCCCATAATCATTTTCAAATACAAAATATTTATCGTGATGTAGGGCAAGTACAAATTTGTCTAGGTTCACCTGGATTACCTCAGGATCATCCTCAGATTTATCCTCTCTACATATTAAATAGTGTTTTAGGGGGCGGACTTAGTTCCCGTCTAGTCCAAGAGGTCAGAGAAGAAAGAGGCTTGGCTTATTCCGTCTACTCCTATCATTCAGCCTTTTCCGATGCAGGTTTATTCACCTTTTATGCAGGCACTAGGCCAGATAATTATGAACAAGTAATTCAACTGATATTAAAAGAAGCTTTTGATATTGCAAATGAAGGTATAACGGAAAAAGAATTGCTGAAAACCAAGGAGCAGTTAAAAGGCAACTTATATTTAGGATTAGAAAGTGTGGGCAGTAGAATGACTCGTATTGGCAGGTCTCTACTTAGTTTAAATAGGTTAATTACTCCTGAAGAAGTAGTAAGTAATATAGATCTTGTCACCTTAAAAGAAGTAAAGGAATTAGCTCATAATATCTTCAACCGAGAGAAATTTACAATTGCAACTATCGGACCTATTAAAACTGTAAAAAATAAAGAATATTTTTTAATGGAGTAAATCATGGATAAACTAGAAAAAATTTTTTATTTACAAAAAAAACTTGATGATAAAATAATACAACAGCGAAATGTGGAATTTGATTTAGAGATTTGGATAGAAAAGGAAGTATTAGCTATCATTTCTGAATTAGCTGAGCTGTTGAATGAAACCAACTTTAAATGGTGGAAGAATCCCAAAAAAATTGATAATTCAGCCATTAAAGGAGAAATAATAGATGTGTTTCATTTTGTAATAAGTATATGCCTAAAAGTAGGTATTACCCCTCAGGAACTTTATGATGCATATCTAGATAAAAATAAAGAAAATATTCTCCGGCAAGAAGGTTTAACGGAAAAAAAAGGGTACTCCTTAAATGAATGAGCACTCATAAAACATACAGGTCTATCATAATAATATATTGAGGTGATAGACTTGTTTAGTATAATTGTCTTATTACTTTTATTTGTATTAATAATATGGTCAGTAAGGTCAAAAATTTATATAAATCAGAGAAGGAAAGACTTACCGGAGGTTATAAGTAGTCCAGTTTCTCAAGCCTTAACCCAGTTATTGGGGGCTGCTGGGGGTATATATTTATCCTTAGTTATGCTTGCTTCATTTTTAGGTATTAATGTGCCGGATAAAGCTCTATTTTTACAGTGGTCTATAGATCCTTTAGCTTTTTTTTCAATACTAATTACCCTTCTGCAACCATTGTTAATGCGGGTATTTCAAAAAATTTAATTCTTTTTGTTATGGAGGATGCTTATGCGTTTAAGTGAGTTAATAGGTAAACATATAGTTAATATCTATGATGGTGCCCGCTTAGGAACGGTGGCAGAATCTGATTTAGTAATTCATACGGAAACGGGAGAAATCGATTCAATGATCTTACCAAATAGAGGGAATATTTTGAGCATTTGGATGGATAAGCCCAGTTTAACAATTCCTTGGGATTCAGTTAAGAAAATAGGTAAAGAAGTGATAATCGTAGAATTAGACCAAAGTCATATTCGGCTTAAAAGGTATTCTTATTAAACTCATAAATTCTAAGGGCATTAATAAATGAGTTGGTAAGCATTGACACAAAAAAATGCCCATGTTATAATGGCAAAAAATCAATATTACCTCATCTCACTAGAGATGAGGTAGAGGTGCGAAACTCATTAGTATTACCAGGGAGATAAGGGAATTTATGAACTGGTAGAAAGGGGATTTCGCCGAAGTCTGATAATTACCCTAAATTATTAGGCTGGGACTGTGCTGAATAAGTACAGTACTGTCACTTATGGCTACCCAAGTCATAAGTGGAGTGCTATCTCATTGGAGAATGGGGATATTTACTTTGGACTAAACCAAAGGGATATTTTTCCCTTTGGTTTTTATTATAGTAATTCATATTCCATATTCTTCCACACGAAGAGTTTGTTTATTTAAAAACAAGAGAGAGGGGCATTATGGATAAGATTAAAATTGGAGTAATGGGTGCTTGTGGTAAGATGGGACAGGAAATATGCAGAACTATATTAGATGACTCCGACTTAGAACTTGCCGCAGCTATTGATGTAATTAATCAGGGCTATGATATCGGTTTATTAGTTGGAAGACCAAAAGTAGGGGTATGTATTGAAACTAATTTTAATAATTTAGTACAAAGTATTAAACTAGATGTACTGGTAGATTTTACAAATGCTCAAGCTTTATTAAATAATGTGCCTAAAGCTCTAAGTCAAGGTATTAATCTTGTTATTGGAACTACTGGGTTAACTTCAGAGGAAATAGAAGATATTCAAAAAATGGCTGAGGATAATAACGCCGGCGTTTTTATAGCCCCTAACTTTGCTATCGGGGCGGTACTGATGATAAAGTTTGCTAAAGAAGCAGCCAAATATTTACCCCACATTGAAATAATTGAAAAACACCATGATCAGAAATTGGATGCCCCTTCTGGTACTGCAATTAAAACCTTAGAAGAAATATCAAAAATTAGAATGCCTTTAGTTCAAGGTAACCCAAAAGAATACGAAAAAATTTCCCGAGTTAGGGGTGGAGATTATCAAGGAATAAAAGTGCACAGCATGCGTCTGCCGGGGCTTATTGCCCACCAAGAGATTATATTTGGTGGAGTCGGGCAAACGTTGACAATAAAACATGACTCATTATCTAGGGAGTCATTTATGCCTGGTATAATTCTGGCGTGTAAAAAAGTAATAACCTGGAAGGGATTGGTATATGGACTAGAAAACATTTTGCCCGATGCTTAATTAAAAAGCTATATTTTTTTTTAAAAAACTTCAAATATGCACGTAATATCTCCCTATTTCATATACTGACTATAGCTAAAAGGTAGGGAGGTTTACAAATGACTGAAAAGTTAACTGGGATTACAGTTGCTGTAATTGGGGGAGACGAGCGGCAAATAGTATTGGTAAATAAGTTGTTGCATTTAGGGGCAGAAGTAAAAGTTATGGGCTTACCGGAAAGGAAGGAACTGACCGGGTGTGATTTTTGCCAGGACTTTTTAGAAGTAATTAGAGTTGCAAATGCTATTATTTTACCAATGCCGGGAACAGATTTTGAGGGCAATATTATCACAGCCCTTTCAAAACAGAAAATTCAATTAACTCAACAGATTTTCCAGAGCATACCAAATGAGATACCCATATTTGTTGGTGTTGCTAAACCTTTTCTTAAAGAATGGGCTCGTTTTTATCAAAAGAAACTAATTGAAATTGCTGAATTAGATGAGATTGCTATCCCAAACTCCATTCCGACTGCTGAAGGATGTCTGCAAATGGCCATGGAAAAGCTATCGATTACAATTCATGGAAGCAATAGTTTTGTAATTGGTTTTGGGCGGTGTGGTAGAACTATAGCTAGAATGCTTGGTGCTTTAGGGGCAAAAACTACTGTTTTTGCTCGTAAAACTGCTGATTTGGCCCGTATCAAAGAAATGGGTTTAAATGCCTATAATCTAGACCAATTAACAGGATTATTACCCCAGGCAGATTTGATTATTAATACTATCCCTATTCAAATACTTACTGAAAATCGCTTAGAGGTAACCAATAGAGAAGCACTAATAATTGATATAGCATCAGCACCGGGTGGTACCGATTTTCAAGCTGCAGAAAAATTAGGTATTGAAGCCATATTAGCTCCTAGTTTACCGGGATTAGTTGCCCCTAAAACTGCCGGTCTAATTTTAGCTGAAGCTCTGCCCAAGCTTATACTAGAGCAAATCTCCTTACCTGAAACAAACAAGGTAGGAGGTAAAAAGGAATGAAATTAGATGGCAGGAAAATTGGTTTAGCTATAACCGGTTCCCATTGTACCTTTGAAAAAGTCATTCCACAAATAGAAAGACTAAAAAAGGAGGGAGCAGAAGTATTCATAATTCTTTCAGATTCCGCAAAAAATACTGATACAAGGTATGGCACAGCCCAAGACTGGTTTGAAAAATTTAAGAACATCTCAGAAAATGAGATTATTTCATCAATTACCGAAGCTGAACCAATTGGTCCTCAGAACTATTTAGATTGTATTGCCATCGCACCGTGTACTGGAAATACCTTAGGTAAATTAGCCAATGGTATTACTGATGGACCTGTTTTAATGGCTTCTAAAGCTCATCTGCGTAACATGAAGCCTTTAGTTATTGCAATCTCAACAAATGACGGTTTAAGTAATAACGCCAAAAATCTTGGATTACTTTTAAATATAAAAAATATTTATTTTGTTCCCTTTAGTCAGGATGATCCAATCAAAAAACCTAATTCATTAGTAGCAAATATGAATCTACTACTGGATACAATAGCGGCATCACTCGAAGGCAGACAAATACAGCCTATTTTAGATAGGTAATATTACCTCCTTCTTGTGGTTATTAATTCCATTTTAGGAGGATTTTTATGAAAAAGTATAATGTTGCAATAGTTGGTGCTACCGGTGCTGTTGGGCAAGAACTAATAAAAATCATGGAGGAAAGGAAATTTCCTTACAAAAATATAAAATTATTAGCTAGTGAAAGATCCGCGGGTAGTGAGATTAGTTTTTGTGGCAGTAAATATACAGTTGAAGAAACTACCGAGCATTCTTTTGCCGGGATTGATTTGGCACTTTTTGCTGGAGGTCCTGCTAGTAAAGCTTTTGGACGTCTTGCTCAAAAAAAAGGTGTAGTAGTTATCGATAATAGCAGCACTTTTAGGTTAGACGAGGATGTACCTTTAGTTGTTCCAGAAGTTAACAGCCATGCTTTAAAAGAACATAACGGTCTGATCGCAAATCCTAATTGTTCTACTATTATCATGGCAGTTGCACTGTATCCTCTTTATAAATTCAGCAAAATTAAACGGATTATTGTTTCTACCTATCAGGCCGTTTCCGGTGCTGGAAAAGAAGGTTTAGAAGAATTAGAATTGCAAAATAATCAAATCTTACGAGGAGAAAAAACCGCTCCTAAGACATTTCCATACCAAATTGCAACCAATTTAATTCCTCATATTGATGTTTGGGTGGAAGAAAATTATACCAAAGAAGAAATGAAAATGGTTTTTGAAACCCAAAAAATTCTAAATGATTATGATATTGGCATAACTGCTACTACTGTTAGGGTTCCTGTATACAGAAGCCACTCTGAGTCTATTTATATAGAAACAGAAGAACCAATTACTCCTGAAACTGCTAGGGAACTATTAACAAAGAGCAAAGGTGTGATAGTTCAAGATGATCCTTTAAAAAACCTTTATCCAATGCCGCTTTTTACTTCTGATACCGATGAGGTTTATATCGGCAGAATTCGTAAAGATTTATATTCAAAAAATGGTTTAAACTTGTGGGTAGTATCAGATCAGATAAGAAAAGGTGCAGCTACAAATACTGTACAAATTGCAGAAGAATTACTAAAAAATAATTTGATTTGATTGAGGTGGACCTGTGAAAATAATTGTGCAGAAGTTTGGTGGTTCTTCTCTTACAACTAAAGAAAGAAGAGTTCAGGCTGCAAATAAAGTTATAGTAGCGAAAAGAGAAGGTTATGCAAATGTTGTTGTTGTCTCTGCTATTGGGAGAATTGGTGATCCCTATGCAACAGACACCCTTATTAATATGGCAAAAGAGGTCAATAGAGATGTGATACCTAGAGAGTTAGATCTGTTATTAAACTGTGGTGAGATTATTTCTGCTGTAGTTTTATGCCAGGTTTTTACAGGATTGGGTTATGATGCTACTGTATTAACCGGTGCACAAGCTGGAATAATTACTGATAGAGCATTTACAGAGGCCCGGATTTTAAGGGTCAATCCTGAAAAAATATTAAAAAACCTAAAAGAAAATAAGATTGTAATCGTAGCAGGCTTTCAAGGGGTTACTGACGAGGGAGATTTAACGACACTAGGTAGGGGGGGGAGTGACACAACTGCTTCAGCCTTAGGTGTAGCCCTTAATGCAGAATTTGTAGACATTTTTACAGATGTTGATGGAATTAAAACAGCTGACCCTAGAATTGTTAAGAATGCCAGAACTTTAGAAGTAATAACATATAATGAGATTTGCCAATTAGCCCATCAGGGTGCAAAAGTACTACATCCGAGGGCAGTAGAGATTGCAATGCAGAAAAATATACCGCTAAGAGTTAGATCCACTTTTGAGGATTCTTTAGGAACACTTGTTACTAATTACGGTGATACTTATAATACTGTTGAGATTAGCTCAGATCGTTTATTAACGGGAATAACTCATGTACCTAATATTACTCAACTAAAAATATTTACAAATAAATCGGAAAATACCAAAGGTTTGGAATTGAAAATTTTTCGTGCTATGGCTTTATCTAATATTAGTATTGATTTTATTAATGTTCATCCTCATCAAGTCATATTTACAGTAAAAGATGATGATGCGCTAAAGGCAGAAAAAATTATTGAAAATATCGGTCTTACGGCCGAGGTATTACCAGGCTGTGCTAAGGTCTCAGCTGTAGGTGCAAATATGGCTGGTGTGCCTGGTGTAATGTCAAAAATAGTTGAAGCATTAACAGAGGAGAACATTCAAATCCTGCAGACTGCTGATTCCCATACTACTATTTGGTGTTTAGTAAGAAAAGAAGACATGGAGAAAGCTGTTATAGCTCTGCATAAAAAATTTAATTTGAGTTAGGAGGTAAGGATTTTGGTTTTTGGTAGATTATTAACTGCTATGGTAACGCCCTTTGATAAAGATTTGGAGGTGGATTATAAAAAGGCGCAAGAACTTGCACAATATTTAATAGCTAACGGAAATGATGGGATAGTAGTTGCTGGTACTACCGGTGAGTCACCTGCTTTATCTAATTCTGAAAAGCTTAATTTGTTTAAGGCAGTAAAGGAGGTAGTAGGAAAGAAAGGCCAGGTTATTGCGGGTACAGGTTCAAATTCTACCAAGGATAGTATTGAATTAACACAGGCTGCAGCAGAATCAGGTGTAGATGGGGTCATGCTGGTAGTACCATACTATAATAAACCACCGCAAGATGCCCTATATCAACATTTCTCAGCTATTGCTCAGACAACCAAGCTCCCAATTTTGCTTTATAATGTTCCCGGGCGAACCTCTACTAATATGCTTCCTGATACTATTTCTAAGCTTTCAAAAGTGCCAAATATTATTGCAATTAAAGAAGCGGCCGGTGATATGGATCAGGTAAGTGCAATAAAAGCCTTAGTTTCTGAAGACTTTTTTATTTATAGTGGTGATGATTCCTTAACTTTACCTATGTTGGCTTTAGGTGGCTATGGAGTAGTTAGTGTTGCTGGACATATAGTTGGCAAAGAAATTAAAGAAATGATTAATAATTACTTAGTTGGTAATATAAAAGAAGCACAAAAACTTCATCAGTCCTTATTCCCCTTATTTAAAACAATGTTTATCACAACTAATCCAATTCCGGTAAAAACTGCCGTTAATTTAATTGGGATTGAAGTTGGAGAAATGCGTTTACCTATGATTAGTGCAACAAAAGAGCAAAAGGATGAAATTTTAAAAATATTAGGTGAAGCTGGGAAACTGTAAAATTATGAATAATAATGGAAATTTTAGTATTACAATATATGTGATTATAACTAATTAAAAAACGCACCAACAGGTGCGTTTTTTAATTAGTTATAAGGTAATAATAATTAGGCAGATGTTTGCATGATACTTTTCCTTGTCCTAATAAAATAAATACTTTATAATTATAAAAGATGTTTTCCGGTCCGGTAAAAAAATCAGAAAGGAGGAAAAATGATAAAAGATGATAAAATTACCCTAATTCCCCTAGGCGGTCTTGGGGAAATTGGGAAAAATATGATGATTGCCAGATATAAGGATGAGATTGTTGTAATTGATTCGGGACTTATGTTTCCGGAAGATGAATTATTAGGTATAGATGTAGTAATACCTGATATAACCTACTTAATTGAAAATAGGAATATGATTAAAGGAATCGTCCTAACCCATGGGCATGAAGATCACATTGGTGCTCTGCCTTATGTTTTAAGGGATATTGATGATGTTCCTATTTTTGGCACCAAATTGACTCTTGGTATATTAGGAGGAAAACTAAAAGAAGCAAATTTTTCTTCGCGGGTTAAATTAAATGTTGTAAAACCTAGAGATATTATAAGCTTAGGGTCCTTTGAAATTGAATTTTTTAAGGTTAGCCACAGTATACCTGATGCTGTGGGATTAGGAATTCATACACCTGTTGGAACTATACTGCATACAGGTGATTTTAAACTAGATCAAACACCGGTTGATGGTAAAGTAGCTGATTTTAATAGAATAGCCCAACTAGGAGCAGAGGGTGTGCTAGTTTTGTTATCCGATAGCACAAATGTTGAGAGGCCTGGCTTTACTATGTCTGAAAAAGTGGTGGGTCAGAATTTTGATGATAACTTTCGCTTAGCTAAAGAAAGGATTATTATAGCCTCCTTTGCTTCTAATGTTCATCGAATCCAACAGGCCGTTGATTCCTCTTTTAAATATGGCAGAAAGGTTGCTATAGCTGGGAGAAGTATGGTGAACGTTGTAAACATTGCTTCTGAACTTGGATATTTAAATATTCCAGATAATATGATAATAGAACTGGACGAAATTGGCAATTACGCCAGAAATAAAGTTGCGATTATTACTACCGGCAGTCAAGGAGAACCCATGTCTGCTCTAACTCGTATGGCTATGTCTGATCACCGCAGAGTAGAAATTGAGCCTGGTGATACTGTAATAATCTCAGCTACGCCTATACCGGGGAATGAAAAACTGGTATCCCGGACAATTGATCAGTTGTTTAAATTAGGAGCAGAGGTTATCTATGAATCAGTCTCTGGTATTCATGTTTCTGGACATGCCAGTAAAGAAGAATTAAAACTTATGCTCAACCTAGTGAAACCAAAGTTTTTTGTTCCAGTTCATGGTGAATATCGCATGTTAATCAAGCACGCCCAATTAGCCCGGGAAGTTGGAATACCTGCGAGCAACATTTTTGTAGCAGAAAATGGTCATGTCTTAGAATTCTCCGAAGAAAAAGGTGCAATTTCTGGTCGGGTAACTTCCGGCAGAGTCTTGGTTGATGGTTTGGGTATTGGTGATGTAGGAAATATTGTATTAAGAGATCGTAAACAATTATCACAAGACGGTATTTTAATTGTTGTCGTTACAATAAATAAAGAATTAAAACAAGTAATTGCTGGACCAGATATAGTATCAAGAGGCTTTGTTTATGTTAGAGAAGCCGAAGAATTAATGGAAGAAGCCAAAGAAAGAGTTAGACAATCTTTGGAGAAATGTGCAGAAAAAAATATTACTGAGTGGGCAGCTATTAAATCTAACATTAGAGATGGGTTAGGTAAATTTTTATATGAAAGAACTAGGAGAAGACCCATGATATTACCAATAATCATGGAAGTTTAGCGCAGGGTGAAAACTCTGCGCATTTTTTTTAAGTATTAATTACATACTAGTTTTAAAAGCTTAAAGGAGTGATTTAATAATGTATTATAATTCCGATTACTTTGGAGAGAAAAAGCAAAACATGCAAAATAATAATCCCTTTTCTCCGCCAGCCATAAAACCGCCTGATATTCAGCCAAAACCGATAAATCCGGTAAGACGCAAAGCGAGAGCAAATCCTAAGAAAATTGAACCTATTACAGAACTAGGTGAAGCAACTTTGCCAATTAATTTTCAAAGTAATATTCATTGCATGACTATAGTGGGTCAAGTAGAGGGGCATATGATACTCCCGCCCCAAAATAAGACTACAAAATATGAACACATAATTCCCCAGATTATTGCTGTAGAACAAAATCCTGATATTGAAGGAATGATGTTAGTACTAAATACTGTAGGAGGAGATGTTGAGGCAGGTTTGGCTATAGCCGAAACTATTAGAGGCTTATCAAAACCCACAGTTTCGATAGTAATGGGTGGCGGACATAGTATTGGTACACCCATTGCGGTTTCAGCAAATTATTCTTTTATCGCGCCTACCGCTACAATGACTATTCATCCAATTCGTTTGACAGGTTTGGTAATAGGGGTACCTGCTACCATGGATTATTTGGAAAGAATGCAAGACAGGGTAGTTCAATTTGTTACAGAAAACTCTAATATTAGTCAACAAGAGTTTAAAAAACTTATGTTTAAAGTAGGAGAGCTATCCCAGGATATTGGTACAGTACTTGTCGGAAAAGAAGCTGTAAATAATGGTTTAATTAATGAGGAGGGAACCATCTCCCAAGCCTTAAAAAAACTCAAACAGTTAATTGATGAGCAAAAAACACAAGGTGGGATCCATTAATGGATGTAATGTATACAACTTACCCAATGGAACTGATACTTGAAGATAAATCCAAAGAACACCAATTTAATTTTCAGGATATTAATTATCAAGGGATAGATATGCAGGTTGAACCATTAGAATGGAATAAATTTAGAGTCATAAGATTATACAGTACAGATCCAGCTCATTACTTGGATAATAATTTACAACCAGGTTCTATTATATCTCCGTAGTATAAATAAAAATTTTTTAAAACCTGCTAACAGGAATTTATTATTTATTTCAGTTGGCAGGTTTTTTTATGAAAAGAATTTATATTATATTTATTATTAACTTCATTTTGTTTGTGCATTTAATGGCTTATTGATATAATTATTTAGTCAGTTAAATACTATTAATAATTAGAGATAGAAATATTAGGAGGAGCAAATGAGTCTAATCCAAGCAATTTTTTTAGGGGTAGTACAGGGTCTAACTGAGTTTCTTCCAGTTAGTAGTTCCGGTCATCTAGTTTTAATGCAAAGATTTTTGGGAATAACAGAGCCTGGCTTGACATTTGAAGTCTTTGTACATTTTGGAACTCTATTTGCTGTATTTTTTGTTTATAGACGAGAAATATGGGAATTGATTAGAAACCCTTTTCAAAGAATGACATTATTAATAATTGTAGGTGCTGTACCCACTGCTTTTATAGGCTTTGCTTTTAAACCTTATTTCGAAAAATTCTTTGAGTCATTACTAATTGTGGGAATAAGCCTTATTTTGACCGGGATTATACTTTGGTTATCAGATGATCATTTAGGAGGCAGGAAAACAGAAATAAATACCACTTGGCTTGATGTCTTAATTATTGGTATTGCCCAAGGGCTAGCTATAACACCAGGAATATCCAGAATGGGCTTAACTGTAAGCGCGGGAATAATGAGGGGATTATCCAGAGAGATGGCTGCTAAATATTCATTTCTGCTATCAATTCCGGTAATTTTTGGTGCAAATCTTTTAGAATTTAAAGGTATTTGGGAAAACGGCTTAGAATCGACCGGAGGTATAGCATATTTAGCAGGTGCATTTGCCGCCGCAGTTTCGGGTATTTTTGCCATTAAAATAATATTGAAAATCTTAAAAAATGGCAGCTTGAAAATATTTTCTTACTATGTTTGGATATTGGGAACCATTACGATAATTGGATATTTATTTTTCTAAACTCCCCAAGGGAGTTTTACTCTTTGTATGTATCCGGTTATGCAATATTTGCAGGATTTTTCTTTAACATGTTGAATTTTTATTTTAGGGAGAAGGAGTGAAAATATGGCTAAAACAAAAAAACAACAATTTAACGAAGAAGTAAAGCTTGAATTAATTGGAATACTATTAGTTGGGATTTCTATCTATTTATTTTGGGTCATTTTTCAAAAGCCTTCTGGTCCATACCCCCTGCCGGAAGAAGGGACAGGTCTGCTGGGGGAATTCTTACTAAGAGTATTAAGAGGTCTAGCTGGTGAGGGCAAATT
Organism: Clostridiaceae bacterium BRH_c20a; assembly: GCA_000961765.1. GTDB lineage: Bacteria > Bacillota > Peptococcia > Peptococcales > BICA1-8 > BICA1-8. The sequence continues at coordinate 54,004 of LADT01000002.1, read as the reverse complement.
GCTTATTCCTCTTTTTATATTAATGAATGGATTACAGATAATGTATAAAAGAATGAGTCTTAACAAACACCATTACTTGGCTCAAGTTGTATTTATTGCTAGCATTTTAGCTGTGCTGCACTTGAGGCTTCCTATTTCAGAACAAACAATAGTTAATGGTTTAATGTATGGATTAGGAGGGGGAGGACTAGGTGGTAGTTTAAGCTGGCTTACTTTAAAGGTTTTTGGATTAATAGGGTCCTATATTCTATTGATATCTTTAAATATTGTCTCTGTATTGTATTTATCTGGTACATCTTTTAAGGAGATATCATTTAAGCTGTATAAACTTCTTATTAAATGTTTAATAGGTATAAAAGAACAAATGACAAACTTTATTTTTACAACTGATGAGGAATCTGATCCAAAACCGATTATTATTAATAAACAATCACTTCAGGATAATAATGGGCCTGAGGTTGAAGTTCCATTAATTATTAATCATTATGAAAATGGAAGTAGTTCTAAAAATACAAAAATTAAAAAAGAACAAGAGGTTAATAGTAATATTATTGATTTACCACTTAATAATAAGAAACAAATTAATGAGGACTTTGTTCTGCCTAAAACGACTATGCTAGAAAATGCGAAAAGAAATTCCAATAATTTAACCCAAAAAGATATTAATGAAAATATTTTAGTGTTACAAAATACCTTAGAAAGTTTTGGAGTAAAAGGCAAAGTGGTTCAAGTAAGTTGTGGTCCCTCGATAACTCGCTACGAATTCCAGCCTGCTCCAGGGGTAAAAGTTAGTAGGATTGTGAATCTGGCTGATGATATTGCATTAAGTTTAGCAGCAGCAGGGGTTAGGATTGAGGCACCAATTCCAGGAAAAGCAGCTATTGGCATTGAAGTCCCTAATCAGGAAATTGCTACGGTCAGTCTAAGGGAAGTACTAGAAACAAATGAATATAAAAATGCTCAATCAAAATTAACTGTTGCTTTAGGAAAGGATATCGCCGGCAAACCAGTAATGGCAGATTTAGCGAAAATGCCTCATTTGTTGATTGCCGGTGCCACTGGTTCAGGAAAAAGTGTTTGCATGAACACTTTGATAACCAGCATCTTGTTTAGATCAAAGCCTACGGAAGTCAAGCTTTTAATGGTTGACCCTAAAATGGTAGAGCTTACAACCTTTAATGGCATACCCCATTTAATAACACCTGTTGTAACAGATGCTAAAAAAGCAGCATCTGCCTTACGTTGGGCAGTTCATGAGATGGAGAATAGATATGAGTTATTTGCTGCACTAGGAGTAAAAGATATTATTCGTTACAATCAGTTACTTGCAGACAATAATAGCCTAAACAAAGGGTTTCTTCCTTATATTGTGGTATTAATTGATGAATTGGCTGATTTAATGATGGTGGCACCTGCTGATGTCGAAGATGCTATCTGTCGTTTAGCTCAGATGGCCAGAGCGGCTGGAATACACTTAGTAGTTGCTACTCAAAGACCTTCAGTTGATGTTATTACAGGGATTATTAAGGCTAATATACCCTCTAGAATTGCTTTTGCTGTTTCGTCTCAGACCGATTCTAGAACAATACTTGATATGAATGGTGCTGAGAAACTTTTAGGTAGAGGAGACATGCTGTTTTTTCCGACAGGATTACCTAAGCCTATACGTCTGCAGGGTGTTTTTGTTTCAGATAAAGAGGTTGAGGAAGTTGTTGAATTTTTAAAACAGCAGGAAAACCCGGAGTATAATGAAGAAGTTGTAAACAATCAAGTAGAAGCAGAAAAACCAAAATTAGAAGATAATGACGATGAATTAATTCCTGAAGCGGCAAAACTATTTATTGAAAATGGACAAGCTTCTATTTCCCTGATCCAAAGGAGATTCAGAGTTGGCTACAATAGGGCAGCCAGAATAATTGACTTGATGGAGAAAAAGGGAATTATTGGTGGTTATGAGGGCAGTAAGCCCAGGCAGGTATTGATAACAGTTGAAGATTATGAAAGGTTATATGGAAATTATTAATATTTTTTTCAAAGTTTTTACAATTTGCAGGATATCTCTATTTATTGTAGAATATCTGTACTTATTGTAGAATATGAAATAAAAAGGAGGTGAACAAATTAGATGGGATAGGTGATTTATTTAAAACAAACCGTGTAAATAGAGGGCTCACTTTAACTGATGTTGAGAACAGCACCAAAATCAGGAGTAAATATATTAAAGCAATTGAACAGGAGAATTTTGACCTGATACCTGGTAAAGTTTATGTAAAAGGTTTTATAAAATCTTATGCAAAGTTTTTGGAAATTGAAAACAATGAAGAAATAAAAAATTTTTTAGAAGAAAATATAGTAAAAACCTTAGATATCGAAAAAACCGGAGCTTTTCAAGTGAATAATCGATCCTCCCTAAAAGGTTTACAAAAGAAATATATTACTGTAGTCCTTAGTCTTATTGCTGTCCTGATACTATTTGGTGTGCAAAACATATATGATAAGCATTTTAAAGTGGAAATATCTCCTCCGCCAGCACCAAAAGATAATGGTATCCCAATAGAAAAACCTCCACTAGAAGAACCCCCAATTGAGGAAGATATAACAACTCAATTGCCTGAGAAAATAGTTTTAACTATGGAAATACTTGACTTGGGTCCTGCAAAAGAGGCTTGCTGGATACAGGTTTACAGTGACAACACCCTGAATTTCGAAGGAACTATGTACCAGGGAGATATAAAAATATTTGAAGCTGATGCAAAAATGAAGATAATACTAGGTAATGCTGGAGTAGTAAAACTATTATTAGGAGAAAAAGATATTGGTATTCCAGGGAAAGTAGGTCAAGTTATTGATAAGGAGTTTACCCTTGACGATTTAAATAGTTAATCCTCTCTATAGGTAATAATAGAGAGGATTTCCTTTTGACACCAAAAATCTGTTGTAATATACTTAGTCTGGGGTATTTATTAGAGTATGAAGGGAGTTCAAATCTTGAATAGTGTTGCGGTCATATCCTTGGGATGTCCTAAAAATCTAGTTGATTCAGAAAATATGCTTGGTCTAATTAAGGAAGGAAATTTTATAATTACTGATAACTACCGGAAAGCAGAAGTAATTATTATAAATACTTGCGGATTTATAGAAAGTGCAAAGGAAGAATCAATAAATACAATTTTAGAAATGACTGAGCACAAGATAACGGGTGAGTGTAAGGTTTTAATAGTAGTTGGTTGCTTAGTGCAGAAATATCAAAAAGAACTAAAACAAGAAATTCCCGAAATTGACGCCTTATTAGGGACCAATAACTATCACGAAATTATAGAAGCAATAAATAAAACCTTAAATAAGGAAAAAGTGATAAAAGTAAATGCAAAACACACTCAGCAATATTTTGAGCTGCCTAGGCATCTTGTGACATCTAAACATTATGCATATCTCCGTATTGCTGAAGGTTGTGATAACCGCTGTTCATATTGTACAATTCCAGAGATAAGAGGTCCCTTTCGCAGTCGACCCATGGAAAATATTATAAATGAAGCTAAGTACTTAGTAAGTCTAGGTGTAAAAGAAATTATTCTTGTTGCTCAAGATACCACTCAATATGGTAAGGATATTTATCAAGAGCTCCGACTGGCAAGTCTTTTACAAGAGTTATGTAAGATATCTGAGGTTCGGTGGATACGTCTATTGTATTGTTATCCCAATTATTTTTCCGATAATTTAATTGAAGTCATAAAAGATGAGCCTAAAATATGCAAATATATTGATTTACCTCTGCAGCATGTTGATAATTCGATTCTGAAAAGAATGGGACGTAATATTACCCAAGAAGAAATTAAGAGTTTGATTAAAAAACTTAGAGATAATATTCCCGAGATCATTATTAGATCTACCTTTATTGTAGGATTTCCCGGGGAATCCCAAGAAAATTTCCATAATCTCTTGGAATTTTTACAAGAGGTTAAGTTAGATAGAGTTGGTGCCTTTAGCTATTCCCAGGAAGATAATACACCTGCTGGTAAAATGGCAAATCAAATAACTAATAACTCAAAAATAAAAAGGCTAAATAAATTGATGGAGCTGCAGTATCAGATTTTACTTGAAAAACATCGGCAGTATATAGGCAAAGAAATAACAGTGCAGGTTGACGGTATTGCCGACGATAATAATGATTTATGGGTTTGCCGTAGTACAGGTGAAGCTCCTGAAATCGACCCTGTAATACTTGTATTTACCCAAGACCGATTAATTCCGGGTCAACTGCTGACTGTTAAAATTACTCATTTGCAAGATTATGATTTAATAGGAGAGATATACTGTGAACTTACCTAACACACTTACTATGATCAGGATTATCCTAGTACCAATTTTTATGTTGGTGCTATTAGTAAAGATACCTTACGGTCAATTATTTGCAGCTGCTATTTTCATTATTGCTGCTAGTACAGATGGTTTAGATGGCTATATTGCTAGAAAACGGAAACAAATAACTAATTTCGGTAAAATTATGGACCCTTTAGCTGATAAGTTACTAGTTTCAGCGGCATTAATTTCCTTAGTCCAATTGGGGAAAATTTCCGGTTGGGTTGCAGTTCTTATAATAGGCAGAGAGTTTGCTGTTACAGGATTAAGATCTGTAGCAGCTGCAGAAGGTATTGTCATAGCTGCCAGCAAGTTAGGTAAATATAAAACAGTATCCCAAATTGTTGCTATCGTTGCAATATTAATAAATGAGTTTATTATTAAAATAATAGGTCTTCCCCTTGGAGATTATTTTATGTATGTTGCAATATTTTTTACAATCTATTCTGGTTTGGATTATTTTTTAAAGGCAGGAAAATTATTAAGGGCAGGTCTTAAAGAATGAATCAGATATTAAAAATCCTTGCTACCGGTTTTGGTACAGGATTTATAAAACCTGCTCCAGGCACATGGGGTACTGTAATTGGTCTGATTATTTATTTTTTATGGCAAATGCCTCTGGGAATAATTATTTTTTTTTCATTTCTGGGTGTTTTTATTTGCCAAAGTGGAGAAAAGATATTAAATGAACATGATAGTCCGCGGATTGTTTTTGATGAAATGGTGGGGATATGGATCTCTCTTTGGAATATTCCGATTATCTTATATCCTTTTGCTTTTTTGTTATTCAGGCTTTTTGACATAAAAAAGTTTTATCCCATTAATAAACTGGAAAAAATTCCTGGTGGTCTGGGAATAATGCTAGATGATATTGCTGCCGGGGTTATAACCAGAATAATTTTAGCCGTTGTAATTTTCATTGTATATTAACACACGCTCACAAGGCGTGTTTTTTTGTTTCCATCCATTTCATAAGGAAAACAACTTGCAGCATTGTTATAATATAAGTCTGAAAGGGGGCGGAAAAAGTGTTTAAACATTTAAATAAATTTATGATGATATTTTTGATATTTGTGATTACTACAGGAGTACTTTTTGGAGCTTATTTTTTGTATAAGCAATTTTTTGTAAACCAACCGCTTTCTGAGACGTTAGATAATTCGGAATTAATTTCAGAATACCAGTTTATTCAAGATAGGAATAAACCTCTTTTAAAAATTAAACTAAATCAAGCAGAAAACTTTGCTGAACTATTTCAGGGTTTTTTAACATCCAGTGGTCGGGTTTTAACAGAGAAAGATCTGGAATTACAATTATCAAGTAATCCTAATGCTAAACTCTTAGACTTTTACCAGGAAATTCACCCCTCTCTATTTGAAGCAGCAGTTCTTGGCAATTATTCGAAATTACAGCAGAAAATAAAAGATGAAAATATAAATAGTAAACTAAGTAAAGCTGGCTTAACTATATCTGCTAATTATATTATTTTAGAGTTGGAGGATGCTGATAGATATTTGTACTATGTATTGAATCGAGTTGATAATAGTTTCCCAAGAATAATAAACAACATAGGAAGTGATATTTAATGAAGGTAGAGGTTATTTCGGGAATTGTTTTAGGATTATTTGTATTTTTAGTATACCTAGGTTATGATATTACACCTTTAGTTGTTCTGCTTATTTTAGCAGCCATTTTTTATTTTATGTTGCAGAAAAAGGGATTAGTTAAAACTGAGTCTTTTCAAGAAGTTCAAAGTATTAGGGATTTTAATTTTGAAAATATTGGCGGACAAGAAGTTGCTAAGCAAGAACTTAAAGAAGCGTTAAAATTTCTCATAAAATCGGAAGAAATTACTCTGAGGGGTATACGACCTTTAAAAGGCATTTTGCTGACAGGACCGCCTGGTACAGGAAAAACCCTTTTAGCTAAAGCTGCTGCTAATTATTCTGATGCAGTTTATCTTTTTACTTCTGGTTCGGAATTCATAGAAATGTATGCAGGAGTTGGAGCCCAGAGGGTAAGGAAAATTTTTCAATCTGCTCGGGAAAAAGCAAAAAAATCTAATAAAAATAGGGCAATAATATTTATTGATGAAATAGATATATTAGGTGCTCAAAGAGGTAGTCACTCTAGCCATATGGAATATGATCAGACCTTAAACCAATTCTTGGTCGAAATGGACGGGTTAAATGCCCACGAAGAAATAAACATATTAGTAATTGGAGCTACCAATAGACCTGACTTATTAGATTCCGCTTTATTAAGACCTGGGAGATTTGATAGGCAGGTTAGGGTTGATGTTCCTACCCTTGAGGGTAGATTGGAAATTTTAAAACTGCATATTAATAATAAGAAAATTGCCTCTGGAGTTAATTTGGAGGATATAGCTAAGGAAACATACGGGTTTTCAGGAGCTCACCTGGAAAATGTAACAAATGAAGCTGCAATTCTAGCACTACGAGATAATTGCCCGGAGATTAATCAATATCACCTGAAAGAAGCTATAGATAAGGTTATGTTAGGTGAGAAATTAAATGGTAAAGCAAACTCAAAAGTATTAAATAGGGTAGCTATTCATGAAGCCGGACATGCTTTGATAAGTGAACTAGTCAAACCAAATTCGGTTTCACAGGTGACAGTAACTTCCCGGGGAAATGCCTTAGGGTATGTTCGCCAAAGTCAAGAGGAAGACCAAAAGCTTTATACTGAAGCTGAATTACGCAATCAAATAAAAGTATGTTTAGCCGGAGCTGCTGCTGAAAATATGTATTTAGGAGATAAGAGTACTGGCGCAGGAAATGATTTCCAACAGGCAATAAAAATTGTCAAAACAATAATAAATACCGGTTTATCCTCTTTGGGGGTAATATCTGTCGAGGATATATCACCGGAACAAATTAATACAGTTATCAAGGAAATTATTCGAGAAGAAGAAATAGTAGTTGAGAATTTACTCCGGGAAAATCTTAATTTATTGACGGAAATAGTCAATATTCTTAAAAAAGAAGAAAAAATATCCGGGGATGTTATAAGAAAAATTATTAACCAGAGAGCAGCTTAAACTTAGCTGTCCTCTGGTTTTATTTATTGACTATAGATAAGCAATGATATACACTATGCACTAATAAAAACACTTAAGAGACAGGAGGTGTTAAAGCTTGAAAGGTTCTAATGATACAAAGCTAGAAAAAATAATTGGGGATTTATTACTTGAAAAGAAGCTTACTTTAGGGACTGCTGAGTCTTGTACCGGTGGTTTAATTGCCAAGCGAATAACTGATATATCAGGAAGTTCTGAATATTTTTTGGGCAGTGTGGTTGCTTATGATAATTCTGTTAAAGAAAAGGTTTTGGGTGTTAGCGGGGATACTTTATTAAAATTTGGAGCAGTAAGTGAAGAAACGGCACTGGCTATGGCCCATGGTGCAAACAAACTATTAAGAACTGATTTTGCCTTAGCATCAACCGGTATTGCAGGACCCGGGGGAGGGACAGAGAGTAAACCAGTAGGGCTGGTATATATTTCACTGGTAGGGCAAAATATAAGTATATGCAACAAATGTTTATTCCTAGGTAATAGGGATGAAATAAGACGGCGTTCGGCAACCTTAGCCTTAAACTTACTAAAAAGGAGTTTAGAGAAGATTTGAATGTCAGCAAGCTTAAATATTGGTTTAGTATTATTTTATTATCTTTAATAGGCTCCCTTCTTTTTATTAGTTTTTTTGGACAGATGAGTTTTAATTTTGAGGCGCTGGAATTTGAAATAGCATTACAGATATTTGATCATGGATTTACAGATTTTAAAATCCCACCCATCGGCACTGTCCGAGCGAAAACCCATATTGCTCCTTTAAAACTTACAGTAAGCTTACAGAATATAGATATAAAATTACTGCAAAGTTTATTAGAATCAAACCCTGATAAAGATAAGGTTCTGCAAAACTTTGAGGAACACATATCCAACATAGGCAGGGTTTACTTATTGCGTCTTTTTATTTTAGCTTTAATTGGAGGTATGGCCGGCAGCCTATTATATGAACGGAAAAAATGGAAGCCTGTAGTCTGTGGTCTTTTAGTAGGATTAATGATTTACCTGGTTCTGATAATTGGTACTTTTGCTACTTATGATGTAAAAAGCTTTGAAAACCCTGAATATCATGGCGCTCTAGAGGCTGCACCTTGGATGATAGGATTAGCGGAACAGGCTTTTGTTAAACTTGATACCTTAAGTGAGCAGCTAGAGGTAATGGCCCAAAATTTTTATGTTTTATTTGAAAGAGTTAATTCCATGCAGACCCTTAGCAGCTCTGAAGGAACACTAAAAGTGTTGCATGTATCTGATTATCATAATAATCAAGCTGCATTGAAATTTGTTAATCAAGTTGTTAAAAGTTTTAATGTGGATTTTGTTATTGATACCGGGGATTTTACTGATTTCGCTACACCTATTGAAGCCCAGCTATTAGACTTTCTTAAAGAAATACCTGTTCCTTATGTATATATTGCCGGTAACCATGATTCTCCTTCAATAATAAAAAAGCTTAAACAGTATCCACAGGTTAAAGTTATTTCCGAAGGAATTATCTCCATAAAAGGTTTAAATATTTTAGGTATACATGACCCAGCTTCTTTAAGCGATCAAGTTACTCCTCCTGACATGCAGATGATTAGCCTATATCAAAACAAGCTAATAGATTTGTGGAAAAACGCTAAAGAAAACCCACCCCATATCTTAGCTGTACATAATTTTAAAATTGGCAAAATACTTGTCGGTAAAGTGCCAATAATACTACACGGTCATGACCACGAGTTTAAGATGTATAAAGAGGAATCTACCTTAATAATTGATGCAGGAACCACAGGTGCAGCAGGAATTAGGGGATTGCAGGCCACTAAAGAAATCCCTTATACATTAGCTTTATTGCATTTTCAAAATATTAATGGAAATTTTAATTTAACAGCTGTAGACACTATTAAAGTCTATAATTTGCAAAGTGGATTCATTTTGGAAAGAAGTCTTATTAATATGGAACTTATTTTTCCAATAATTAATTAAACCAGAAGGAATTTATTTTTTTTTGCTTAATTAAGAATAATATGAAGAGTATGGAAAGGCCAAAGTTTTTAATTTATATTCATTGACAAAAGTAATAAAATATATCTATAATAAAACGAACAAGCGTTCGATTTCTTTGAGGGGGTAGTAATGAATGAACGATAAACGTAAAGCTTTAGAAATGGCATTAAATCAAATAGAAAAACAATTTGGTAAAGGTTCAATTATGAAACTTGGCGAACAAGCAAATCTCAATGTAGAAGTTATCCCCACAGGCTCGCTAGCTTTAGATGTCGCCTTGGGTGTTGGTGGTGTACCTAGGGGACGGGTAATAGAAGTATTTGGTCCTGAATCATCGGGTAAAACAACGGTTGCTCTGCATATTATTGCAGAGGCTCAAAAGACTGGTGGTGCTGCAGCTTTTGTTGATGCTGAACATGCTCTAGATCCTATGTATGCTAAAAACTTAGGTGTTGATATCGATAATTTATTAGTATCTCAGCCAGATACAGGTGAACAAGCCTTAGAAATTTCAGAAGCATTAGTACGTAGTGGGGCCCTTGATGTTATTGTTGTTGATTCTGTTGCAGCTTTAGTACCCCGGGCTGAGATCGAAGGGGAAATGGGTGATGCCCATGTAGGTTTACAGGCTCGTTTGATGTCACAAGCTTTAAGAAAATTAACCGGTTCAATTAGTAAATCACGGACGACGGTAATATTTATTAACCAAATTAGAGAAAAAGTAGGGATAATGTTTGGCAGCCCTGAGACAACACCGGGAGGAAGGGCTTTGAAATTTTACGCCTCGATCCGAATGGAAGTACGACGTATTGATACTATAAAACAAGGGATAGATATGGTTGGCAATCGAACCCGAATTAAAGTAGTAAAAAATAAAGTAGCTCCTCCTTTTAAACAAGCTGAATTCGATATTATGTATGGATTAGGTATTTCGCGGGAAGGGAGTATACTTGACTTAGGGGCAGATTTGGATGTAATTAAAAAAAGTGGTGCCTGGTATTCGTTTGCAGATGAGCGTTTAGGACAAGGCAGAGAGAATGCCAAAGATTTCCTTAAAGACAACCCTGACATTTGTAAGGCTGTAGAATTAAAGATTAAGCAGTTACTAAATATGCCTATTCGAGAAGATAATACCGAGGAAATACCTGCTGCAAAATGAGTTTAGAAAAGGCTAAATATCAGGCAATTAAATTTTTAGCGTACCGGCCCCGCACAGTCCAAGAAGTCAGGAATTATTTACAAAAGAAACTATATAACCCGGAAGTGATAATAGAGGTTATTGATTATCTTAAAGAACAATCTTATCTTGATGATAATAAGTTTTGCGAGCTTTGGATTGAAAACCGCAGTAGATTTAAACCAAGGGGGAAAAATGGTTTATTTTTTGAGTTAAAGGGAAAAGGCATTGATAGTTCTTTAATAGAAGAAGCAATTAGCCAAAATTATCCTCCTGAAAAAGAATTGGAAATTGCTAAAGATTTAGTTGATCAAAAACTAATGATGCTTTATAGTAATTCGCCAAATGCAAACGAAAAAATTATGGCATATTTATACCGAAGGGGCTTTACAATTAGTATTATCCAAAAAATAATTAGTGAAATAAAGCAGTAAAATTCCAGTTAATACCACTATAATCTTGACATAATTATTAATTAACATTAAAATAAAATCCGAGGGAAACTGTTTATAGGACTATCCAATTTGTACGGATTTTATATATTTTTATATAAAAATATTAATATATGCCTTAACCTTATGATTGTAAAAAATCAATAATTTTTTTGGGGAAAGGGTTTGTATTTATCCGTTTAAATTGATAATTTCTATAAACCGAGTTTTTACTCGGTTTTTCTTATTGGATAGAAAATTATTGACTAAAAGATTTTTTATCCATCTATTTAGGGGTTAAACCCGTATATTCTGTTATTAACGCGAATATTAAAAAAGATGAAAATCAAATTAGAGGAGGAGGTGAATGTCATTCAAAATGCAATAGTCGGATTAATAGCTTTAGTCATTGGTGGCTTAGCCGGATATTTAGCAAGAAAAAATATAGCCGAATCAAAAATAAAATCTGCCGAGGATGCTGCAGCTAAAATTATTGTGGAAGCAAAAAAAGAAGCTGAAGGTACAAAACGGGAAGCCATTTTAGAGGCTAAAGATGAAACCCATAAATTAAGGATTGATGCTGAAAAGGATATTAGGGAAAGACGCAATGAGCTTCAAAAAATAGAACGGCGTCTTATTCAAAAAGAGGAATCCCTTGATCGCAAATTTGAAAGTATAGAACGAAAAGAAGAGAATTTGCAAAAGCAGGAAAACAATATTGAAAAAATTAAAGAAGAAATCAACAGCTTATATGAGAAACAACTAACGGAATTAGAGAGACTTTCCAATCTAACATCTGAAGAAGCTAGAAATTGGCTTTTAGCACGGGTGGAGGAAGAAATTAAACATGAAACAGCAGTAATGATAAAAGAAATAGAAACTCAGGCTAAAGAGGGTGCAGATAAAAAAGCCCGTGAAGTAATATCTTTGGCCATTCAACGTTGTGCTGCTGACCATGTTGCTGAAACTACAGTATCAGTTGTTGCTTTACCTAATGATGAAATGAAAGGCAGAATAATAGGCCGTGAAGGGCGAAATATTAGAACCTTGGAAACTTTAACTGGAATTGATCTTATTATAGATGATACCCCAGAAGCCGTAATTCTTTCAGGGTTTGACCCCATTAGGAGAGAAGTCGCCCGTATTGCCCTAGAAAAGTTAATTGTCGATGGTAGAATTCATCCCGCTCGAATAGAAGAAATGGTTGAAAAGGCGCAAAAAGAAGTAGAACAAAAAATTCGAGAAGAAGGTGAACAAGCTACCTTTGATGTAGGTGTTCACGGGTTACATCCTGAGTTAATAAAATTACTGGGAAGACTAAGATATAGAACTAGTTATGGTCAAAACGTTTTGAAACACTCAATTGAAGTTGCCCATTTAGCTGGAGTTATGGCTGCCGAATTAGGTGTTGATGTCCATTTGGCGAAACGGGCAGGTCTGTTACACGATATTGGTAAGGCGGTAGATCATGAAGTAGAGGGACCCCATGTTACAATTGGAGCAGATTTAGCTAAAAGATATCGTGAAAGCAAAGAAATAACCAATGCCATTGAAGCTCATCACGGGGATGTGGATCCTATTACGATTGAAGCAGTTCTTGTCGCGGCTTCTGATGCTATTTCCGCAGCACGACCTGGTGCAAGACGGGAAACTTTAGAGGCATATCTCAAGCGATTAGAGAAATTAGAAGAAATAGCTAATTCCTTTGATGGAGTTGAAAAATCCTTTGCTATTCAGGCTGGCAGAGAGATTAGAATTATAGTAAAACCTGAAAAAATTGATGATGCAACTTCGATAAAAATGTCCAGAGATATCGTTAAGCGTATTGAGAAAGAACTGGAGTATCCAGGTCAAATTAAAGTAGTAGTGATTAGGGAAACAAGATCTGTAGATTATGCTAAGTAAATAGGTAAAAATAAGCGATCCTTTTGGGTCGCTTTTATTTATGCCTTCGCTATGTTATTATAAAAGAACTACTTTGAGGTTTATTGAGTTACAAGAGGTGTTTATGATAAAGATATTAATGGTTGGGGATATAGTTGGTAATACAGGTCGAATGGTTGTAAAAAGGCTTTTGCCTAAATTATATAAAGAACATAATTTAGATATGGTTATTGCCAATGGTGAAAATGCGGCTGGTGGAAATGGTATTACTCAGGAAATTACTGAAGAATTATTTGGGCAAAATATCCATGTGATAACAATGGGTAATCATGTATGGGACAAAAAAGAGATTATTAATTTTATTCCATTCCAACCTTATTTATTAAGACCTGCTAACTATCCTCCCGGCACACCTGGAAAAGGATATGCAGTTTATAAACTTAAAAACAATGTTAATGTTGGGGTTATCAATATTTCAGGAGTTGTTTTTTTACCTCCGTTAACTTCTCCCTTTTTAGTTATTGATAAACTAATAAATGAGTTGAAAAAAGAATGTTCAATTATTATTGTTGATTTTCATGCCGAGGCTACTTCTGAAAAAGTTGCAATGGGCTGGTATTTAGATGGCAAAATTACCGCCTTATTAGGTACTCATACCCATGTACAGACTGCCGACGAAAGAATTTTGCCTGGAGGTACTGCATATATTACCGATTTAGGGATGACAGGTCCTCGGGATTCGGTATTGGGGGTAAAAAAGGACCTAGCTATTAATAAATTCTTAACTCAAATGCCGGTAAAATTTGAGACTGCTGATGGAGCAGGACAGTTAAATGGGGTAATTCTTATTATTAATCCGGATACCGCAGAAGTAGTATCTATAACGAGAGTTCAAGAATTCATTTAAATTACAATTATTTAATGAGTTTTAATGAGCACTCAAACTTTTTATTTATCTAAAAAAAGGAATTCTTTTTTAAATGTAGAATACATAAAATACTAAAAATATACATTTCCATAACATTCTATTACGAGGAGGTAGCTATTAAATGGAGGTATTGAAAGTTTCAGCAAAGTCTAGTCCAAATTCTGTTGCAGGTGCTTTAGCAGGGGTTATCCGGGAAAAAGGTTGTGCTGAAATGCAGGCAATTGGTGCCGGAGCTCTTAACCAAGCAGTTAAGGCAGTGGCAATTGCAAGAGGTTTCGTTGCACCTAGTGGTATAAATTTAATTTGTATTCCTGCATTTACTGATATCTTGATAGATGGTGAAGAAAGGACTGCTATTAAGTTAATTGTAGAGCCTAGATAAGAATAGATTTTTTGACACCTGTTTATTCAAAAGAATAAGCAGGTTTTATTTTAAGTAACGCATAATGATTTTTTTAAAAAAAGGAGGCTGCTTTTTGCAATTTACTGTTGTTGACGGCCACTGTGATTCGATATTGGATGTTTCAAACGGATTAAGGTCACTAGCTGAAAAAAGCGATACAGGACATTTGGATTTCTATCGCATGCAAAACAATATTGATCTGCAGCTTATGGCTATTTTCATTGAAAATCAATATAAGCCCCATAACATACTCATTAAAACTCTAGAGCTAATAAATCTTCTGGATGAACAAATATCCCAAGTAAACTTTGTTCATAAAATACTTAATAAAAAGCATGTAGAGGAATTCTCTAATTCAACAGTTAAGGTACTGTTAACTGTTGAAGGGGGTGATTCATTGACTGGAAGTATAAGAGTTTTAAGATGTCTTTTTAATTTAGGAGTAAGGAGCTTAACACTTACCTGGAATAACAGAAATGAAATTGGTGATGGCTGTGCTGAGGACCCGGGAGGTTATGGGTTATCTAAATTTGGAAAAAAGGTCATCTGGGAAATGAATAAACTGGGCATGCTAATTGATGTTTCCCATTTAGCGGAGCAAGGTTTTTGGGACGTCTTAAACACTACTAATATGCCAATTATAGCATCCCATTCCTGTTGTAAAAAAATTTTTGACCATCCCAGAAATTTATCTGATCAACAGTTAAAAGCATTAGCTGAAAATCAGGGAGTAATAGGTATTAATTTTTATCCCTATTTTCTAAGTGACAAACCACATGACGCTAGTATTGATGATGTTATTAAACATATTATTCATGCTTCAAATATTATGGGAACAGAACATGTTGGCCTAGGTTCAGATTTTGATGGTATTGATAAAGTCCCAAAAGGACTAGAAGATGTCACAAAAATTCGTGATTTAATTACTAAATTAAAAGAAGTTGGTTTTTCTAAGGTAGAAATTGCAAATATTATGGGTAATAATTATTTAAGAGTATTGAAAAAGGTGCTGCCTAATGAATAAATATGCAGATTTACATTTACATACAAATGCATCCGACGGGGAGTATTCTCCGCAATTTGTTGTCAGAGCTGCTAAGGCACAAGGTTTCACAGCAATTGCTATAACAGATCATGATACATTAAGCGGTCTTCCGGAAGCTTTAAAAACAAGTGGAGAAGTTAATTTGGAACTAATTGCTGGAGTAGAAATCAGTACAGTATGGCAAAGTAAAGAAATTCATATTTTAGGATATCTATTGGATATAGATAATAGCCCATTACAAGAAAAATTAGTGGAGATGAAAAGCTCTCGCAGCCAAAGAATAAAAAATATGGTAATTCAGCTAAGGAACCTTGGATATGATATTAATTTCTGCGAGGTCCTGGAAATCTCAGGGTCCGGTGCTATAGGACGACCTCATATTGCCAAAATATTAGTGAAAAAAGGTTATGTTAAAACTATTAAAGAGGCTTTTATCAAGCTCTTAAGTCCAGGTTGCCCTGCCTATATTCCTAGGTATAAAATAACTCCCCAAGAAGCAATAAAATTGATACTAAATGCCCGCGGCATACCGGTGTTAGCCCATCCGGGTGTAAATCCTGATGATAATTTACTACCCTATCTGAAAGAAATTGGTCTGCAAGGAATAGAAGTATGGCATCCTGAGCATAACAACCAAGCTGTAGATAAATATTATAGCTTGGCTAAGACTTATGAGCTCTTAATGACAGGTGGCTCTGATTGGCATGGCAGCAATAAGGATACTAATTTTTTCCTGGGTTCCATAAAAATCGAGTATTCTCTAGTTGAAAATTTGAAAGTCAGAAAACAGGAGTTGATAAGATGCAAGTTGCAAACAGATTAGAAAAACTATCAGGTGGTATTTTCACGCAGATTGATAATCTAGCGAAAGAAATGGTTGCTAACGGGGTCAAGGTTATAAACTTAAGCATCGGCAGTCCTGATTTACCACCCTCAGAGGATTTCCGTAGAAAATTAGCAGAATATGTATTAGACCCTGACAACTATGGATATGCCTTAACTGATGGGTTATTAGAATTTAGGCAGGCAGTAACAAAGTG
Source organism: Clostridiaceae bacterium BRH_c20a (assembly GCA_000961765.1). Classification (GTDB taxonomy): domain Bacteria; phylum Bacillota; class Peptococcia; order Peptococcales; family BICA1-8; genus BICA1-8. The sequence continues at coordinate 37,657 of LADT01000002.1, read as the reverse complement.
GTACTATGACAGAGATCAAATAACATTGGATCCTTATAGTGAAGTTTTACCTTTAATGGGCTCTCAAGATGGTTTAAGTCATATTTATTGGGCTTTTTTAAATAAAGATGATATAGCATTTGTGCCTGATCCTGGTTATCCCATCTACACAGCAGGTGTGTTATTTACAGAAGCTATTCCATACCCCATGGCCTTAAATATAGATAATAATTTCTTGCCCGATTTTTCTGCCATTCCTGCAGATGTTGCAAAAAAGGCAAAAATTATGTTTCTTAATTATCCTAGTAATCCTTTAGCTGCTACAGCTACATATGACTTTTTTCGGGCAGCAATAGAATTTGCTGTAAAATATGAAATAATTATTTGCCACGATTTTGCTTATTCAGAATTAGCATATGATGGATATAAACCATTGAGCTTTCTATCAGTTCCAGGAGCAAAGGAAATAGGTGTTGAATTTCATTCCTTGTCTAAAACCTATAACCTAGCAGGCTGCAGGCTGGGTTTTGTAGTTGGCAATAAGGACATAATCACAGCTTTGCGTAAGATTAAATCAAATATAGATTTTGGGAGTTTTAAGGCAATATTAAAGGCTGGAACCGATGTTTTAACGGGGTCTCAGGAGTATGTAAAGACTACAGCTCAAACATATCAAAAAAGGAGAAATATTATAGTAGATGGATTTAATGAATTAGGCTGGCAAATTCCAAAGCCAAAAGCTTCTATGTTTATTTGGGCGCCGATTCCTGAAGGTTTTAATTCGTCCCTTGAATTCACAAAACAATTAGCTGAAAAGACAGGTGTTATCGTAGTCCCTGGCATTGCATTTGGCAAAGAAGGGGAAGGTTATGTTCGAATAGGTTTAGTTCAAAATGAACAGTTATTAGCAGAAGCAGTACAGAGAATTAAAAATAACTTTATCAATATATAGTCAATTTATTCAACTTAGACTTGACCGTTTTTTGGAAAATTGTTAAGATTACTATAATTAAATAAAATTAGTATTAGGAAAAAGGGAAGTTCGGTTAAAATCCGACGCGGTCCCGCCGCTGTAATCGGGAACAAAGCCTAAACACGCCACTTTACACAAGTAAGGGAAGGCATAGGCTGCGAATGATCCGAGAGCCAGAAGACCTGCCTAATATGAGCCTTTGAACCTCGGTGCAAGGATTAGGCAATTAGGGATTAAAAACGGTAAATCCTTTAGCTTTCTATAGCTAAAGGATTTTCTTTTAAGACTAGAAACCCTTAACCTGGAATATAATATCTAAAAAGATTATACGGGGGTTGGGTAATGTACGAAGGGTATAACAAAGAATTATTAATCAGTAGAATTAAAGAATTAGAAGAACAGGTTGAACATTTAAGAATTAGCCGCCGGGTTTTAATGAATCTAATAGAAAAAATAGAGAGAGAAAAAAGACTTTTATTAACACGGCTAGAAAAGGAAAATAGAAGATTACAGCAAAACAATGCTAAATATGCAAATTGGTTATGGAATAAGAATAGGATAATAATAGAATTAGAGTCGAAAATTCATCAAGAAAACTAATATTGGAGGAAATTATGCCTATTACTTTAGTAATTGGAGGGGCTCGCAGCGGTAAAAGTTCTTATGGTGAGAAATTAGCAGCTGGTATTTCCGAAAATGTTGCTTACATTGCTACTGCTCAGTCTTTAGATGAGGAAATGCAAGCAAGGATTAGTCTGCATCGCTCTCGAAGGCCCCAGGAATGGACAACCTATGAGGTGCCCTTAAATATAAGCAAGGTTGTCCAAGAGATAAAAGATAAACACGATGTCTTCTTGCTGGATTGCTTAACTCTACTAATAACAAATATTCTTTTGAAGGATCTGAATATTGATAATATAACAACTGAAATTCAAATAATGAAAGAAGATTTAATAACACGGGAAATCGAAAAATTAATTTGTTATTTTAAAAATTGCAATAAACACTTAATAGTTATTACTAATGAGGTTGGATTAGGACTTGTTCCTTCAAATGCCTTAAGTAGAATATATCGAGATATAGCAGGAAGGATTAATCAACTCTTGGCCGAGGATGCTGATACTGTTATTTTAACATGGGCGGGGATTCCGTTGCAGATTAAACCGGATTTAGTGAGGTTATAAGATGGGTAAGGAACTAAGAAAGGGCTATACAACTGGTTCCTGTGCAGCGGCAGCTGCAAAAGCGGCAGCTGCTATGCTGAGGGAACAAAAAAAAATAGATAAGGTAACTATTTCTTTGCCAGACGAAAGTAAGGTAGAATTTTCTGTCTTAGGCTGCAATTTTTCCTCCCGGGAGGCTTTTTGTTATGTTATCAAAGATGCAGGTGATGATCCTGATATCACTAATGGTGTTCAGATATGGGCCAAAGCAGTTAAAAAAGTAACACCGGAAATAATTATTAAAGCAGGATCGGGAATTGGGACTGTGACAAAACCAGGATTGCCTGTAGAAATAGGTAAACCTGCAATAAACCCTATACCTCGTAAAATGATAATTGATGGAGTGGCTGAAATAATTAAAGGCTTGGACCATGGTGTCGAAATAGAATTATCAATACCCGGCGGAGAAGATTTGGCCCGTAATACTTTAAATCAACACCTTGGTATCTTAGGAGGGCTTTCTATTCTAGGTACTACCGGAATTGTAAGACCCATGTCGGAAGAAGCATATAAAGACTCTCTTGTTCCCCAGCTTAATATTACCTTTGCCTCAGGTTATGATCTAGTTGTTCTCACACCAGGCAACATCGGTCATCGGAGTGCCATAAATTATGGAATTCCTGACAGTCAGATTTGTCAAACCAGTAATTTTATCGGTTTTATGTTAGAAAAGGCTATTAACGTTGGTTTTAAAAAGATTATTCTTTGGGGTCATCCGGGTAAACTCTTAAAAGTAGCAGGCGGTGGATTTTATACCCATAATCGGATTTGTGATGGGCGGCTGGAAACATTGGCTGCTTACTTAGCAGCTCTGGCAGCACCTCAACATTTGATCAAAAAAATATTAAATTGTTCTACAACCGAGGAGGCACTTATGCTCACCTTCAATGAAGGATTTCCTCAGGTTTGGGATATAATAGCTCAGCGCATAAGCATGAGAGCAGAAAAATATATTTTTGAGCAAGGGGTTGTTGGAACAGTTCTCCTTAAAGACCGACAACATATTTTAACAATGGATGATAATGCGAAGAAAATGGGAGTGGATTTTAATTGGCTTTTGTAACAATTGTTGGGACAGGACCAGGTACACAACAATATCTTATTCCTGAGGCTAGACAGGCTATAGAAAATGCCGATGTATTAATAGGTGGTGAACGCAACTTAATTCCTTGGATAGAACAGGGGCAAAAAAAGTTTTATGTGATTAAAACTCCTGTAATTGAAGTTGTAGATAGGATAAAAGAACATTATCAACAGGAAAAAGTGGTTATCCTTGTTTCAGGAGATCCCGGTTTTTATAGCATTTTAAGTTTTCTAACCAAATATTTTGATAAAAAGGAGTTAAAGGTTATTCCCGGAATTAGTTCCATACAAATTGCATTTGCCCGCTTATCTTTAGCCTGGCATGATGCTGTTTTATTAAACCTGCATGGCAGATATTTAAATATCCTAGATAACCACCTGCATGAACCCAAACTAGCACTTTTAACCGACTTTAATAATGATCCCTTGACTATCTGTCAATATCTCATTACTAAAGGAAGAAAACATGGATTAGTATATATTTGTTCGAAATTGGGCTATCCTGAGGAAAAAATTATAACTATAAATTTAAGGGAAGAGAAACTATTGATACCAGAAAAAGTAGCTTCTCCAGTTGTGATGGTGATAATCGATGAGTAGGTACGGAATACCTGATGAAAGTTTTATAAGGGGAAAAATTCCCATGACTAAGGCAGAAATTAGAGCTCTGACCCTGAACAAACTTAACATTAAAGACAGTGATATAATTTGGGATATTGGTGCAGGTACCGGTAGTATAAGTGTTGAAACTGCATTAAATACACCTTTAGGCCAGGTCTGGGCTATTGAGAAAAATCCTGAAGCAGTAAAATTATTAAAGGCCAATAAGGAAAAGTTCAGCTGTCAAAGCTTACATATTATTGAGGGCTCTGCTCCTCAAATCTTTAATGAAATCCCCAAACCTACCAAGGCCGTTATCGGTGGCAGTGGGGGTAATATGCAAGAGATACTTAAATATTTGTGGTTCAATACGGGGGTTGAAGTAATAGTTATTAATACAATAACCCTCAATAGCACTAATCAGGCTTTAGAATTTTTAACAAAATTGGCGGCGAAAATTGATGCATCCCAAATTTCTGTTAATAATATTAAATTAGTTAATGGTTATTACATGCTGCAAAGCCAAAATCCTATATTTATAATATCTGCCCGCAGATAAGGAGGAAAATTATGAAGGTATATATTATTGGTGCAGGTCCAGGGGACCCTAAATTAATTACTGTAAAAGGAAAAGAAATATTGGAGCGAGCTGATATTGTTATTTATGCCGGTTCTTTAGTAAATCCAGACTTATTATTATACTGTAAAGATAAGGTTCAGGTCTACAATAGTGCAGGTATGACCCTAGCGGAGGTTTTAGAAGTAATTGAAACAGGAGTTCAAAATAATCTGCTGGTAGTTAGACTGCATACAGGCGACCCTAGTATCTATGGGGCCATTCAAGAACAAATTGATCCCCTGATAAATAAAGGAATAGAAGTAGAAGTAGTGCCGGGTGTAAGCTCATTTGTTGCAGCAGCTGCAACTTTAAGACAGGAATTTACCCTGCCAGATGTATCCCAATCCCTTATTCTAACTAGGTTAGAAGGTAGAACACCGGTTCCGGAAAAGGAAAAATTGAGCTTACTAGCAGCCCATCAAACTAGTATGTGTATCTTTTTAAGTGTTAATATGATGGACAAAGTAGTGGAAGAATTACTTAACCATTATCCGCCGGAAACTCCGGTGGCTATTGTCCAAAAAGCATCTTGGACTGATGAAAAGGTCGTTTGGGGAACCCTTACTACTATTGCAAAAAAGGTTGTGGAAGAAAAAATTTCAAAAACTGCATTAATTTTTGTGGGGGAATTTTTACATAAAAACTATTCATTATCAAAGCTTTATGACCCAGGTTTTTCCCATGAGTATAGGAAAGGTTTAGAATGAAAAAAATTGCAATAGTTGCTATTACGGAAAAAGGATTACTCTTAGGCGATAAAATTTATAACCTAACGTTAAAGGCTGAAAGATTTAGTATTACTAAATTAACCAGAAAAGGCTGGAATTCCCAATACAATACCTTATCTGAGCTAATGGCTGATATATTCCCAAAATTCCAGGGGTTTATTTTGGTTATGGCTGCGGGAATAGCAGTCAGAGTAATTGCACCATTTATTCAGGATAAGGTCCAAGACCCTGCGGTTGTTGTTATGGATGAAAATAATACTTTTGCAATCAGTTTGTTAGCCGGCCATTTAGGCGGTGCTAACAAATTAGCAGAAGAAATAGCCGGTCTTACAGGCTCAAGCCCTGTAATCACTACAGCTACCGATATTAATAACATGAAGGCAATTGATGCTTTAGCCGGAGAATGGGGAATGGATATCGAACCTGTAAAAAATATAAAACCATTTAATAAAGCATTATTAAATGGGGCTTATTATACTTTCTATGTTGAACAGGAAATGGACCTTCCTAATAAAGCTTTGGATATAAAACCCATTGCAAATTTCCAAGGGCTCCATTCCCGTTGGAATGTATTAGTAACACCTAAAATTATGAATTGTTTTGCAGAGAATATTATTTTTTTGAGACCTCGAAATTTAGCATTAGGCATAGGCTGTCGCAAAAATTACCCAAGGGAAAAATTATTAACTATTGTTGATGATTTCTTAAATGAGCAAAAGCTAAGTAGTAAGTCATTAGCAACTATTGCCACAATTGATCTTAAAAGTAATGAAGGTGCACTAATTGCTTTACAGACTAAATTAAAGATCCCGCTAATTACTTACTCTAAAGATGAATTAAACAGATGTATTGAAGGTAATGGTGAAGTTTTCTCCAGTTCACAGTTTGTCAAACAAACAGTGGGAGCAGCCTGCGTTTGTGAACCTGCCGCTCTTCTAGCTGTTGAAAAAGGCAAAATTTTAGTAAAAAAAACCATCTATGAGGGGGTAACCTTGGCAGTTGCAGTAAAAGAACCTTTTTTTGTACCCGAAAAAAATAATTTGTGGTTTAATATGGAGTGATTTATTTATGATTCTCTTATTAGGAGGAACTCTGGAAAGCCGGCAGTTAGCTGAAGTGATAAATACCCATAATTATGGCTTTATAATCAGCACGACCAGTGAGTATGGAAGTTTTTTAGCAAAAGAAGTGTGTGAGAATGTTAATAATCTGCCCCTAGAAGAAGATGAGTTAGAAAAATTATGTTTAGAAAGAAGTATTGAAATAATTATTGATGCTACCCATCCATATGCAATAAAAATATCCCATTGTGCCATTAATATTTCAAAAAAACATAATATTAAATATTTGCGTTATGAACGGCAGGGGCTAATAGATTTTAATAATAACCCTTATGTTCATCGGGCAGCTTCATATATGGAAGCAAGCCTTTTAGCCTCTCAATTGGGTAATAAAATTTTACTTACTACCGGCTCTAGAAGGCTGGAAATTTTTCACGAGCTTATTAAAACAAAAGAGGTTTACGCGAGAATTTTACCCGATATCGATTCTTTGAAAAAATGCCTTGATTTGGGATTACTGCCTAGAAACATAATTGCTCTACAAGGACCTTTTACAACACAATTTAATAAAGCCTTGTTCATTGAAAAAGAAATAGATGTTGTAATAACTAAAAATAGCGGGGATATTGGCGGAGTAAATACTAAATTGGAGGCTTGCTCTGAGTTAAAAATACCTCTGATAATAGTCGATAAACCAGGTGTTGAATATCCTAGAGTCGCTTATAATTTTGCTTCGGTTTTGCATTTTATTAAGGAGGTACACAATGAACTATAAGATTAATCCTTGGGAAATTGAAAAAGAAAGCATGCAGATAATTAGTGAACTTCTCGGGTCTAAAGATTGGCCATCACTAAAAAAAGCGATAATTCATCGAATAGTTCATACCAGTGGTGACCCCGATTATGCCAATTGGGTGGAATATCATCCTCAAGCCTTTGAAGCCGGTCTAACTGCTTTAAAATCTGGCTGTACCATAATCACCGATGTAGAAATGGTCAATTCAGGCGTTAACAAAAAGACCCTTACCCATTTAGGGGTTAAGAGTATGTGCTTTCTAAACCATCCTAAAGTATATGAGTTGGCTCAGAAGACCGGAGAGACTAGGTCAATGACAGCTATCAAGCTGGCAGCAGATCAAATCACTGGAAGTATTGTAGCCATTGGAAATGCACCTACTGCCTTGTTTACCTTATTGGACCTATGTGAATCAAAAAAGATTAAACCGGCGTTAATAATTGGTACACCGGTGGGTTTTGTAGGCGCTAAAGAATCCAAGGAACGTTTAATTATGGAGGCACCTGTGCCCTATATTACAGTAAGAGGAACTAAAGGTGGAAGTCCTATTGCCGCCGCCGTTATTAATGCCTTAATGTATTCCTTAGTTGAAAGGAATGACTGATATGGCCAAAACTATCATGCTGCAAGGCACCAGTTCTAGTGTAGGAAAAAGTGTACTAAGTGCAGCCTTATGTAGAATATTTGTTGAGGATGGGTTTCAGGTTGCCCCCTTTAAAGCCCAAAATATGGCCCTTAATTCCTTTGTTACATCGACTGGAGGTGAAATGGGCAGGGCACAAGTGGTACAAGCAGAAGCCTGCAGAATTGCACCAGATGTTATAATGAATCCTATTTTGTTAAAACCAACAGAGCCGGCAGTTTCCCAAGTAATAGTATTAGGTAAACCTGTGGGTAACTTATCTGCAGCTTTTTATCATCATAACTTTAAGGAGGAAGTCTGGAAAGTTATTACGGAGAGCCTTGCTGCTTTGATGGCAAATTATGAAATATTGGTTATTGAAGGTGCAGGCAGCCCCGCAGAAGTTAATCTTAAAGCTAATGATGTTGTAAATATGCGGGTAGCTAAAGAAATTCAGACACCTGTTTTATTAGTTGCAGATATTGATAGAGGAGGAGCCCTAGCATCCATAGTTGGTACGTTAGAGCTTTTAGAACCAGAAGAACGGCAGCTAATCAAAGGGTTAATTATTAATAAGTTTCGGGGAGATATCAACTTATTGCAGCCAGCATTAGACTTCCTAGAGCAAAGAACAAAAATACCTGTAGTGGGAGTTATTCCTTATTTTACAGACTTTAAAATACCGGAGGAAGATTCTGTTGTTATTGAAACCTTGAGTTCGGGCATTAAAGACAAGGACAAAATTGATATTGCAGTAATCAATCTGCCCCATATTTCTAATTTTACTGATTTTGATGCATTAGCATATGAACCTGATGTAGAAATACGTTATATAAAAGAGGCGGATACTTTAGGCAAACCTGACTTAATTATTATTCCAGGCAGTAAGAATACAATTGCTGATATGCATTTTCTGGGAAATACGGGTTTGGCTGAAAAACTAACATATTTACACGAAAATTATCAAGTGCCCATTATTGGTATTTGTGGAGGCTATCAAATTTTGGGTAAAAAATTGATTGACCCTTACGAAATTGAATCCAGCCTTGGCGAATGTACTGGATTAGGATTATTAGATATTGAAACAGAATTCATTCCCGAAAAGGTAACAACCCAAATTACCGGGGAAGTATATGGAAATAAGGGTCTATTGAGTGCCTGCCAAGCTCTGAAAGTAGCAGGGTATGAAATACATATGGGAAAAACAAGCTTAAAAGGTACAGAAGAATATCCATTTGCCTTGGATAAAGACACACAAATATCAGAGGGCTCAATGAGTTCTGATGGTTTGGTTTTCGGGACATATCTCCATGGCATTTTTGATAATGATTTATTAAGAAGGCAAATTTTGAATAACGTTAGGAACTTTAAAGGATGGCTGCCAATTGAAGCTTCTTCAATAAATGTTAGTGCTTTACAGGAAGAAGCCTTTAATAAGTTAGCCAAAATTGTCAGAGATAATGTAAACTTACCCTTCCTTTATGAAATAATGGGTCTAGAAAATGAATAGTATTACCCTTTTAGCAGCCTATTTAATTGATCTAATAATAGGTGATCCACCTAATATACCCCACCCCGTAATAATTATTGGCAAGATGATTAGTCATTTAGAGAAAAAACTATATAAAAAAGAAAAATCTGCTGTTCATAAATTAATCTCAGGTGCATTTTTAGTATTGATAATAATTGCAATTACTTTTTTATTTACTTGGTTTGTTATTTATTTGGGTACCAGAATTAATCCCATCCTAGGTTTTATAGTAAATATCTGGTTAATATCAACAACAATCGCTGTAAAAGGACTCTATAAAGCTGGTGCAAGAATCCAGACATTATTGAAAATGCAAAACATTTCTTGCGCACGCAAGGAAGTAAGTTTTATTGTGGGGCGGGATACCGATAACTTAGATGAGACCCAATTAATTCGAGCAACGGTGGAAACAACTGCTGAAAATATTGTAGATGCAATAACAAGCCCCTTATTCTTTGCTTTTATTGGTGGAGCACCATTAGCTATGGTCTATCGTGCTGTTAATACCCTTGATTCGATGTTGGGCTACCGTAATGAAAAATATTTATATTTTGGTAAGACTGCAGCCCGTATTGATGATGCATTTAATTATTTGCCTGCTAGACTTACCGGCATTTTTATTAGCTTAACAGCTTTTCTTTTACCAGGATATTCGGGAAGAAATTCCCTTAAAATTTTACTAAGGGATGCCAGAAATCATCCTAGTCCTAACAGCGGTTTTAGCGAAAGCGCAGTTAGTGGTGCATTAGGTGTAAGGTTAGGTGGATTAAATTATTATCATGGTCTCCCTTCTCACAGACCATTAATCGGTGATAATCTCAATCCCCTTGCACTTGATACTATTAGTAAAACAAATAAATTAATGCTTATTATTTCAGCACTATGGGTAGGAGCTTTTACTTTGCTTAATAGAATTTTATTCTAAAATATAGAAACGGAGAAACACTATGAAAATTCCACGAATAATTATAGCAGGAACCCATAGCGGGGTGGGAAAAACAACAATTACTAGTGGATTAATGCAGCTTTTATGCAATATTGGTTACAAGGTTCAAGGTTTTAAGGTGGGGCCCGATTATATAGACCCCAGCTACCATACCCTTGCCACCAATCGTTTTTCAAGAAATCTGGATGCTTGGATGCTAGATGAAAAAGCATTACTTGAGCTAATGCTTAAAAACTGTCATAGAGCTGATTTAGCAGTAATTGAAGGTGTAATGGGATTATATGATGGCTTTAGTGCAAATCCTCAGATAGGAAGCACAGCCCACATAGCTAAGCTCACAAAAACACCGGTAATTTTGGTGCTCGATACTAAATCCATGGGGCATAGTGCAGCTGCTGTTGTATATGGTTTTAAAAATCTTGATCCACAGGTAAATCTAGCTGGAGTAATATTAAATAAAGTGGCAAGTCAAAGACATTTAGAGATACTTACTCAGGCTATGGATTCCCTAAGTATTCCAATAATTGGACATGTATTTCGCACCAGTGATTTAAAGATGCCGGAAAGGCATTTAGGTTTAATACCTGCTCTAGAAAAAGATGGTCCCCAAGCCCATTTGCAAAAATTAGCCGATCTGTTAAATCAATTTATTGATATCGAAAAGATTATCAAGATAGCTCATGAAGCACCTCCAATTAATGAGGAAATTAATATAATTTTTAATAGTAAAGATAAAGGTATATTTTCAGGATTAAAGATCGGTTATGCCTTTGATAAGGCTTTTACATTTTATTATCGTGATAGTTTAGACTTAATGGAACATTTAGGTGCTGAATTAATTCCCTTTAGTCCTTTATGGGATACTACCCTTCCTCCGGGTTTATCAGGGCTTTTTATCGGTGGAGGGTTTCCTGAATTATTTTTAAGTGAGTTAAGCAGCAATAATAATATATTAAATTCTATTAGAGATGCAAATTCTTCGGGTCTGCCCATATATGCTGAGTGTGGTGGCTTTATGTATCTAACCCAAAGCATTACGGATTTTTCCGGTAAAAGCTTTGAGATGGCGGGATTAATACCCGGCAGTTGTCAGATGACTAATAAATTAGCCGGTATGGGCTATCGGGAAGGTAAGTTAGCTAACGATTCAATTTTAGGTTATACAAATACTCGGGTAAGAGGACATGAGTTTCATTATAGCACTTTTCAACAAAGCGAAAATCAAGCAGTTCCAAAGGCATATTATTTTACTAACGGCAATTATGAAGGTTATTTGAATAAAAATTTATTAGCATCATATTTACACATCCATTTTGCAGGAAACCCTGATCTTGCTAAAAACTTTTTAACTAGCTGCAGCCAATTTGCCCTAAAATAAAAAATTTGAGGTGGTATATATGCGAGGATTATTAATTGCGCTGCAATTTATGACCCGAATTCCTATTTCTTATAAGTTTCAGTTAAGTGAAAAGGATTTGGGTAATTCAAGTAGATATTTTACCCTAGTAGGTTTTATAATTGGGATAATCTTATTCTTTACATACAAAGCAGGCATTTTATTGCTTCCACCCGTGGTTGTGGGAGCAATTGTTATAATCATGCAGATAATTATAACCGGAGGTATTCATTTGGATGGATTTATGGATACCATGGATGGATTACTTTCGGCAAGACCAAAGGAAAAAGTAATGGAGATTATGAAAGACAGCAGAGTTGGTGCCCATAGTGTCACGGCTTTAGTGGCTTTATTAATTTTGAAATATAGTATAATTGTATCGTTGCCTAAGGGCTATGCACCAGTATTTTTGTTATTAATGCCGGTGCTGGGCAGATGGATGCTGCTGTATTGTCTTGCATTTTTCCCCTATGCTAAAAAAGAAGGACTTGGTAAAATCTTTTGGCAAAATACCTCTAAAAGCTGCTGGTATTTGTCTGCGATATTTGTTTTGTTAGTATTTATTATATTTCTGCCTATTTTTTATTTGTTCTCTATATTAATAACCTTTTTAATTATTTTAACTCCCGCTTTAATTATCAATAAGCATTTAATGGGGCATACGGGTGACACCTATGGGGCTATAAATGAATTGACCGAAGTAATTTTTATTCTTGTCTGTCTGGTTCTTTTGAAATTCTAATGGCAAAATGTCTGCTCTATGAATAAACTAGGGAGAGAATCAGTGAATAGAGGTGTCCAAATGAAGGGAAGTGCTATATCCCCTGGAACTTGCGGAGAACTAGTACAAGGAACTTTGGATAATATAAACTTTCATATTACCTGTCCGGTAAATTGTTTTACAAAAATTACTGTGGAAATAATGAATGATAACCAAGAGTTTATTTATATTAATGAACCTAAAAGGAAAAAAGTGTTGCAGGCTGTTTTAAAGACTATGGTATATCTTACTGGTAAAAAGTATTCAGCTCTGGTAACTGTAAATAGCCAGCTTCCGGTTTCTAAAGGAATGGCAAGCAGTACAGCTGATATCAGTGCAGCTTGTTTGGCAACTGCTAGGGCCTTAAACTGTGAGATATCTCCCCATGAGGTAGGCAAAATAGCATTAAGTATCGAACCTAGTGATGGTTTGTTTTTCCCTGGTATTGTTGCCTTTGACCATGTAAAAGGCAATTATTATCAAGATATTGGTGAAGCAATAGATATAGATTTATTAGTATATGATTTTGGTGGAGAAATTGATACAATAGTGTTTAATCAACGTCCTGATTTACATGAAAAGAACTATATTAATGAGCCGGAAATAAAAAAAGCCCTAAATCTGGTGGAAAAAGGTATTAAAACAAATAATCCCCATTTAGTTGCTCAAGGGGCATCAATTAGTGCTTTAGCTAATCAGAACATAATATATAAGCCCCAGCTAAAAGAAATAATTGAGCTCATTCAAAAGGCTGGAGCTTATGGAATTAACACTGCCCATAGTGGAACATTAATAGGTATTCTTTTAAATAAGGCTAAAACTGATTCAGAGAAACTAGTTCATATGCTAAAAGAACAATATCCCCATTTGAGTTTTTTTGGTTTCTATAAGCTTATCAATGGAGGGGTTACTATCCCAACAGAGGAGGATTTTTATTGCAGCAGATTAGAAAGCATGGTGGTAACTTAAAAGAAGTTGGAGAGTTATTTGCAATAAATGAAAAAAGTTTATTGGATTTTAGTGCAAATATTAATCCATTGGGCCCGCCTGAGGTAGTTTATGAAGTAATAAAAAATAATTTAGATAAGATAAGTCAATATCCTGACAGCAGGAATTTAGAACTTAAAAAGGTTTTAGCTGAGCACCTTAAGATACCTTTTGAGAATATTATTTTAGGCAATGGAGCCTCCGAATTAATTTTTTTAATTACTAATCATTTGAGACCTCAAAATGTCTGGATTCCTGTTCCCACTTTTTCTGAATACGAAATTGCCGCAAGATCAAGCGGGGCCAATATAGTACGTTTACCCCTAAAGGGGGAAAATTGGGATTTCTTTGATTTGGACAAGCTTAGTAATCTAAGGAAAAATGATGTTGTTTTTCTATGTAACCCTAATAACCCAACAGGTCAATTGTATTCTCCCCGGCTGCTAAATGAAATTTTTCAAATATGTTTAAAAAATGAAGTGTATTTAGTTATTGATGAATCTTTTCTTGATTTTCTTGAAAATTTTGAGGAAATCTCCTTCATTAAAAAATCAAGGGAGTATAATAATTTAATCATTCTTTATTCCCTAACTAAATTTTTTGCTATCCCTGGCATAAGATTAGGTGCTATGATTACCAATTGTTCTTTGATTAATTCCTTTGAGAAATCAAAAGACCCTTGGAATATAAATATATTTGCCCAATTAGCAGGAGCTAAAGTATTAAAAGAAAAAGATTATATCCAAAAAACCCTTGATTTTTATCAAGAAGAGAGAGATTTTTTATATAATGAGCTTTTAAAAATATCAGGATTATTTCCTTTAAAGCCTAGTGCCAATTATATATTTATTAAACTATTAAATCCTAATACTTCGACTGAAATCTATAATGCTCTAGTTAGACAAGGTATCATTGTAAGAAATTGTAATTCCTATCCTCTTTTAGGAGAAGAGTATATTCGGGTAGCTATCAAAAAAAGAGGGGATAATTTATCATTAATAAATAAGTTGAAAATGATAATAAAGTCATAGTAGGATGTGATAAAGGTTGATTAGAATAATTTTTGTCAGACATGGGCAAACTGCTTGGAATGATTTAGGATTATACCAAGGTCATACAGATGTCCCTTTGGATAAAGCCGGTCTTGAACAAGCATTTAAAGCTGCCCAGAGACTAAAGAGCGAAAAGCTCTCAGCTATTTATTCCAGTGATTTATTAAGAGCAAAACAAACGGCGGAAATTATTGCTGCAGAGCATAATTTGCCTGTGACACCAATGGCTGAATTTAGAGAAATTAATTTTGGTGTATGGGAAGGTAAGACTTATAAAGAAATAAATGAATTATATCCCCAATTATTGCAAACCTGGTTATCTGAGCCTGAAAATCTCAAAATTCCAGAAGGAGAAACCTTTTCTGAAATGTTAAACAGAGTATGGAAGGGGTTAAAGAATATTCTCGCTAAACATCAAGATGAAACGGTAATATTAGTTGCCCATGGGGGGACAATTGGAGCCTTAATATGTAATATATTAGAAATAAAATTAATAAATTTGTGGCGGATTAAACAGGGAAATACAGGAATTACCATAATCGAATTCTATCAAGAAAAAGGAATTTTAACTTTATTCAATGATACCCACCATTTACAAATCTCTTAGGGGATGAGACTAATGCTAAGAAAAAATTTATTCTGGCGAAGATTTAAGTTTTTACTAAATCTTCCCCGTAGCTTACCGTTAGCCTGGAAGCTATTACAGGATGGCAGACTCCCTTTACAAAATAAACTGTTCTTTGTTGGGCTTTCTTTATTTTATTTATTATGGCCCATAGATATTATTCCTGATCTACCATTATTAGGTCAATTGGATGATTTTACAATTTTTATGATCATGTTTAATTGGTTTCTTAATAAGGTTCCCTTGGAAATTTTGGAGGAATATGGATGGAGAAAAGATTGAGGGGTTATTATGGGTAAACTTTTTTTGGCATTTACGTTAATACCTTTAATTGAATTAGCCTTGCTAATCAAAATAGGACAATATTTTGGAGCACTGCCCACAATTTTTTTAGTAATAATTACAGGAGGCATAGGTGTTTTTTTAGCGAGAAATCAGGGAGTTATGGTTTTAAGAAAAATCCAATTTGAACTCCAGCAGGGGGTTGTTCCAGGCAATTCATTAATAGATGGATTGCTGGTTTTAGTGGGCTCTATTTTTTTGGTTACCCCAGGCCTAATTACGGATATGGCAGGTTTTTCTTTACTTTTGCCTTTTTCCAGGAATTACCTAAGGGAGTATTTAAAAAATAAATTCAGAGAGTTAATACACGAAGGAAAGGTAAATATATATTTAGGAAGATTTTAATGCTAAATTATACACTTTGTGTTATAATCATAGCTAAAAATTAAATTAGGCAGGGGGGGTTTAATGTGGAAGGTAAATTTATAAAACTTGGAATTACTTTTGATGATGTATTATTAGTCCCAGCAAAATCAAATATTTTACCTAGAGATGTTGAGGTTGCTACTAGATTAACCAATAAAATCAAATTGAATTTTCCATTAATTAGTGCCGGCATGGATACTGTTACAGACGCCCGTTTAGCTAGAGCAATGGCCCGTGAGGGCGGCTTGGGTATTATTCATAAAAATATGTCTATTGAACAGCAGGCTAGTGAAGTTGATAGGGTAAAACGATCTGAGCATGGAGTAATAACTGATCCTATATCATTAAGTCCTGAACATTTTACAAGTGATGCTTTGGAAATGATGGCAAAATATCATATTTCAGGTGTACCTATTACCAAAAATGGAAAGCTTGTAGGAATAATTACAAACAGGGATTTGCGTTTTGAAACAAATTATAATAAATCTATAAATGATGCTATGACTAAGGATGGCTTAATAACAGCACCAATAGGAACCACATTGGATCAAGCCAAAAAAATTCTGCAGAAGCATAAAGTAGAAAAACTTCCCTTAGTTGATGAGGAATTTAATTTAAAAGGTTTAATAACCATAAAAGATATTGAAAAAGCAAAGCAATATCCTAACTCAGCAAAGGATGAACAAGGGAGATTATTAGTTGGTGCAGCTGTAGGGGTTAGTAATGATACTATGAATAGAGTGATGGCCTTAACTAAGGCTAAGGTTGATGTAATTGTTGTAGACACTGCCCATGGTCATTCTCAAGGGGTAATAGATACTGTTAAAAAAATAAAAAGTTCTTATCCTGACCTTCAATTAATCGCCGGTAATGTTGCTACTAAAGAAGCAACAAGAGATTTAATTGAGGCAGGAGCTGATGCTATAAAGGTAGGTATAGGTCCAGGATCAATATGCACTACTCGAATTGTGGCCGGTGTTGGTGTCCCTCAGCTTACAGCGATATATGATTGTGCTCAAGAAGCTATTAAATATAATATACCTATTATTGCAGATGGTGGTATAAAATATTCCGGTGATGTTGCAAAAGCAATTGCGGCAGGTGCTGATGTAGTTATGATCGGAAGCCTCTTTGCGGGGACTGAAGAAAGCCCAGGTGAAATAGAAATTTACCAAGGGCGAAGTTATAAAGTATATAGAGGGATGGGTTCCATTGGAGCTATGAAAGAAGGAAGCTGTGATCGGTATTTTCAGGAAAACATTCCTAAATTAGTTCCAGAAGGTGTAGAAGGAAGGGTTCCTTATAAGGGTTCGTTAGCAGAAACTGTTTATCAATTAGTTGGCGGACTTAGAGCAGCAATGGGTTATTGTGGAGCCCAAAACATCACAGCAATGAAGAAAGCTGTATTTATTCAGCAAACCAGCGCAGGATTAACCGAAAGTCATCCCCATGATATCTATATTACTAAAGAGTCACCAAATTATCGAGTGTAATTTTTGAATTTTTTTGCGTACATTGTTTAGTTTGCCTTACAATGTACGCATTTCTTTTTATTCAGAGAATAAACATTATTAAAGGGAAAAAGGAGGGAGTGATTGATATATTAAAAGTATTTTTTTTATCCAAAAGAAATATAGCGAAGCTGTTTTTAATAACAATAATAATTGTTTGTACATTAGGAGTTTTTGGACAACCGATTCTCCAACAGACTAGTGAAGCCTTGAGTGTTTTAGTTCCTGGTTCTAAATTAAAACCAATTTACTTTGTTAATACTCAGGAAAAAAAAATTGCTATTAGTTTCGATGCAACATGGGGGGCGGAATATACGCCTAAAATACTCAATATTTTGGAAGAGTATAATATTAAAACCACATTCTTTTTAACAAACATTTGGCTTAAGGAATACCCTGATGCTGCTAAAACAATCAGGATGGCAGGTCATGAAATTGGCATGCATAGTGTTACTCATCCCCATTTTAATCAATTATCCGAAGAACAGATGACGTACGAACTTCAAAAAAATAAAGAGAAAATTGAAGAGGTAACAGGTTTTTCGGCAAAACTATTTCGTCCTCCGTTTGGAGAATATAATAATAAGGTGATTCAGGTTATTGAAAGTTTAGGCTATATTCCTATTCAATGGAGTATAGATTCACTAGACTGGATGGAAGATAAAAGTAAACAAGATATTATAAATAGGGTAACTAAAAACCTGCATCCGGGAGCAATTGTACTTTTTCACAATAACGGCAGATATACGGCAGATGCATTAGAAGAAATTATTCAGTATGTTTATGAGCAAGGTTATGAAATAATCCCGATTTCCCAATTAATTTATCAAGATAATTATTTTATTGATCATCAAGGAGCACAGAGGTTAAAGAAAGTAAATTAATAAAAAAGGCCTTTTGGCCTTTTTAGGTTTCACTTCGTTAGGTTAAGGTTTCGCTTCACTTTGTTCCGCTAGGTTAAGGTAAAAAAACAGATATAAAAAAAATCACTTAATAGCTGATTGCAATTTTTTTAAGCAGGCTTATTTTTTCTAAAGCTTTACCCGTACCTTTAGCTACACAAGTCAAAGGGTCTTCAGCAATAATAACAGGCATATTGGTAATTTTGCTAATAATTAAATCAATATTTTTTAATAAAGCACCACCACCTGCAAGCATCATGCCTGTTTCCATAATATCTGCTGCAATTTCCGGCGGAGTCTTTTCTAAAGTAGATCTGATGGCTTCTATGATACTATTAATTGGTTCTGCTAAAGCTTCTGATATTTCTTGAGCACTTACTTCCACACTATTAGGCATACCGGTAGCTAAGTTCCTGCCTCTAACAGCAAATGTTGCATTAGGGCTTGGATTTATTGCATAACCAATATGAATTTTAGCTTCTTCCGCAGTACGATCACCAATTTCGAGGTTGTAGGTTCGCTTCATATAGCGAATTATAGACTGATTCATTTCATCTCCCCCAACTCGAATGGATTTACCTACCACAATTCCGCCTAAGGAGATAATAGCTACTTCTGTGGTCCCTCCTCCAATATCCACTATCATATTTCCAATAGGTTCATTAACCTTTAAACCAGCTCCTATAGCAGCTGCAATTGGTTCTTCAATAATATATGCCTCTTTTGCTCCTGCTTGTTGTGCTGCTTCAATAACTGCTCTGCTCTCAACCTGGGTAATTCCTAAAGGTACACCAATTAGGATTCTGGGACGGACAATTCCCATACCTTTTAAGGTTTTTGAGATAAAATACTTTAGCATCATTTTAGTTATATTAAAATCTGCAATAACTCCATCTTTTAACGGTCTGATAGCAATAATATTACTCGGTGTTCTACCTATCATTGCTTTCGCTTCATCCCCAACAGCTAATAATTCACCGGTATGGGCATGGAGTGCAACAACAGAAGGCTCTTTTAATACAATGCCTTTTCCCATTAAAAATACCAAGGTATTTGCTGTTCCTAAGTCAATTCCAATATCTTTGTTAAAACCTATTTTAAAAGTAAAGGCAGGTTTTTCTTCTTTTCTGCTCATTAATCCACCCCATTACAATACATTTTCCAATCAGATATTTCAAGATTAGTATTTGTTATTAGCTCTTCAGTATACAATTTTTATCTTAACTATTTTTTGAAAAATATATTGCAAAAATAATTAAATTATGATGTAATTATATCATTGTGAAAATCAGGAGGTGGTTATATGCAGCTAATGGACCAAAATAAAACACCATTATTTGATGCCCTAATGAACTATGTAAATGAAGGTACAATTCCTTTTCATGTTCCAGGTCATAAACAGGGCAGGGGTAATAAAGTTTTAACATCTATTCTAGGATCTACTACTATGGCTATGGATTTGACTTGTATGGAAGACCTAGATAATATTTGTAACCCCAAAAGCGTAATTAAAGAAGCTGAAAAACTGGCTGCAGACGCATATAAAGCAGATAATGCATTTTTCCTTGTTAACGGAACCACTTCCGGAATACAGGCAATGATAATGAGTGTTTGTAATCCCGGAGACAAAATAATTCTTCCACGAAATGCTCACAAATCAGCTATTGGCGGCATTATTATCAGTGGTGCCCATCCTATATATATTGAACCAGAAATTGATCCTTTTTTGGGGATAGCTATGGGTGTTACTCCAGTAAAAGTGAGAGAAGCATTAGAATTGCATCCTGATGCCAAAGCTGTCTTTGTAATCAATCCTACCTACTATGGGATTGCGTCTAATTTAAAAGAGATAGTAAATATTACTCATAGCTTTGATGTACCGGTTTTGGTTGATGAGGCCCATGGTGCCCATTTAGCTTTTCATGAAGATTTACCCATGTCGGCTATGGAAGCGGGGGCGGATTTGGCAGCATCAAGTACTCATAAGCTGGTAGGTTCATTAACTCAAAGCTCTATTCTTTTACATCAGGGGAACTTGATAAATCCCGAATATGTAAAGTCCGTTTTAAATCTAACTCAAACTACTAGTCCATCATATATTTTACTGGCCTCCTTAGATATTGCCCGTAAAGAAATGGTCTTACACGGGAAAGAACGTTTATTGCAAACAATAGAACTGACTAGAAAAGCAAAAGAAGAGTTAGGAAAAATACCAGGAATATATGTTTTAGATACAGATATATTAAATTCTGACGGTAAGTATGCATTAGACCCAATAAAGCTAGTGATAAATGTCAGGGATTTAGGGTTTTCAGGGTTTGAGATAGAGAGAATTTTAAGGAAAAAGCATCACATTCAATTAGAATTATCTGATCTATTTAATATTATTGCTTTGGTTACTATTGGTGATGATGAAAATACTATTAATACTTTTATAAATGCTTTTAAAGAGATTGTTTCCACAAGACCATTGAATAAAATATTGAGATATTCCTTAGATTTACCAGATTTGCCTGAACAAAAGGTTTTACCCCAACAGGCTTTTTATGGTGAAACACACCTAGTATCTTTAGCTGAAGCAGAAGGGGAAATTAGTGCAGAAATGATAATGGCCTATCCCCCTGGCATACCATTGATTTGTCCAGGAGAGAAAATAACAAAAGAAATTATCGAATATATACAGCTTTTGCATACAGAAGAAGCCGAGCTGCAAGGGACTCAAGATCCCAAAGTAAGAAATATTAAAGTCCTTAGCCATCGCCTTGTATTGTTAAAAAATCAAACTGGAACTATTCAAAATGTAGGTTAAGAGACGCAAAATGCGTCTCTTTTTACCTAATGGGGAGTATTATTTTTTTGTCTTCAACAAACTTAGGGTATAATATAAGGCAGGAACCTGTAAATAAGGAGGAAATGCTTTAAATGATTATGCAAAAAACCTATTATATACAAACTTTTGGCTGTCAAATGAATGAAAGAGATACTGAAGTTCTGGCTGGAATGTTAAAAAAAATGGGCTATCAAAAATCTGATGATCTTCAAAAGTCAGATATAATTTTATTCAACACCTGCTGTGTAAGAGAAAAAGCTGAAAATAAAGTATTGAGCTACTTAGGTGAATTGAAGGAATTGAAATCAAAAAATCCTGATTTGATAATAGGCGTTTGTGGCTGCATGGTACAGCAGAAAGGAATGTCAGATATAATCCGTAAATCTGCACCCCATGTAGAATTGTTATTTGGTACCCATAATATTCACGAATTGCCGGATTTGGTTGAAAATATTTTAGCTTCCCGAAATCCCCAAGTTTCGGTATGGGATTCTGAAGGGGAAATCAAAGAAAATTTACCTTCAGAACGGCAACTTTCTTTTAAATCCCTGGTAAACATTACCTATGGATGCAATAATTTTTGTACATATTGTATAGTTCCTTATGTGCGGGGCAGAGAAAGGAGCAGATCCCCTGAACATATTATTGAGGAAATAAATAATATGGCAGCTGCCGGTGTAATCGAAGTAATGCTCTTGGGGCAGAATGTAAACTCCTATGGAAAGGATTTTGGTGATCAGACTGATTTTGCTGACCTTTTAAAAATGGTTAATGAAATTGAAGGATTGAGACGAATAAGGTATATGACTTCCCATCCTAGGGATTTTAGCGACAAGCTTATCAGCACCATTGCAAAGAGTACTAAAGTCTGCGGACATTTTCACCTGCCGGTTCAAGCGGGAAGTAATGAGATTTTAAAGAAAATGAACCGAGGCTATACCAGGGAAAGCTATCTGGAATTAATAAAAAAAATACGGGACAAACATACTGATGCTGTAATAACAACAGATATAATTGTAGGTTTCCCAGGGGAAACTGAAGAAGATTTTCTCGAAACCTTAAATTTAGTAGAAGAAGTTAGGTTTGATGGGGCTTTTACCTTTATTTATTCAACTCGGACAGGAACACCCGCAGCTAAATATAAAGAACAGGTTTCTTTAGAAATAAAAAAAGAAAGAATTCAAAGACTAAATAATAGAATAAATTTAATTAGTCACGAAATTAATGAACAGTATATGAATAAAATTGTGGACGTATTAGTTGAAGGAGAAAGTAAGACTAATTCCCAAATGCTTTCTGGTAAAACTAATGGAAATAAAACTGTTATTTTCCCTGGTGATATATCTTATGTAGGTAAAATTGTTCC
Source organism: Clostridiaceae bacterium BRH_c20a (assembly GCA_000961765.1). Lineage (GTDB taxonomy): Bacteria > Bacillota > Peptococcia > Peptococcales > BICA1-8 > BICA1-8. The sequence continues at coordinate 15,359 of LADT01000002.1, read as the reverse complement.
AGTAATCATTACCGAACCCCAAACCTGGATTTTAAAAGGAAAAATGCAGGAAATCTAAAGAATTTATAGAAATAATAAATTGGAGGTGTTTTAATGGATATTTATAATAAAGCAAAAGAATTGGCTGAAGCTATCTCGCAATCCCAAGAACTTAAAAAAATGCGGGATGCCGAAGCTGCTATGATGTGTGACCCTCAAGCACAAAGGTTAGTTGAGGACTACCAAGCAATCCAAATGGAAGCAATGAAGGCAGGATTGCAATTTGATGAATTACCAGAGGAAAAACAAAAAAAGTTAGAAGAATTAGATGAAAAAATGTCTCAAAATGAACATATAGTTTCATATATGGAAGCTCAAGAGGCTCTCGAACAAATACTGCGTTCAGTAAATCTGATTATAAGTAGTGCTTTAAATGAAAGTGACGATGCTTGTGGTTCTGATTGTAGTTCTGGTTGCACCAGTTGTTCATCATGTAATTAAATCACTAAGGAGACTTTTAAAAGTCTCCTTAAATTATATCTAAATTTATCAGATATGTGGAGGAGTATTATGTTAGGCGATACCCCAATGATGATCCAATACCAGGAAATTAAGTCACGATACCAGGACAGCATATTGTTTTATCGGCTGGGTGACTTTTATGAAATGTTTGGACCAGATGCGCTAGTAGCTGTAAAGATATTAGAGATTGCTTTAACTTCCCGAGAAGCAGGTAAAGGAAACAGGGTACCTATGTGTGGTATTCCATATCATTCGGCAGACAACTATATCGCAAAATTGATTAATAAAGGATATAAAGTTGCAATTTGTGAACAAGTGGAGGACCCCAAAGAGTGTAAGGGTATAGTTAAAAGGGAAGTTGTAAGAATAATTACACCTGGTACAGTTTTAGAAAACAATATTTTACAAGAAAAAGCAAACAATTACTTACTAGCTATTGTCACAAATAAGAAGGCTTTTGGATTAGCTGCTGCTGATATATCGACAGGGGATTTTTATGCAACTGAAATTGCTGATTTCCAGAGCCTTATTAATGAAATTTTAAGGTTTAACCCAGCGGAATGCATTATTTCACAAAAGGATCTTGAATACCTGGAAAAGATAGGAGCTAAATTTGAAAACATCTTAATTAATAAACATTTAGACTATGCCTTCCAATTTGCATATTGTGAAAAGATACTACTGGAACATTTTGATGTAAATTCTTTACATAGTCTGGGTTGCTCTGAATTTCCTTTAGCTGTGATGGGTGCAGGGGCAATAATAGATTATTTGATGATAAATCATAAAATCAAGCCTAAGAACATAGCTAAATTAAAAATATATCACCTTAGGGATTCTATGTTTTTGGATTATGCCACCAAACGAAATTTAGAGCTAACCCAGTCTCTGCATACACTAGAAAGAAAAGATTCCCTTTTAGGAATAATTGATTATACCGTTACTGCTTTAGGCGGCAGGATGTTAAAAAATTGGCTTGAACGGCCTCTTTTAAATAAGCGGCATATTGAAGAAAGATTGGAAACTACTGGTGAATTAGTTAATAACCATACCATTAGAAAAAAGATCAGAAATCTTTTAGATCCAATATACGACCTAGAGCGCATTACAGCTCGGGTTTCATTTGGCAGTGCAAACGCTAAAGACCTGCTTTCTCTCAAAATCTCCTTAGAGTTATTGCCTGAAATCCGTGAAATATTATCTTCTTGTGAATCTCAGTATCTTTTGAACTTGAATGAAAATTTGGATACTTTAGATGATTTGTTAATCAATCTAGAGCATGCACTAGAGCCTGAGGCACCTTTTTCCCTCCGAGAAGGTAATTTAATTAAGGATAGCTATGATCAAGAAGTGGACAGGCTTCGTTTAGTGACTAGGGATGGGAAAAAGTGGATTGTAAATTTGGAGCAAGAAGAAAGAGAAAAATCCGGAATAAAGTCTTTAAAAATTGGGTTTAATAAAGTATTTGGCTATTATCTGGAAATAACTAAGAGCAATATGCATCTAACCCCGGAATACTATATTCGCAAACAAACTCTAGCAAATGCAGAACGTTTTATTACACCTGAGCTAAAAGAATTAGAGGCACAGGTCTTAGGTGCTGATGAAAGGTTAAAGGAACTGGAATACCAGATTTTTATCGCTATTAGAGAAAATGTAAAAGAACATATTTCACGAATCTTAAAAACGGCTAAAATATTAGGAGAATTAGATTGTTTAACCTCTTTAGCAGAAGCGGCAGTTACAAATAATCTTGTACGGCCGGAAATTAATGAAAAAGGTGTTTTTGAGCTTTCAAAATGCCGTCACCCTGTAGTTGAGTCAAAACTAGAGGGGCAGTGGTTTATTCCTAATGATTTATATTTAGATACTATTAACCAAAGATTCTTAATCATAACAGGACCTAACATGGCGGGAAAAAGTACTTATTGCAGAAGTGTTGCTTTGGTTAGTATTCTTATGCAAATTGGCAGCTTTGTTCCCTGTGAAAAAGCAAGTCTCTCTATTGTTGACCGTGTATTTGCCAGGATTGGCGCAAGTGATGATTTAAGTACAGGTCAGAGCACCTTTATGGTGGAAATGAATGAGGTAGCTAATATCGTTAATAATGCTACACCTAACAGCCTCATTATCTTAGATGAAGTAGGCAGGGGCACTAGTACCTATGATGGTCTTTCTATTGCCTGGTCTTTAACCGAGTACATTAATAACAAAATTCAAGCAAAGACTCTATTTGCCACCCATTACCATGAGCTGACAAAACTTGAAGAAAAATTTTCGGGAATAAAAAATTTCAGCATTGCCGTCCGGGAGGAAGGGGATCACATCGTATTCCTCCACAAGATAGTTGCTGGCGGTGCAGACCGCAGCTATGGGATTCAGGTTGCGAAATTAGCCGGGCTGCCCGAAGAAATAATAACGGGAGCAAAAAAAATATTAAGTAATTTAGAGCTGGATATTCCTCAGCAAAATACTAATATCCCTATAAAAATAGAAAAAACTATACCGGTTTACCCGGTGATTGAGGATTTATTAAAAATTGACCTTTTAAATTTAACACCTATCCAAGCTCTAAATTTACTGTATGACTTACAAAATCAAGCTAAAAAAGGGGTTTAGTCGAGCTTCTAACCTTTTAAGATTATGCTTAAGTAAGGATGATAAAGATGGGGATTATAAATATTTTAGATCCTTCCACCGCCAATAAAATTGCCGCTGGAGAAATTATTGAACGCCCTGTATCAGTTGTCAAAGAATTAATGGAGAACAGCCTTGATGCCAAAGCCGATTATATAGAAATTGAAATTATTGAAGGCGGGTTGAGTCTGATCAGAGTCATGGATAATGGGCAAGGAATGGATAGTGAAGATGCACAAATCGCTTTTTTAAGATATGCTACTAGTAAAATAAGTGTTTTAGAGGATCTATTCAAACTTAGTACTTTTGGTTTCCGTGGAGAAGCATTAGCTAGTATTGCCGCTGTTTCACAGATTGTATTAACCACGTGCAATAATTCATCTAATATTGGTATAAAGCTTAAGCTAGCTGCCGGGGAAATCGAAAATAAGGAAAGCGTGGCTTCATTACAAGGAACAACTATTGAAATTCGTAATTTATTTTTTAACACCCCAGGACGGAGAAAATTTATCACAAATCGTAGTTATGAAGCCGGCTTAATAACTGAGCTAGTTAGTAAATATTCTTTGGGGTATCCTGGTGTGCGTTTCAGACTGACAAGTAACAAGGAAGTTGTTTTTGATACTAGTGGATTAGATAGTGTAGAAAGCCGCTTAGAAGAAATCTATGGGCAGGAGTTAGCCGGAAAATTTGTTAATATCGCCACAAAAGAGCTAAAACCCAAAATAAATGTGGAAGCTTGGCTGGCTCTGCCTAATTATAATCGTAACACTAAGAATCAACAAACCTTTTTTATTAATGGTAGATTGATTAAAAGTAAGGAATTAAATAAGGTCTTAGATGAAACATATCATACACTTATACCTAAAGGCAGATTTGCTGTTGCTCTAATAAAACTTGAAATTCCAGCCACCGAATTAGATGTAAATATTCATCCAACAAAGCTTCAGGTTAAAATAAATAATCTGGATACTATTTTAAATAGTATGGTAGATTTATTTAAACCTAAATTATGGAATACTAGTTTTAAAGATAATAATCCCTTAGTTAAAGAAAAATCTTATTCAAAAGAAGAAAAACATAATAAAATAAAAGAAACTGAAAACAATTTTTTTTTAGAAGAAACACCGGTGGTGTACCATCAGGAAATACTATCCTTAAAAAAATCTGGATCTAACGAAGAATCTAACGCTATATTTAACTATCCGGATACTAAAGAAGTAACTCCTGCTATAGAAAAAGCAATTTTCGTGACATCTGAAGATTTTAAAAATGAGGAGCATGAAGTTAGTCAGGATATGCCTGAAGTTAAAAAACGAATAGATCTCAAACCATTGGCTCAGCTTAATAATTGTTTTATTTTAGCCCAAGATAAAAAGGGACTATATATAATAGATCAACATACTTGTCATGAGCGGATTCTATTTGAAAAGTTTTTTAAAGGAGAAAATAAGAAAGATATCTCTTCCGAAAATTTACTAATTCCTTTATCATTAACCCTTACAGGGCAGCAGGAAGGAATTCTATTGAAAAACATTATACTTCTAAAAGAGTTAGGTTTTGTTGTAGAACATTTTGGCCCTAGAAGCTTTGTTCTAAGAGCAATTCCTGCCGGTTTAAAATTAAAAGATAGGGAAAATTTTTTCATGGATTTGCTTGAAGTATTAAGCGAATCTACTCGTATCACTAGTGCAAAAATTAGAGAAAATATAATTACTATGGCTAGTTGCAAAGGCGCAGTAAAGGCTAATCAAAAGCTCACACTTCCGGAAATGCAATATCTAATTGATGAATTAAATAATGTTGATAATCCCCATGCTTGCCCCCATGGACGGCCGATTATTTATCATTTATCAATGGAAGAGTTATATAAAATTTTCGGGCGAGGTGAATATCGGGGTGATTAACCTTGAAAAAATAGCAATAACCACCTCCCAGCCCAGGGAGCATTTAATAGATATTGCCCAAAAGATAAGAACAGAAATTGGGATTAATTATATACCCCGAAATAAGCTAAGCTTGGAAAATATAAAACGTAATTATAATTTATCCCATCTCTTAATAGTCCGGGAAGATAAGATAATTGTAGATGATCAGTATTTCTTTCACCCTGGGATGGCTGTTCCTAGAATCAAGATGCTAAAAAAAGGTGAGCTTGATCCAATGGTTCAAGCTATGGATATTAAGGAAGGGGACAGTGTTCTTGATTGTACACTAGGGATGGCAAATGATGCTATAGTAGCAAGTTTCATAATTGGAGCCAAAGGTACTATAGTTGGAATTGAAAGCAGCCCTATTATCTATGCAGTAACAAAATGGGGATTAGTTAGCGCTCAAAAGGGCAGCAAAGATAGTCAAAATGCTATGAGAAATATAAGTGTCATAAATTCAAACTATGAAGATTATTTAGAAAAACTATCTGAGAATAGTTTTGATGTAGTTTATTTTGATCCTATGTTTGATGTTCCTTTACTTAGGTCAAATGGTATTAATGGTCTGCGGGTTTTCGCTAACTACGATAAATTAACTAACGATGTGATTAAAAATGCCCTAAGGGCTGCTAGAAGAAGAGTTGTAATTAAAGAATGGAAATATGGACATATTTTAAAAAATTTATCAGTCCATGAGGTTATCGGTGGAAAATATAGCAAAGTAAAGTTTGGAGTTTTGTTAAAATAAAGTATAATTTGGTTAATAATAACAAATAACTAATAAAGGATGATTTTTTTGCAAAGACGTCCACTCTTTGTTTTGATTGGCCCAACGGCGGTTGGCAAAACTTCATTAAGTATTGAAATTGCAAAAAAAATAAATGGGGAAATTATCTCCGCTGATTCTATGCAAGTATATAAGTATTTGAATATTGGTACTGCTAAAATTAGACCGGAAGAAGCGCAAGGGATTCCCCATCATTTAGTAAATATTAAAAAACCAACGGAAAGTTTTAGTGTCGCAGAATTTAAAAAACTTGCTGAAGAGAAGATAAGTGAAATTTATAATAAAAAGAAGCTCCCCATGTTAGTGGGAGGAACGGGGCTTTATGTAAACTCAGTAATTAATGACTATAATTTCACAGAAATTGACTCTAGCCAAAAAATTAGAGCAGACTTAAAAAAAATTGTTTTAGAGCAAGGAATAGAAACCTTGTTAGCTAAGTTAAATGAAATTGACCCGATTAGTGCACAAAAGTTTCATCCCCATGACCAACGGAGAATTATCAGAGCATTAGAGGTCTATTACTCCACCGGTAAACCAATTTCTCAAAACCAAATTACTAGTAATGGGGACAATACTAAATATAAATTAATTATCGTCGGTTTAAATCTTGCTAGAGAAAAACTTTATCAAAGAATAAATTTTAGGGTAGATGAAATGCTAAAGGAAGGTTGGCTTTCAGAAATTGAGAATCTTCTTCAGCATGGTGTCCCAATTGACGCACCTGGATTACAGGGGCTTGGTTATAAACAATTGGTAATGTATTTAGAGGGGTGGTTAACATACGAAGAAGCGGTAGAATTAATTAAAAGAGATACTAGAAGATTTGCTAAAAGACAACTAACTTGGTTTAATAGGGATAAACGGATATACTGGGTACAAATGGATAATAGAAATGAAAATGAGGCATTAGAAGAAATATTATCCTATCTTGGCAGGAGTATCTGACGTTATGTTGAAATAAGCTATACTATAAAACATTCATGAGAGCGGAGGGGTCCATATGTCAAAACAACAAATTAATCTACAAGATGCTTTTTTAAATCAGGTTCGTAAAGAAAATGTCCCAGTTACTATATTTTTAGTAAACGGATTCCAACTAAAGGGTAGTGTAAAGGGTTTTGATAACTTTACAGTAATTTTAGAAGTGGACGGTAAACAGCAAATGGTTTATAAGCATGCAATTTCTACAATTGCACCAGCTAAAAATATTATTTTCTCCAGTGAAGCTAAAACCCTCTAATTAGAGGGTTTTACTTTTTTAAGGGACATTAGCAATAGGGAAAATTTCACCATCTAAGGTGACCTCTGTACCTAATGGTGATGATAGCTTAATTAACCTATTAAATATCCTTTCCTGATCCTTTCCTCCAACAATGGTGGGCTTATTTTTAATAATTTCAAAAGGCACCGCCCGGAGGGACGCAACACCATTTTTATCTGCTTCAATGAGAAGGAGGATAGTATCTTCAGTGGTCTGAAGGCCACGGTTGGTAAAAACAAAGTTGCCTAAACTATAAAAAATAGGTACACCACGGTAGAATTCAATTCCTTGCAAGACATGGGGATGGCTGCCGATTACTAAATCGGCTCCGGCGTTAACTAGCTCACGGCCTATTTCCTGTTGGATATTACTAGGTGTGCTCTGCCTCTCAATCCCCCAGTGCATATAGACAAGGACAAAGTCTGTTGCATCTTTAGCATTTTTGACAGCCCTCAGCATTTTATCCAGACCATAAGCCACAGCTACTCCAGGATGATCATTGCCGACCTGCCAGCCTGGTGGTACTACCATACTGAACGATAGAAAAGCAATTTTTGCACCATTGATCTCTTTAATTGCCGGAGCATAAGCGGATTTCTCATTAAGACCTGCACCGGCATGCTGTATTTCATATCTTGCAAGATATGACAAGGTTTCCTCAAGTCCCTCCCGGCCATAATCAAGGACATGGTTATTAGCCAGTGCTACCATATCAACTCCCGCAGCTTTAAGTCCTTCCAGGGTTTCTGGTCTTGAACGAAAAGTAAAAGTTTTTTCCTGTGGTTTGCCACCTTCAGCTACCGAAGTTTCCAAATTAACTATGGCCAGATCTGCCTGTTGAAGAAATGGTGCTACATCTCCCCAGGGATAATTCACACCATGAATTTTAATCCTTTCTCCTACAGTACCAGCCAAGAGTACATCGCCCCCGATAGCTAGTGAAAAGGTGGGAGGCTGCTCTGGAACAGTCAGTAAGACTGGACCGGCAGCCCCGGATAGAGATATTAATGTAAGAATAATAATTCCGAGTTTTGTCATCATGATCTCACCCCATTTTAAAATTATAGTGAAATATTTTACAAAAAAAAGTTTACATTGATTGACGAGAATATATAGTAAAAAGTTCCAAATGTAATTAAGTAATATTTTGTAAATCAAGGAACTTTTTAACTATTTTCGAGTCAATATAAATGGTATAATTAGTTTATTAACCAGTACAAGTGATCGGGACAAGTTGTTTTTTTACATTTTTTATCTTGATACTGATAAATGATTGTCCTATGTATTGAATAAAATGGAATTTTAATGGCAAACCCATTGAAAAGTGGGGGCGCAAAGCCGTAGGGTCTAAGGTGTTCACACCACTATGATAGCCTGGTTGCAGCAATTATTACGTTCAAACCTGCCCTTGTATGGGTGGGTTTTTTTGTCTCCCCACCACCTATAAACGTATTTTTCTCTAAAAATAAAAGGATGACTTTAAAAAATAATAAAAAAAAGGAGGTAACATTAGATGTCTGACTTGAGATTGGAAAACAACTGGAAAGAACTGAAATGTTTACTCCCGATTTATGATGAAAATGGAGGTAATAGTACGGAAGCCTGGTTGGTAGGTGGCAAAAAAATTATCATAGCTAATAAAACCAATACTGTATTAAAAAATCTAGCCAAGTTTTTCGCTTTGGATTTATCCCAATTAAAACGCAAATATGGTAAGCTGGTAGGACGTAAAACTTCTACCCCCCTTCCTTTTCATCCGGAGCTTATCCTAGTTCCTTTTAAGTACCGTGAGCCCTTTAGTAAAGATGAAGGTTCTAGGGGATATGTAGTAAAAAAACAGGTATCAGGTTGTACTCCTATGGAAAAGAACCAGATACAAATAAATTTCTTTGACAATAGCTATATTCACTGTTTGCAATCAACTGCTAGTTTTACTTTAGTTTTGGCCCAAGCTGAAATCATATCCCGAGAATACAAGCACAATTTAAATTTAGATTATGAACGGGAACGGGAAGAAATTTATCGGGTAATTACTACAGTGCTGTCTTCTCTGGGTAAATAGGAGTTTTTACCTATTGTACACATATGAGTATGATGCCTGTGTTATGTTTTTTAAAAAGACCACATCCAAATGAATCCAGGAATGTGGCCTAGCTATTAAGAATTGCTTGTGTGTATCTTCTGCAAAATAATCCTATTTTTGCCGGTCATATAAAACAATATTTAAATTATATGGGAACTTTTTCGGCAAAATTATTGTCTTTATAATAAACTTAAATTTTATTCTAATTATTTGAGGAGTTGTATATATGAAACTATGTCCAGAGTGTAAAAGTGAAAACATTATAATAGAGGAAAAAGAAGCCCGAACAAGTATCTAATTTTTAAATACCCCGAAACCTTAAATCCGGGGTTAGTTTATTAATAAGCTTGCTAATATTTGTTGCCATTATTAAGAAAAAAATGTAAAATTACATCAAAATGTAAGTTATTGTATCCAAATAGGTGTGAATATGTATAAAATAATCTTTTCCTCGTGTTTTATTTTCTTTGTAATGTTCATTGGGGAATTTAACGTCCATAAAATTATTTCTAATCCCTTTTATGAAAAAATAATATTACTGGAAATTTTTGATATTAATATTATTATCCCAGCTTTTTTTTTCTTTTGGGGTTCTTTTTTTACTTATTTTTTTATAATTAAAATTCGCTTGAAGAAAATTAATGCTGCAGAAAAGAAACGAGAACATGAAAATACCTTAAATGAAGTAATCTCCGGGATTGCTGATGGTATACGTAATCCCTTGGTCTCTATAAAAGGATTTATCCAGTTAGAACAAATTAAGTCTAAATCAACATTAAAAGACAATATTGAACTCTTGCTTGTTGAAATAAAGCAGATCGAAAATTTAATAAGTAATTTTCTTAAACTTTCAAATACTGTTGCATTCAATTTTGTTGTTTTTGATATTGGGAGTCAATTAAAACAGGTTGAAAACTTATTTGCCGCTGAAATAGATTTACCTAACGTAAAATTAATATTTAATATACCATTGAACCCCACTTTAATTAAGGGTGATCCGGAGCTTATAAAAGAAGTGGTTATGATGCTTGTCTCCAATTCCTTGGAGGCAATCCAAGTCCAAAAGGACGGAATAATCAATGTAGAACTTAGCAGCAAAAAAACATTTATAAAAATTACTGTCAGCGACAATGGACCAGGAATTTCTCCTAATATCCTTCCGAGAATTGGCAGACCCTTTAATACTACTAAAGGAACAACTCGTCAAGGGTTAGGCCTGGCTATTTGCAGGAAAATAGTTGATATTCATCAAGGTTCATGGGAAATAAAAACAGGTGAAAAAATTGGCACATCAATTAAAATAATACTGCCTAAGGAATAATCCTTTGTGTCTAGTGTGTCTAGGGACGGTCCTTTGACACAGCGCAATGGAAACATGATTGAATACTCTGGGAAGCTATTAGATATCAGAAGGGAAAAGAAAAAGGAATAGGAAAAGGAAGAAGTTTTTGACATATATGCATATTATTTAATGGATTACCATGGTCATTTATTAATAAAGGATTATAAGAAGAATAAAATGGTAGATACCTTGGAAATATTTTCCTATTTGCCAGGAGAAATAAAAGCTATTGAATATTTTAGGTATTTTCTAAAATACTTAAAGGACAGAAATTTGTCAATTACTTATTTAAAGATTGATTGTAATAGGTATTATCTGCAGGAAGGCATAGTAAATCTAAAATAAAAACTCGACTGTCCATTCGAAAAATAGCCGATTATTTGGGATTGAACAGAGGGGTTGTGCTAAGAGGGTGTCACACAAACCTGTTGCCACTGAGACTCAGAGGCAACAAGAAGGGAAGTAAAAAGTAATAGTGTCAAAGGACCGTCCCTTGACACGTTGACACGCATTGACACGCACAAAATCAATAATTATGCTCAAAAATTTCATTAGAATTAAACCGAGGTTTTGTAATATCCAATTGGGTCCTTAGCTCTTTAATTTCTTCTTTTAAACATAAGGGTTAAATGCTTGTATAAATATGATATACTGTAAATATACTGTAAATATATTGAAATGATAAGCAGGTGGGAGTTATGGAAAAGAATGACCTAATTGATTTTTGGGTTGAAACTGCAGAAAATGATTATTGTACAATGCAGAATTTGTATACAAGTAAAGATTATCACTGGTCCTTATTTATGGGTCACTTAGTAATTGAAAAACTACTTAAGGCATATATATAAAAACTATAGATAATAATGTTCCAAGAATACATGATTTGTTAAGATTAGCTGAAAAGGCAGGGATTGAAACAACCGAGGAACAAAAAGATGACTTAGATCTTATAACCACATTTAATATTCGTGCAAGGTATCCTGATTATCAGAGAAGCTTTTATAAAAAATGTGACTTCAACTTTACTACTGCAAATATTGATAAAATAAAGGAGTTGAGAGAATGGCTTCTTTCTATGATACAGAAACAATAAAACTAATTGCTAGTCAATTTGCTGAATTAGTAAGAAGTGAAATGAATATAAAAAGCGTTTACCTCTACGGTTCCGTTGTTAAAGGAACAAATACTGAGGATAGTGATATTGATATAGCGGTTATTGGTGATGATTTTTCCGGTGATCCAGTAGAAGATACTTTAAAATTGATGAAGATTAGAAGGAAAGTAGATAATCGAATAGAACCCCACCCTTTTAAAAGTAGTGAATTTAATAAGACAAACCCTTTTGTTGCAGAAATAATAACTACTGGAATAAAAATAATGTAACATTAAGATAACTAAAAAGCGATAGCAAGCGGAAATTCTGCATAGCTATCGCTTTTTATTATTTTAAAGGCTAAATTCTAATAAATCTTCTTGCAATCCATATACTCCTGCACATCCACCAGTGTTTCACCAAAGCGTTGGAAGTGACCATAGCAGCTATAACCTCTAAATGGGCCATTTCTTCTGGAGGTGACAAAGGGACGGGGATATTGACACTTTATATGAGATTGTATTAGATTGTAATAGAGGAGGTAAGTGAGATGAAGAAAAATGTGATGAGGATTTTAATAATTGTAACATTGTTAATTGTACAGGGTATGCCTGTTATCAGTTATGGCGCTGAAAGAACTGTAAATGTAAAGCTCCCCACATTTAGAGTGCAGATAAACGGCACTATTGTAGATAGTACTACTGCAGAGTATCCCCTACTTGTATATAAAGATATTACATATATGCCGATGACATATGATTTTTGTAATTTGATAGGATTGGAAAGCAGTTGGACTAAAGAAGAAGGGTTGAAGGTTTCAATTAGAAATAATAAAGAAATTCCGACCATCAATGAGACAATAAATAATAAAAAAAATCCTTTAAGGGTAACAGCATATGTCATAGAAACTCCCGTTACCATAAATGGTAAATTAATAGATAATAGCAAAGAAACATACCCGCTTTTAAGGTACAGAGATATAACATATTTTCCATTGACATTTAGATTTACAAAAGAAGAGTTCAATATTTATAATAATTTTAATCATGATATTGGACTTCAGATTTATTCTGAAAACAAATTTTTTTATAATTATTATCCTAATGATAGTCAAAAGAAACATTCGGATTTTAGAGTAAGTAGCATATTGTATGAAATGGTAGCTATTGCTATTTCAGATGGCTCAGACAAATTTCCTACCAATAATGTAAAATTATATAAATCACATAAATCTGGTATCCCAATATATCCAGAGTATGAGGGAGAAAAATATTATGGATATCTTCCTGATGGAAATGGTGGATTAAAAGTAAATACGGACTCAAAACTTACACCATTTGGTTTTTATACAACTGTAATATCTGATCTGAAGAATCCTGTGCCAGTAGAAATTGAGTTATTTTAAAAAGCCTTTGAGATAACGCAAATTTCATATTTTCTCTTCTTTTTCGCTTCAAGATTAAATATTCCATGAATAATGAGTTAAGAGAATTAACCCTTCTTTTGGCTCATGTTTTTTCTGAATATGATTTTATCCGATAACTCACGTGACAGGGGGACGGGGGGGTGCTGACACAACACTTCCTACTGAAAATACTGAAAATACTAAACGGCATATGCAATTAATATATGAGATTCATAATAATACATGGTACTTTATTTCCCAATCAATCTTAATATTAAGTATTATTTCACTCTCTTCATTTGTAGGTATTATAGTATTTTATAAGTTTTCTAGGTTAGCAAGTTATAGTATTATAGTCACTATAATTTTTATATTGTTTATTTTATTTTTATAGCACTTTTGGCAGTCTAATATTTTATATTAGGCAGAAATAACTAGTTACATATTCCAACAATGGTGTGGTGCAGTGCAGCAGTAAAAATGCGGAGTAAAAGATTAGATTAAAATGACTAATTAATAAACTAGAATTTCTCAAAATAAAATAAAAGATGCTAGCATGCGAACCCCAATTTGAATAATTTCGGGCTCGTTTTTTAATTAGCCAAAAATATTAAAAAGAATTCATCTTTCCTGTAATGATTATTGTTTTTCCGGTACTAATATATAATTATTTCTCAACATCAACAAACTAGCTCCACTTAAGAAAGCAAAAGAGGTTTTGTGTCAACTTAGGGAGTTGATTGCTTCTCAACCTAGTTATATCAAGGCTTTATTGGCTGATTTATGCTACGAAGTTTGAGTAATTTATATTAATTATTTAAAGGAGTGAGTTTTTATTAAGTACAGAAAATGTTTTGAAGAAATTATACATAATATAATATTCCTTGTACTATTATTCTTTGGTTTTAAGATTTTGAAATATATTAAAATGAACTTTTCTGTTTATTTCTATCTATACTTTGCATTGTTTTCTGTAATGCTAGGAATGTATTTGGGAATGCCCGGTATATTAAGGAAATTTCCGGAACATAACGGTTCTTGGAAAATATGTTGGTTAAAGTTACTTAGGAGATCATTTTTTTCAATTATATTACTGATACATCCATTTATATATTTCTCATCCTTATCCGAATTATTTAAATTTTATTATTATATTGAATTGATAGTTTTACGAACTCATGGTGACATTTTCTATATATTAAATGGCGTCTATTTAGGTTATACATTGGTTAGCTGTATTGAAAAAAATAAAGAAATGGAGCAATCTATTGGTTTTGAAAAATAAAAAGAACGTTAGTTGCTTACTTGCTGCTAGCGTTCTTTTGGAATCGAGGGGACGGCAGACCAATGTCATAAAGCTTAATTAATAAAATTTTACACAGAACACTTCTTGCTAACAGGATATTTGTTTTTCCTCGAAGTTGGAATGTTTTAACACATTCTGCCGTCCCTTGACACGCATTCTATTAAATCTACAGTTCATGGCTATGATAATGTTCATTTCGATTATCGTACTTTTGCGGAACTAGAAGGTTAGGATTGCATGAAATTTGATGACTGGGCATAATTAGATAGACAGGGTTTTTATTGGGGATAATATACAAACTCCTCTGGCTGTCAACGTAGTTGACAGCCGATTTTTTGAATAAACATCAGATGCTTCGAAACTATAACTGAAAAATTAAAGTATTTGGAGGTACTTAATTGGATAATAATATGCTAGTAAAAAAAATATTCCTCGCTTATATTATAGGTCTAATATTATTGACTGGATGTGCGAGTAGAGAATATCTTACTTCGACTAAAACTAATCAAAAAATTAAATCGGAAGCCCAAACTAAGATTCAGAACATCAGTGATATCGAAACATGGCAACAGACAGATAATATTGATTTGGATGGAGACGAAATTAAGGATAAAATTTTATTCAAATGTCAACCGGGTAGCAATGATTTTACATTAAAAGTAAATAACGTATCAACCTCTGGGAAAGGGGAAAACTTAGACGGAAATTTTGTTATTGTTAATATAGACAAAACTGATAAGTTTAACGAAATTGCAATCAGCGAGTCTGGCCCCAGTAGTGACGAACAAACAGCTTTTTATTGTTACGATGGTCAAGAGTTGATATTTATGGGAAAAGTGCAGGGTTCTAGTAATAGTATTAAAATTCTTGGAGATGGAAAAGTAATCGCGAATAAACGTGGGCAAATTCTACAAACCTGGTTTTATGAAGAACCGTACAACTTATCTAAACTACATAAATTGGAAAAGATACCACAAGATTTATATAAAATGAACTCGAAAGTTAAGATGAAA
>LADT01000023.1 GCA_000961765.1 Clostridiaceae bacterium BRH_c20a | reverse complement strand
GTAGCACAAGGTTATTTAGTTACTACAAATTTAAAAAGAAAAGATGAAATTGGCTTATTGGCGCTTTCGTTTAATGAAATGGTTTCTAAGCAAAAGGAACTTTTAATACATATCGCCAAAACATCATCAGAGCTTAATACGGCATCATTAGCTTTAAGTACTGTCAGCGAAGAGGTCTTAGCTAGTGCAGAGCAGGTCGCTACCAGTATAGATCAGGTGGCTTCCGGTATCGGTGATAATGCCAAGGATGTGGAATTGACTAGTGGTGCCCTTTATGATGTTGGGGAAAAGGTGAATGATGTCTTAGATATTATTCGACAGATGCAAAATGAAAGTATGACTATTGTAAACTTGAACAATGATGGAGTTGTAATAGTAGGGGAACTGGAAAAAACAAATAAGCACAGCACTATAGCAACCCAGGAAATTGCCGAAGATATCAGTAAATTAAGTAATAAGTCAGCTCAGATTGGTAATATTGTCGTTACTATTGATACAATTTCTGAGCAGACAAATCTTCTTGCTCTAAATGCAGCAATTGAGGCCGCAAGGGCAGGGGAAGCAGGCAGGGGATTTGCTGTAGTAGCTGATGAAATAAGAAAACTAGCAGAACAAAGTAGTACTAGTACGAGAGAAATAAATAATATTATTAAAGAGATCCAGCAGGAAGTTGCACAAGTTGTCGTAAAAATGCAAGAAGTAGGGGCAGCGGTAGGAAAAGAAAGCCAAGTAGTATTACAAGCTAAAGAAATATTTGAAAATATTCATGGGGCCGTAGGTAGTATAACCCGAGAAATAACTTTAGTATCACAAGCTATGGAAAAAGTAGTAACTAGTAAAGAAGATGTTCAAGGTTACATGAACAATGTAAGCGCTGTTACCCAAGAAGTATCAGCTAGTGCCGAAGAAATTGCCGCAACTGCACAAGAGCAAACTGCTTCCATTAATGAAGTAGCACAAGCTGTAAATGCTCTGACTCAGCTGTCAGAAGAACTCGATGCCTTGCTTAAATTCTTTCAAAATGCAGATGAGATTACAGCAGGTGAAGAAGCTGACCCAGAAACTCTAAATTATTTATCTGAGGAAGAGCAAAACGTTGATGAAAATATAAATTTTGATACTGATGACGAGAAAGAAAAAGAGGAATAGTAATAAAAATACCGCTGCTAAAGCAGCGGTATTTTATAGCTATTTACTAGCCTCATGCCCTAATAGCTAACTATATTTAGAGGAAAGGAGAAAATATATGAAGAAAATTATTTTATTAGCAACTGGCGGAACTATTTCTACTCTAGAGGATAAAGAGAGTGGAGGCTTGAAGGCCAAGCTGGGCGGAGAACATTTACTTAAGAACATCACTAGTCAGGTTGAGGTGGAAGTGAAGAACTTCAGCACCGTAAACAGTACTTATCTTACTCCTAAAGATATGTTTGAAATGGCTAAAACCATTGAAGATTTGTTAAAGGGGGATGAAGTTTTAGGTCTTGTAATTACACATGGTACTTCAACAATGGAAGAAAGTGCATTTTTTCTGGATTTGCTCATTCAATCTACAAAGCCTGTTGTAATAACAGGTGCCCAGAGGCAAGCAGGAGATATGTGGCCTGATGGACCCCATAATTTGGAAATGGCTATACGGGTTGCTGCTTCTACTGCGGGAGTAGGAAAAGGGGTATGTGTAGTTTTTTCTAATAGGATTTTCCGGGGTAGGGATATAGAAAAAGTCCATACCACTGCACTCGATGCCTTTAGCTCAGGTGATAGGGGTCTTTTAGGTTTTATTTATGCTGATGAGGTAAAGTTTTATCAAGATAATTATCGTAAAACTATCCTCCTCGAGGAATATCAAGATGTGTCTGTTGATATTATTAAGTTTTATGCTGGTGCCGATGGGAAGTTTTTTGAAACCGCAATAAATGCTCAAGTTCAAGGAATTGTGGTAGAAGGAGTAGGACTAGGTAATGTCAATCAGTTTTTTTATGAAGGTATAAAAAAAGCTCGAGCTCATGGGATTGAGGTGGTTATTGCATCTCGTAGTCCCTTAGGTCGAGTAATGCCCCAATATGGATATTTGGGTGGAGGCCATTCCCTTGAAAAGCTGGGTGTAATTTTTGCTGAGGATTTATCTAGCCCCAAAGCAAGACTGCTGCTAATCCTCGCCTTAAACATGAGCAAAAATACCGAAGAAATAAAGGAGTTATTTAAAATGGTTTAGTAAAGAAGATTTCACTTCGTTAGATTAAGATTTTACTCCATTTCATTCCGTGAGATTTTCTCTAGTCTTTAAATCTAGCGAAGCGGAATCTTAATCTTAATCCCAATCTCAATCTTAATCTCAATCGCAAAACTATGTTTTTACTCCAAATGTTTCTTTAAAAAGTCTGCCTCAAACATATCGTTCCAGCGTTTTTGGGGGAAATGCTTTAAGGCCAATTTAGTATTTTTCTTTTCCGGAATGTATTGAGTTTCAAAGTAAGTATGCCAGTACTGGGTATAAATATCGTTTTCAAGCATAATAGTAGATGCTTTTTCTAGGTTATCAGGTCTGGCAATAGAGAACTGTTCCAAATCGAAAAAAAAGGCCAGGTTTTTTCTTTTATCTATTAGAGCTATTTTGTGCTTAGGAAAGCGTTGGATAAAATATCTAAGAATTAAGTCGCCGGTATTGTGCTCAGTATTGATTTTCCCGATTAATAAATCGGATTCCATTGGCTGTAAACGGCAAAAGCCTTTATTAGCATGAACATCACTTGCAACGCTGTTGTAATAATTATAAAATTTTCTGCCAAAATCAGTGGCCTTAGCCAAGACAAACTGTAGACTATTGTCTAGACTTTCCTTGAGTACACTTTCGATAAGGATGTATTTATCGGGCTTGCTATGGCGAAAGGCCATATTTATTTGCTGTTTAAAAAAAGAAAAGTTAGTATCCTTAAGCCATTGTATTTCCCCAAATTGCTGGCGATATTTATGGTAGATATCTTTAGAAGAAATACTATCTGCATCAATTTGGGGGAAGCTAAACAAAATATCGTCTTCTTGAGCTTTATTTTTTAATTGGGTATCATCGATTAGACGTGCTAAAAGAACTGCTTTAATTACTGATGATGCATAGGAAGAATAAAGAATCTGCTGCATTATATTTATCTCCTCCGATCAATTAAAGATTTAGAATAGGGTAAGCTGTTTATAATGTTTTCTTTCCCTTTCAAGTTCAATTTTAGAAATAAGGAAGGTAATGTTACCCTGGAGACGACCATTAATAGTCAAAAAGAATTGGGCGTTTTTTATCTGAGCCCCAATTTTTTTTAACTGTGCGAGAGATTCAATTTTTATATTATTTCTGCGTAAGGTTACTATTCTCTGTGCTGTCAGGGGGCCGATGCCAGGAATTTTCAGAAGTTCACTGTAGGAACAGGTATTAACCTCCTTGGGAAAGTTCTGAAGATTATTTAGGGAAACTGCCAATTTTACATCAATGTCAGATGGGAGGTTGCCATTGGTGTTGAAAACAAAATCCGATGCTTTAAATTTATAAATCCGCAGAAGGAAATCGGCTTGATAGAGCTTACCTTCTCTTGTAGGCTCAGCAGCCGGTTGATTTTCTAAAGGGGTATCCTTTATAGGTACAAAGGTGCTGAAATAAGTTCGGGTCAGGCTGTATGTTTTGTAGAGCCGATTCATTGATTGGATAATGCTGCTATCGTTTTCACTGGCAGCACCAACAATAAACTGGGTACTTTGACTGATATTTTTACTATCTTTTTTATCAGATAAATTCTTAATCCAGTCCATTCTTTGCAGGATATCTTTTTCCCAATGTTTGGATTTGCTTATTTTACCCATGTGTTCCTGGGAGGGAACCTCGGCATTGATACTGACTCTATTTGCCAACTGGCAGGCTCTTTCTACATAGCTATACGGAGAGTTGGGCAGGATCTTCATATGGATATAGCCGTTATATTGATATCTATACCGGATGATCTCACAAGCTTTGAGCATGTCCTCCATGGTCTGAGAGGTATTGAACTTAATCCCTGAAGATAGGAAAAGCCCCTCTACAAAGTTCCTTTTATAAAACTCAATAAACAATTTACTTAATTCCTCTGGGGTAAAGGATGTTCTAGGAATGTCCATTGTGCTACGGCTGGGGCAATAGAAACAGTCACCCTGACATTCGTTGCTCATTAATACCTTTAGAAGGTTGACACAGCGGCCATCTGGAGTAAAACTATGGCAAATAGTATGCTGAAATGTATTGCCAATCCCCCCGGAAATATGATGCTTTTTATTAGTTGCAGTCGAGGCACAGATATCATATTTAGCTGCATTGCCTAGGATTTTCAACTTTTCAGTAATCTCCATATAATCACCTTTAAAACATAATATATTTAATATAATTCTAATACTAATAGCTTACATTTACAAGAACATATGTTCGTGGCAAGAAAATAAATTTATATTTATTTTCTTAAGAAGGATTTTCTTCAAAAACAAAAGAAATAGTTATAAGTCAAAAATATGGAGGAGGAGTAAAGATGGATATTAGAAATTGGCATGCGGAAACTTTAGGTGAGAAAGTTGTTAACGCTTTGGAGAAAAATGGGTTTAAAGCCGTATATTTTTCAGATAAAGATGCTGCAGCACAATATGTTTTAGAATTTATTAATGACGGCATGAAGGTTGGAATAGGCGGCTCAACTACCTTAGATGAGT
Organism: Clostridiaceae bacterium BRH_c20a; assembly: GCA_000961765.1. Classification (GTDB taxonomy): domain Bacteria; phylum Bacillota; class Peptococcia; order Peptococcales; family BICA1-8; genus BICA1-8. The sequence goes on along the minus strand of LADT01000023.1, from coordinate 8,128 downwards.
TGGAATTACCAGCAAAAGCAGCTGAAAAAGGGGCCGTTGTTTTAAACCATAATGTTGCTCATTTAACTCCTGAGGAAAAATTAGAAATAAGAAGGCAGCAGTTATTAAGTGATGTTTTCTTATGCAGTGCTAACGGGATAACCCTAGACGGATACTTGGTAAATATTGACGCTACAGGCAATAGAATAGGTGCGATGACCTTTGGCCCTGAGAAGGTAATTATAGTGGCTGGTGTTAATAAGATTTGTAAGGATGTAGACTCTGCCTTTAACAGGATTGAAACAGTAGCTGCACCCCAAAACAATAAGCGTTTAAATAGACCAAACCCCTGTGTAGCAACAGGTTATTGTATGGATTGCAAAGGAGCAACCCGTATATGTAAAATTTATTCGGTCATTAAGAGAAAGCCCACAGAAACAGATGTGGAGGTTGTTATAGTCGGCCAATCCCTGGGTTATTAAATGTAGGCTTTAAATATCTTAATTCCAAAAAGGATAATTAAATTTTTTTCCGAATATTTTAATCTAGATAATATAATGTGAGGAGGTACTATGGATACCAAAATTTACGATTTAATAGAAAAGGTCTATACTGAATTAGTTTCTTTCAAAAAAGAAACTAATCAGAAATTTGATTCAATAGATCAAAGGTTTGATTTGGTAGACCAAAAGTTTGGTTCAATAGATCAAAGGTTTGATTCAATAGACCAAAAGTTTGATTCGATGGATCAAAAGTTTGATAAATTACAAAATGAAGTTGAAATAAACAGGGAACATATAGTTAAGCTAGAAAACAAACTTTCGGATAAAGTTGGGGCTTTATTTGATCATAGAGAAATTGTTAATGAAAAACTTGATATAATTGATAAAAAAATAGATCAACTAGATGAAAAACTTGATAAGGCACAGTTTGATATAAATAATTTAACAATGAAGGTAGCCCAAAGCGATAACAAAATAATTGAACTTAAGCAAAACTTAAAAACAGTAAAGTAATCTAAAATGCGATAGGAAAATCTCCTATCGCATTTTTTGTTAAAATTGAGCACTTTTATTTTGGGGACATTCCTCTTACTCAAAATGAATCTCAAATTGAGGTGTGTCCCCTTTCCTTAGCTGCACTGTAGCACGTAGAATAAAAGGCTCTGCCTTTTATTCTACATAATTTAACTCATAATCCTTAGAGCCTAAGCCGATTTTTTCGGCGTGGCTGATTTGCACATTATAATCATTTCCCGGCCATAGATGACCTAAGATATCACTGCCAGCCTTTTCATTTAATAAATCAATAGAAGCTTGGTCTAAAGCTACTGGGTCATAGGAAGCAAGTATACCTATATCCTGAATGATTTTATCCTGGGCTTTACCCATACAGTCACATTCTTTGGAGATATGGGTTAAGAAATTAAAATAACATACTTTGCCTTTTTTATCTTTAACAGCTCCTAGGGCGTATTCAGCCATTTTTTCCTGCAGGGGTATGCTAGCATTACTAAAGGAGTGTTTAATGGCCTGATAGCGGCAGGTGGCAATACATTCGGCACAGCCATAACATATTTCTGAATTAATTCTAGCAACACCATCATAAATTTCAATAGCGTCTACCGGGCACCACTTTATGCAAAGACCGCAGGCCTTACATTTCTCCGAAGTAACCTCAGGTTTAACATCAGCGTGTTGGACCTGCTTACCGCTGCGGGGGGCGCAGCCCATGGCCAAATTTTTAATAGTTGCACCTAAACCCGATAGAACATGGCCAGTCATGTGACTTAAGACCACCAAAGAGTGGGCGTGTAAAATATCATTGGCAATTTTTACGGAAGAGAAATATTTTCCTTTAATTTCAATTTCCGAAAAGTTCTTTGATAATAGGCCATCAGCAATAATTACGGGAACCCCCAGGTTATTAATGCTAAAGCCATGTTCATGGGCTTGAAGGAGATGGTCTATTGAGTTAAAACGCTGTCCGCGGTATAAAGTATTGGTATCAGTCAGGAATGGTTGAGTTCTTAGGCCCTTAATCTTATCTAAAAAGGGCTTGAGCCAAGCTGGTTTAATATAACCAGTATTATTCTTCTCTCCAAAATGAATTTTTATGGCAGTATATTCATTTGGCCCAAAAATCCGTTGGAAGTTGGCGACATCATATAAGGCAACAACCTTTTGGCTGACTAGAGCTGCCTCATATCCTTCTTTAAGTGGTGCAAACCATACAATACTCATTTAGTACCTCCAAAATTTAAGTTCTAAAAGAAATAATATACCATAATTAGTATTTTTAAAAGTAATTACTGCAAAATATATCTTATCAAGTATTTTGGAATACTAAAAATATTATTAAAATTTATGCTTAAAATAAGTTGAAAATATATAAAAACCATAGAAATGAGTTTAATTAGAACCATTAGGAATGAAACAATTTACCTTATAAAATTCTATAATTTTACATTTCAGAAGATTGTAAATATAATAAAATTAAGAAAATAAAACATGAAAAGGGGGTTTGAAAAATGAAATGTACCTGCTGCTCATGTAAATACTACTTACAAAGAAAAAACTTCTGTATGGCAAACCAACATGAAACTTCCTGTTCTCATAGCTGCTGTTCTGAATTCACAAATAAATAAGCATAAATAAATGGCCTCCATACGGGGGCCATTTTTAGTATAAAGACCCGCTTCAAAAGGCAGGTCTTTATACTAAAAGGGTGTAAAAATATCAATTTCATTTATTAGGGCACTTTCTTCTAAGCTTAGTATGACATTTGACTGCAATGAGCTCATTAAATTTATAAGTTGTTTCTTGCGGATGGGGTCTCGTTCGATATCAGCCAGTACAGAAACTGCACCTGCCATTTTGGATCTTTCGAACTTATCCAAGTAAAATCCCCCTATAAATGGTATTTACTTATAGTCTACCCAAATAATGTATATTATAATTTAAATTTCATAGATTTTTTATCCCTTCCACATTTTAAAAGCAGTTAGTAACATAAAGACTACGAAAATTTTTCTTAGGGTATCTTCAGGTAAAAAGTTAGATCCCCAAGCTCCTATATAGGCGCCCACAACTGAACCTACAACAATTAAGAGGACATTAGTCCATTCAATATTACCATGGAGATTGTGGCGGTAGACACCCATTAAGGCAGTAGGAATGATGATAGCTAAGGAAGTTCCAATAGCCTTATGCAATTCCATGCCCAATAGAAAGACCATGCCGGGGACAAGTATTACTCCACCTCCAACTCCTAATAACGCGCTAAAAATGCCGGCGGACAATCCTAAAATAAGTACTAATGCTGTGCTCATATTTTTCACCTCTGTAATTAGTTAATGTATTTTATATTTTAATGAAAAAAATGTTACCACTAGGAGGTCTTAGTCATCTAGATTACACGATATTTTACTTGGAAGATGAACAGTAAAAATTGAACCATTTTGATTTGAAACTAGCTCAATTGTACCTTCATAGGTTTGGACCCGTTTTTTTACATTCATTAAACCCAAGCCCCGTCCTGGTACACCTTTTGTTGAAAAACCCTCTTGAAAGATTTGGTCCCGAATTTCCGCCGGGATACCTATTCCCAAGTCTTTTACTTGGATCAAAATATTTTTTTCATCCTGTTGAATACTGACCTTTACCTTCTTGTGCATAGGCTCAAGTCCCTCTACAGCCTCAAAGGCATTGTCTATAAGGTTCCCTAGAATTACCACTAGTACATTTTCATCAAAATCTTCGGGAAGATAAAAAAGACTGCTGTTATCATCTATTTCAAAACTAATTTGCTTTTCATCGGCTTCACTGGCCTTACCTATTAGTAAAGCAGAGATAGTTGTATTGTTAATATGCTCTGTTAGGAATGCGATATATGATTGCTCTTTATTTGAAATACTAGTAATATATTTTATGGCCTCATCATAGGACTCTAGTTGAATTAAGCCGGAGATGACATGTAACTTATTTTGAAATTCATGGGTTCTTGCCCTCAGGGCAGCTACAATTTTTTTTACACCAGTTAACTCCTCTGCCAGTCGATTTAGCTCTGTCAGAGGGCGAAAGGTAGCGATGGCACCAACTACCTCGTTTTTTATTTTTAAGGGAATACGGTTAGTAAGAATAGGGCTATTATTTAAAATCTGCAAATCATCATATTCCACTTTCCCTGTTTTTAGAGTTTCAGGCAATCTACTAGTTGGTATTACTTCTTCAATGTGTCGCCCAATGAATTCTGTATCAGTAGGGAAAAGGTTTTTGGCTGCCTGGTTAATTACTGTTATTCTTTTATTTCGATCAATAGCTATAATACCCTCTTTAACTGACTGGAGCATAGTCTCCCTTTCTTTCAAAAGGGTAGCAATTTCACTAGGCTCCATACCAAACAGTAAATTTTTTATATGACTTGATAAAATTAAAGATAATAATATTACTAGGAGTATACTAATAGGAATTACCTTATAAAAAATTTGGTATATTTTAGACATGTATAGAGAAATTTCTGGTTGAGAAAAACCAACTGCTACTGCACCGACCTGCTGTTCATCAAAGTTATAAATGGGTGCAAAGGCACGTATTGAGGGGCCTGAAGGGCCAAGAGCCTTTGAGCTGTAGGTCTCTCCCTGAAGGGCCCTAGTTTCATCACCACCGACAATCCTTTTCCCGATTAGACTGGAATCGGGGTGAGTAAAACGATTACCGTGCATATCCATAAAAACTACAAAAGCGCTGTTGGTTATACGGGTAACTTGGTCAGCAATCCTTTTGAGCTCTTTAGAGGGGTCAGGGGCAGTATAGGAATGCCTGGCATCTATTCGGGCAGCTGTTAAGGCAGCAATATTTAAGGCTTGTACTTCTATTTCCTCTTCAATATTATTTTGTAAAGAAAAAAGAAATATTGAAAGGGCAACAAGTAAGGTAATTAATCCGCTAAAGGCAATGGCTAAAAAAGCTTTGGTTCTAAAAGGCATCGATTTCCAAGCCAATAGACTCAACTCCTATTAAAGAGGTATATTATAAAGATACATAAGTTTCGCAGGTTAAACAATGCAAAGATTATGAAATAAATGAAACAATATATAAATTAATACTAATAAAGTAGGAGATACTCTTTATTATTAGAATTAAAATGATATAATAGAAAACGGTTATGTTCAGCTGATAGAACTAGGGGGGCACATTTTTGCGTAATAATTTAAAAAAATTCTTTCTAGCACTTTCTATATTAGGTATGGTTTCCCTTTTAAGTGGATGTATTACAGCAAAACCCGATAGCAAGGCTAATGAAGATAATAATTTTCCTAAAGGACCGATTAATGTTATCGTAGGATGGGGTCAAGGGGGGGGCTCTGACATATTTGCCCGTGCTATCAGTAAACCTGTTGCTGATAAATTCGATATCCCAGTAAATGTAAAGAATATGCCTGGTGCTGGTGAAACACTAGCTGGTGAATATTTGCTGCAGCAGCCTGCTGATGGTCATAATATCTGGGCGTTAACCACTACTTATACCATAAATTCTTTGATGGGTATAAATCAACGCAGCTTAGATGAATATATCCCTTTAGCCAGGATTCAGCATGATACACATTCAATTCAGGTTAGTAAAGATAGCCCTTTTAAAAGCATTGATGAACTGGTCCAATTTGCCCAGGAAAACCCAGGAAAACTTAAGATTGGAGGAAGTGGATACTTGGATTTCCAGCCAGGCTTTGATGAGGTAGCTATTGCTTTATTTGAAGAAGAGGTTGGTATTGAATTTTCTTATTTTCCATTTGAAAAAGCCGAGGATATGCATGAAGCACTACTTGAGGGTGAGATTGATGTAATGATTGAAGAATTTGGGCCAACTATACAATATATTAATGAAGGCACAATTGTGCCGTTAGTGGCTTTTAGTGATAAAAAGATTGAGCAGTTTCCTAAGCTGCCTATAACTGTAGAAAAAGGCTGGGATGTCACCATTGGCATCTGGCGTGGTTTGATGATAAAAGCTGATACACCAGCTGAAATAGGGGAAATCTTAGAAGATGCTTTCCGGGAAGCCTATGAAGATCCCGGGTACAAAGAAACAGAGCGTTTGAGGTTTTGGAATCTGCGCTCCGAGTTTTTAGGAACAGAGGAGTTCAAAAAAGCTTTACAGGAAGAAATTCAAGTATATGAAAAGATTTTAAAGAAATTAGGGTATATAAAATAAAATAGCCGGGGGGTAATCTCCGGCTATTTTTTATAGCAGGTTAAGGTTAAGGTTAAGGTTAAGGTTAAGGTTAAGGTTAAGGTTAAGGTTAAGGTTAAGGCTAAGGTTAAAGATTTTTTTATTTAATTTATCTCAACCTTAGCCTAGCGTAAGCGAAACCTTAGCCTTAATAATGCCTAAGCATTATTACCCAACCTTAGCCTAGCGTAAGCGAAACCTTAACCTAGCGAACGTAGAGAGCGAAACCTTAACTTCCTGGCTTGCCAGGAAGTTACCCCCCGCCAATAAAGGGGTAAAGTTCAATGACATCATTATCTTGGATTAAGATATCAAAATCCCTACTAAGAAGATTTAGCATTTGGTTATTAAGAAGAACAAAGCCAATTTCCGCACCCGTCAAACCAACTTCCCCCAAAATATCCCTTAAGGGCCGGGGATGGTTACAAGGTAAAGCAATTGTAGCTTTTTTATCAGGAGTATAGACATACATATCGGAAGCAAATTTAATAGTGATCATCTACAAAGTCTCTTCCGCAATCCAATCTAAGCCCAGTTCATAGAGCTTAGCCGCCTTAGGGTTGCCTGTACTAACATCCCAGCCTAACATCTCATATAATAAATCCATATCCTGCCTGAATTTTTCCTCATCTAGTTTAAGTCCCTCTAGTCTGCCATTTTCCATGCCTTGAAAGAATCTAGCGGGCAGATTATCCTGCTCCCGATTGAAGCCTTCTCGAGCATTAAAAGACCTTGCCATATTAACAGTTCTTTCCCCGGCTTTTAAGAGCTCCCATAAGCTAGTTTGCCAACCAGTTACACCCTCAACCAACTCAACTAATTTTCCCAGAGGCATTATACCACGGGGAGCTACTCCAAAATTACAAATACAGAGGGTATTTAGTAGGCTAAAAACATTCATAAGATAATAAAATTGGCGGATTTTTTTGGGGCCATATTCCATTTTGTCTAAAGGTTCTAAAATTCCTAAACAGGAAATGTTTTTAAAGGGCATGCCCTCTTTGTTTTCCACTAGGGTTTCTTGTACAGAGACCAAGTGATCAGCCCCTATCGGAGAAAATGCGTAGGCATATGCTAAAGATACTCTGCCCCGAACATCATGCATGGGTGCTTCCTGGCCTTTTACCTCCATGGCGAACTCCTTAGTCTCAGGCCCTAGCTTTTCTGAAACTTTTTTTACGCCTTCAGCTAGAAGGTCACCTAAACCCTGACGGTTAGCAATCATCTCAATTAATTTAAGAATAAGGGAAGCATCACCATATTTCAATTCCAAGCCATCTGTCTCAGAAGATGTTAAGAAGCCTTTTTCATAACATTCTATGGCAAAAGCAATAGTTACACCGGTAGAAATAGTATCAAGGCTATATTTGTTGCAGAGTTCATGGGCTTTCGCAATACTTATTAAGTCACCGTTTAATAACAGTGAGCCAAAGGAAGCCAGGGTTTCGTATTCAGGGCCACCATAACGGGAGTCAACCAGGATTTCCGGGGTGTCTACCTCTACAACCATTTTGCAGCGGATAGGGCAGGCCCAACAGCCTTTATTGCCTTTACCTATTTTATTCATCATAGTTAAGCCCGATATTTTTTCGAAGTCTTCAAAAGCACCTTCTTTAAAGTTACTAGTTGGCAGCATGCCTGATTTCTGCTTACCAGGAATACTTCCGGCAGTGCCAAGCTCGTTAAGTGACTTGCTCAGTGGGTTTGTTTTAGCTTCAGCTGCCATAAACCGGGCAATTTCTTGTACTTTTTCTTTCTGGGCAAAAGCAATTCGGTCATTACCCTTAACAACTATAGCCTTTAAATTTTTGGAGCCCATCACGGCTCCCATTCCCGTTCTGCCGTTAGCATGGCCTAATTCATTAAGGAGACAGGCATAACGAACAAGGTTTTCTGCACCGGGCCCAATTGTTAAGAC
>LADT01000003.1 GCA_000961765.1 Clostridiaceae bacterium BRH_c20a | reverse complement strand
AAGTCCTGTGGTAATATGTCAAGTCTATAAATTTTAAAATTGGAAATCCAAAAGCCTAATTTTTGTAAAAAAGAGTACACTAAACAAACCCAGTCTTTTATGTAAAAAACTGGAATGTTACCAAAGGATATAAGGAGGTGTTTTACCTCATATATTCACCTTCCTCCTAGGCGTGTAGATTTGGTCGTTACGTAGCAGCGTATCAACCAAACGCACAAATTTTCTTGCGGTTAAGACGAGTGCTCTTTTATGTTGATGTTTAGGGACTTCACGATACTTTTTCCGATAGTAAATACCAAATTCAGGATCATGGTTTTTAACTGAGTTGGTAGCCTCAATCAGATAAAACCTTAAATAACGATTACCGGAGCGTATCAGTTTAGTCTCTTCGGCATTAAAATTTCCGGATTGATGTTTACGCCAAGTAAGCCCGGCATATTTAGCTAAAGCAGCTTGGTCTTTAAACCTATTAATATCACCGATTTCAGCTAAAATGCCAGCGCAAAAAACAGGACCAATGCCAGGAATAGTTTTTAAAGTATTAGGAATGCCATCTACTATTTTCTCAATGGCTTTATCCAGTTGCTTTATTTGAGCTTTAATGCTACGGATAGCTTCGATAGAGGTGGCCAAAAGAATGTCAATGGAATCTTCAACACACTTAGAAAGGCGATAAGAAGACCTAGCAGCCTTTTGGATACACTTAGCAACATGCTCCGGATCAGGGAAGCGGTTTCTGCCTTTATCTTTAAGATAGTCGGCAAGAAATTGAGTATCCATAGAGCTGATTTCATCGATGCTATACTTTTCCATTAAGAGTTCAGTAATGGCATTTCCAAATACAGAGCTTTCCACTTCAGAAGTAAAAGCACTACACTTAAAAAATAGGTGCTGTAGAAAATATTGTTTTTCACGTACTAGATTGTGGGTCAAATGGTAGCGCATCCGGGTTAAGCGTTGTAAAGCAACATATTGTTCTTGCATAACCATAGATATTGGAAGCCTCCCAAACCGCAAGCGGTCAGCGATAATCCAAGCATCAATATAATCATTTTTATCTAAGTCAACATAAGCCTCTTTAAACTTATTAATTAACTTAGGATTAATGGTATATACCTTAGTTTGTCGCTTATTTAAGGCTTCATCTTCGTTTAAGAACATAGCTGGATGCCAACTGTATACGGATGTTGCTTCCATGCCAATTTGAATTTCATGGCTAGAATGCTTGTCCGCTAAAATAACGATTTGATCACGTAAATAACTGGCCCCATCCAGGTTGTTATTTACGGCAAAAGAATTAAGTGTATCACCATTTATGTCCATGATGCACACCTTTAAATCCAAAGAACTAACGTCAATTCCAACAAAAAGTTTCAATGGGTTCAACCCCCTTTCATATTAGGATCAAGGGAAATGGACTCTTCGGGATGCCCCCAGCGCTCTCGTTGATCAATCACCCTCGCGTATTAGAACACATTCCGGTCCATGGGCTACCTGGAAGCAGCTATCTTCCAGCATGGGTTGCCGGAGGGAACAGCCTGTGGGTTAGAAGTTCAAACGAGTACTGAGGAAACAGACTTTAATAGTAGTCAATGCTACAGGAGGTGGAAGGATTTCCCCAAATGGATCCTAAGACCATTGTCTGGGAACATCACGAAAAGTCCAGTCCCAATTTATGTAATTCTAACTGAGACGCCCGCCCTTGACGGGGAGCCTCTGTCCCCATGGTTAACAGACAAAGGCAGCCACCCCCTTAGGGGAGGTGTCTGTAGGCAGATTAGCCTACCATGGGGACCTCTCCCCATCAAGGGTAAAATGAACGGGCTTTGTACGATTTTAAAGAGCTAGTATTTAGTTTTCAAGGAACAATGTCTCTCTTTTAAAATTGGAAATTATCTGTTTTAGGAGGGACTAAACATATTATACGAGGTAGGTGCTTAGATGAAAAAGCCTGTGCTAGATACAGATATTTATGGCATTACAGCTGAGGAGTATTCTTTGGGACGTAGTAATATTGAAGTTGTAAAGGCCATGATTGATGCCGGGATTAGAGTAATTCAATACCGGGAAAAAGATAGTAAATCTATTAAAGAGCGGTATGAGGAATGTAAAAAAATTCGCAAGCTTACTAAAGAGGCTAACGTAACCTTTATTATTAATGATTACATCGATATCGCCATACTAGTAAGAGCAGATGGCATCCACATTGGTCAAGATGATCTACCCATTGAGGAGGTCCGTAAATTAGTGGGACCTGAGATGATTATCGGTCTTTCTACCCATTCGCCGGAACAGGCCCAGGATGCAGTAAGAAGAGGTGCTGATTATATCGGCGTAGGTCCAATATTTTCTACTAGTACGAAGAAAAACATCGGTAATGTCGCAGGCTTAGAGTATCTAGACTATGTCGTAAAAAATCATGATATACCATTGGTAGCCATCGGGGGAATTAAGGTTGAGAATATAGCTGAAATAAAAAAACGGGGTGCCAAATGCATTTGTCTAGTTACTGAAATTGTTGGTACCCGGGATATGGGTAAGACTGTTCAAAAAATAAGGGATATACTTGCTAGTGTATAAAAATAGCCCTTAAAAGAAAGATACTATGTTATAATTTACCTATATTTTTTTAATTTAGAGGTGAATTATGTTGCAAAAATATGAATATAAGTGTGTTTTAATACTAGGCGCTGGTGACAGAACAACTAGAATACTGAACCAATATGGTCAAGAGGCTGGGAACTTATTGAAGTAGTATGGGCATGGCATTATTTTAAGAGACCTATATAGGCAAAAAAACGGCTTCGCCGTTTTGTACCTACAGTTCTACAGTTCTACAGTTCTACAGAAAATACCTAAAAGATATATTAAACCTTATTAATATTTAGTAACAAAAAGAAGCATCACAGCAGTTTGCTGTGATGCTTCTTTTTGTTATTCCATTTCTCTTTTTGGCGGGCGGGGCCCAAAAAATTGATAATACTGGGTTTCCATAGCTCCATTATACAATTTGCGCTTTTTATCCGCCCTACGCCCAAAAAACTTTTCGAATTCCTTATGGGATGTAATTACATAATATGACCAGGTATCGTGGGCGGTAAAGGCCTTGCCCATTTCCTGATATAGCTTTTCTACTTCTGGACGATCACTCATACGCTCTCCGTAAGGTGGATTAGTGATAATGACACCGTATTTTTTTGCGCTGCGCCATTCCTTCACTGGAGTTTCTTGAAAATGGATCTGGTCTGCTACGCCAGCCTCTTGGGCATTTCTTCTTGCCACTTTTAATATTTCTCCATCAATATCTGTACCAATTATGTTCAATTTTCGGTCATACTTGGCTAGATCGTGGGTTTCCGCCCTAGCCTCACGCCAAATATTACGGGGAATTATGGGCCATTCTTCACAGGCAAAGGTTCTATTCATTCCAGGAGCAATATTCATACCAATTAGAGCTGCTTCAATAGGAATAGTTCCCGAACCACATAAAGGGTCAACCAAAACCCGCTCAGGGTTCCAATAGCTTAGCTGAATAAGGGCCGTAGCTAGTGTTTCCTTTAAGGGTGCTGTACCAATCCAATCCCGATAACCTCGCTTATGAAGTCCCGGTCCTGTGGTATCAATAGTTAAAGTAGCAATATCTTTAAGTAAAGCAACTTCAATTTTATAAAGGGGTCCTGTTTCTGCAAACCATTCCTGTTTATATGTACCCTTTAAGCTTTCTACTACCGCCTTTTTAACTATCGCCTGACAGTCCGAAACACTAAATAATTGTGACTTAATAGACTTCCCTTCCACAGGAAAGGTACCATTTTGGGGAATCCACTGAGCCCAGGGTAAAGCTTTAGTTTGTTCAAAAAGCTCCTCGAAGCTTGTTGCTTTAAATTCACCCACCTTCAACCTAATCCGGTCGGCCGTCCTGAGCCATAAATTGCCACGGACCATTGCTGTAAGATCAGCATCAAAAATAACCTTCCCGTTTTCCACTTCCATCTCAGTATAACCTAATTTTTTTACTTCATGGGCTACAACCGCTTCTAACCCAAAAGCAGCAGTAGCAATCAAAGTTATTTTTTCCATAGAAACCATTTTCTCCTTCATCAATAATCTTCTAAAAGTATACCACAAAATTTAACGTCTATCCGCTAAAGTCTACTCGTCATTTATCTAATCAGGTCAGTGAAGCAGTGTATCGGTAAGAGAACTTTAAAGCTTTGCTTTTATTCAACGTAAGAATTATAATAAAATAAAAATTTGCATGTCAATTGAACTTTAACTGGAAGTGACAGAATGAATAATAGAAATGACTTATTAAAAATAATAGCAATATTCTCTATGACAATAGATCATATTGGCTGGCTATTTTTCCCCGAACTAACTCTTTTGAGAATAATCGGAAGATTTGCATTCCCGATATTTGCTTATCAAATCACTCTCGGTTACCAGAAGACAAAAAATATTTATGATTATATGTTAAGACTATTTGTATTTAGCATTATATCGCAAATTCCCTATATGTTATTAACAGATGGGCTAAACATCTTTTTCACACTACTGATTGGGTTAATTATGATTTATTTAAAAGACAAAACAAATACAATCGTCGGTTTCTTCCCATTAGTACTAACTTATATTACTGATTTTGATTATGGAGTTTATGGTTTATTGGTGATTTATGGGTTTTATATATTTAAAGATAATAAATTTAAATTAGCGATTTCCATGGCTTTCTTAACCATTATCTTTAGTATTTACTATCGCATTCCAACACAAGCTTTTTCTATGTTAGCTCTTCCTTTGATTTTCTATGAATTTAAGAAAGGCATCACAATCAACAAGTATGCATTTTATAGCTATTATCCATTACATTTATTGATTTTAGGTTTAATTAGGAACTTAACTTAAAAAGGGAGCAACCCATGCTCCCTTTTTTTTACAGCCGCGAAAAGTCTAAAGTTGCGAAATAATCTTCAATTGTTTCTGCTCTTCGGATCATCTCCACACTGCCGTCCTCTTTTAATAGAAGCTCAGCAGAACGTAGTTTTCCATTATAGTTAAAGCCCATAGCATGACCGTGGGCACCAGTGTCATGAATTACCAGGATATCCCCAATATTTATCTTCGGCAGGTTCCTGTCAACGACAAACTTATCACAGTTTTCACACAAGCTGCCTGTTACATCATAAACTTGATCATGGGGTTCATTTTCTTTTCCGACAACTGTCAGGTGGTGATAAGCACCATACATTCCCGGACGCATTAAATCGGCCATACTTGCATCAACACCCATATAGTTTTTATAAATATTTTTCGTGTGCATAGCAGTTGTCACAAGATACCCATAGGGACCGGTGATAACGCGACCGCATTCTAAAGCTAGCTTCAAAGGGGCTAAGCCATTTGCTGCTATTTTTTCCTCATATAACTTTTTAACGCCTTGTCCTATTATCTCATAGTCAACCGCAGTATCTTCAGGGCGGTAAGGGATACCTATGCCTCCACCGAAATTAACAAGTTCAAAACGGATCCCCAACTCTTTATGAAGCTCGACCATCAGGTCGAACATCATCTTAGCAGTCTCAATAAAGTAATCAGGGTCTAGTTCATTAGAGATAACCATGGTATGAATGCCAAAGCGCTCTACACCTTTATCTCGCATTATTTTATATGCTTCAGAAATTTGCTCCCTGGTTAAACCGTACTTGGCTTCCTCGGGGTTACCAATAATTGCATTGCCGCCTTTGCGTAGTGGTCCGGGGTTATATCTAAAAGAAATAACTTCCGGTACGCCGGCATGCTTTTCCAAATAATCAATATGAGTTATATCATCCAAATTAATAATTGCACCTAGTTCCATTGCTTTTACAAATTCATCAGCTGCGGTATTATTTGAGGTAAACATAATATCCTCCCCTTTAATACCAACCTTCTCTGATAAAATGAGTTCAGGCAGTGAACTGCAGTCAGCCCCAATGTCTTCCTCTTTTAATAACTTCATAATATAGGGGTTAGGTGTTGCTTTTACTGCAAAGTACTCCTTAAAACCTGGTGCCCAAGCAAAAACAGCTGCCAACTTTCTTGCATTTTCTTTAATCGCTTTTTCATCATAAATATGAAAAGGTGTACCATATTGATCAACTATTTTTTGTAATTGCTCTTTAGTAAAGGGTAATTTTTTTTCTGCCACAATAATCCTCCTCTAAAATTTTGTATAAAAAAACGGCTACGGGCACAATGCCGTAAACCGTTAAAGGTAAATGAAAAATTTTTTTACCTTATTATCATTACGAAATAGTGCTCCACCCTTAGTTTAGGGTGACAGTCCTATAATTATTCACCATAGGCCCAGCAAAGCGTTTTGGCTAAAAACCTTCACTTCGGCGGTTACTCCTTTTTGTACCTTTCACAGTCTGGCCGACTCAAAGTACATACTATTAATACCCGCTCCTCTACCATTAATTATTTAATTTTACCCCATTATGCACCATTGTTTGTCCAAGTGTCAAGACCTTGTTTTCTCTAGGATTACCTTTTTATTCTATGGGAATTTGGGAAAGCTATATTATAGATGAAGTACCTAATGGAGAAATAAAAATGACTAATAAATACAGCCCAATAAATTTATGGTTTGGAATAATTCAGGCATTTACAGTACTTGGCCTTTTTATTAATAAGCAAAATAATAACGCAGTAGAGGCTTTGATTATTTTTGTCGGCTTTTATGTTTTTATCTACTTTGAAAACAAAAGTACATTAAGATTGGAAAATCACATTAGAATACTCGTCATGCTCACCATTATAGCAAATAACCTAATTGGCCATTTATTTAATGCCTACTCTGCTAATTTTTTTGATAAAGCATTACACATTTTTGGCACCTTCTCTTTTACTCTCTTTGCTTTTTCGGTTCTTAATAAACTTTTTAACCCTATTTTCAAATCCAAGTGGTTTATGTTTATAGTTATTCTCGTGTTAGGAGTTTCCATTGGCACCATTTATGAAATAATTGAATTTGTCCAGGATTCTTTATTTTCAACTAATAACCAAACCGGACTTAAAGACACAAATTGGGATCTAGTCGCCGATATAACCGGAGCATTTTTAGCAGCAGTGTACATAATGTTATATAAAAAAAATCACCAAATGTTATGGTGATTTTTTTTACCCATCTCTTTCCCTGAGCAATTAATGCCTTGCAATCATATTATATGGTATAAGCTCTTGAGCTAATAAAAGAAAGGAGTAGTTAAAAAAATGTACAACATGTATGACATTTATAGGCAAACACCCTGTAGAGGTGTTTTGTATGTAGTACGTCCCGGGGATAGCATGTTTCTTATTGCTAGAAGATTCAATATAAATCTCCAACTCTTAATCAGAGCAAATCCCCAAATTCCCAATCCTGCCTTAATATATCCCGGTCAAGTTATCTGTATTCCTGTAGCCGCTGTAAGCTGTCCCGGTGGCTTTATCTATACAGTCCGCCCGGGAGATAGTATGTTCCTTATTGCTAGAAGATTTAATATAAGCTTGCCCAGTCTAATTGCAGCAAATCCACAAATAATGAACCCAGCTTTAATTTATCCCGGTCAAAACCTCTGCATACCTGTCTCGCAGCCTTGCCCCGGTGGTTTTGTGTATATTGTTCAGCCCGGAGATAGCTTGTATTTTATTGCTATCAGATTTGGAACTACAATTGAGGCAATACTTAGAATTAACCCCCAAATAACAAATCCAAATCTAATTTATGCCGGTCAGCCAATTTGCATCCCCCGGTAAAAAACCTGCCTCGTGGCAGGTTTTTTAGGTTGAGGTTTCGCTTCGCTAAGATCTGCTTCGCAAGGTTAAGGTTTCGCTTCGCTAGGTTGAGGTTGAGAAAAAACCTTTATACATTTACTAAACCTTAGCCTTAGCCTTAACCTTAACCTTAACCTTAACCTTAATTACTATTAAACCATATTTGGTTTAATAGTAAAATTGCCGGCTCGATATGTTCCATGGGAATTCCACTGTAGGATAAAAGCACCAAGGGATTTTTGTTTTCTGAATCCCCGATAAAATAATTTGCCAAAGGAATAACCTTAACCCCTACTTTCTCTGCTAATAGGGTAATCTCCTCGGGAGAATAGCCTGAATGGAGCTCTAATAGTATGTGTAACCCTGTTTCAGTACCCATAACCTTTACCTTATCTCCCATAGTCTTTTCAATTGTCTCAATTAACAATTGATTCTTTCTGGCATAAATTTTTCTAAGTTTCCTAATATGCTTTTCTAGCATACCCTCTCTCATAAAAAAGGAAAGTGCTATCTGCTCGATCTGCGAAGATGTTTGATTATATTTCTTTTTTTCTGTTTGATAAATGGACAAGATATTTGGGGGCAAGATCATAAAGCTTATGCGAATTGAAGGCAAAAGAATTTTAGAAAATGTCCCTAGATATACAACATGGGACCCTTCACCTAAACTCTGCAAAGAAGGAATAGGTCGGCCTGAATACCTTAGTTCACTATCATAATCATCTTCAATAATAAGTGTATTATTGGCATGAGCCCAGTTTAAAAGCTGAACCCGCTTACTTATTGACATAACCGAACCCATGGGAAATTGATGGGAAGGACTGACATAAACAATTTCCGCTTTGCTTTGAGCTAGAAAATCCACATTAACCCCATCATCATCCAGCTTAATGGGAATGAGGTCGAAAGAGTGATCCTTAAAAATATGCCTCGCCTGCTTAAATCCCGGTTCTTCAAAGCCAATAAATTGATAATGGGACTTTAAAATTCCACAAAGAATATTTAATAAAGGCTGTACACCAGAACCAATTACTACCTGTTCAGGAGAGCATATTACACCCCTAGATTGATGTACATATTTTGCCAATTCCGCTCGAAGCTCACTCTCTCCCTGATGGGACCCATAAGTTAAAAATCGCTGATTGTTTTCTAATAGCGCCTTATTTAGGTACTTGCGCCATAGGTTAAAGTCAAAGCTTTCTCGGTCAATATAATCATTACGGAAATCATATTCCACTTCTTTATTTGGCGAATTTGAATTTTCTTTATCCTTTACATTGTGTATTTTAACAACATTAATTATGTTATTGATATTATTTACAAAATAACCGGCTTTAGGCTTACTGTTAATATAACCTTCTACCATCAGTTGATGATATGTTGTCTCAATGGTCGTCCGGCTTATTTGCAAATAATTAGCTAACTGTCTGATTGAAGGAAGTTTTGTTTGGGATTCTATTCTCCCGGCGGCAATTTCCTCTTTTATATACTCATAAAGCTGCAGGTAAATAGGATTTTTACTATCTTTAATAAGTGCACAAGAAAATTCCAGCATCAAAACACTCCAATCTGACTAAGGTACCGAAAAAATTAAGCAACAAGACAAATAACCAAACTTGTCATCCTGAGCGATAGCGAAGGATCTTACGTAGTGAAAAACCTTAAGATCCTTCGGTCGTTCCTCCCTCAGGATGACACAGCAATCACCAGCAACTTTCATAACAATGACACGGAACTGGACTTTTCAGTGGCCTCAATCTGACCTGCTTATTTTTTTTAAATCTGTCACTTTCCAGGAGGTCACTTCCTGTATTAAATTATATATAAATAAATCATACACTTCAAGGAGGAAACAATGACTAATAACCAAACAAAAAAATTAACCTTCGGAGGCCTAATGGTTGCCTTGGTTTTTGTAACAACATTTAGTATAAAAATCCCCGTTCCTTTTACTCAAGGGTACATTCATGCCGGTGATAGTATGATTTTTATTGCTGCTATTCTTCTTGGATGGAAATATGGAGCTATCGCGGGGGGTGTTGGTTCGGCATTAGCAGATGCCTTGGGGGGTTATGCAAACTGGGTCATTCCAACCATAATCATCAAGACTATCATGGGGGCATTAGTCGGCTGGATTGCCAAAGATGCCAGAGAGAGAGATAATACAACCAAAATTATGCTTAGTGTAACCATGGCCTTTATCTGGTTTGGGCTAACCACTATTTTACGAAATATTATCGCCCGATCTATTACAGAAAACTCTCTGCATTTAATTGGAGAAGTAGATGGAATTACTACTATAGAAGAGCTTTTGCTTTTAAGTCAAAAGGTACAAAGTCAGCTTTTATGGGCAGCAATTTTGATTCCTTTAATTATTATTGGCCTTTCCGTTTATCTGAGGAGGATTGATAAGAGGCTCTTTAGCGTTGACCAGCTCTTAGGTATGCTGATTGCTGGACTTTGGATGGTTACCGGATACTATGTTGCAGCAGGCTTTATGTATGGAAGCTTTATTGTACCTATTTTCAGTATCCCTTGGAATATCGTACAGTTTGTTATTGGACTGGTAATCGCTTATTTTGTAATTTTGGCATTAACTAAAACCCCTCTGATGGATTACTTGAAAGAATTATAGGGCCCGATGGGGCCCTATTTTTTACTTATTTATACCTTTTCACCTAACCAATTCCATTTACTGGCCATCTTACCATACCAGGCAGCCCCTTGCACCTGCAGGATAAAAGCAAGAGTTACCATAATAGCTGCTTTAGGCCCAAATGTAGTCACCGCTAATCCCAAGGCCAGCGATAAGTTCCGCATTACTGTGCCATATACCAGGGCTACAGCATCACCTCTATGGAGAAATGTTCGACCAATAATAGTACTTATTGCAAAGTTTGCAGTGTAGAAAATAGTCAATACTAGCAATCCCTGTACTAGAAATCCTGGATTTTCAATAATCATCTTTGACTTCAAGCTAATAGATATAAAGATCAAAAGCAGCATAGCCCAAACACTGATGCTGGGGAATATAGGTTTGATATTTTTTTGGAAATACTCCTTGGTATATTTTTTCAGGAGTAATTGAAACGTGAAATGACCCAAAACCATTGGCAAAAATACTACCCAGGCAATTGTAATAAAGGTTTTCATTATATTTATAGGTACGATTTGACCTACCATGATTTTCAAATACAAGGGAGCTAAAAAGCTGCCTAGAATTAAACTAATAGCGGTAATTTTTACTGCAGCTGCCACATGCCCCTTAAAAAGCATAGTCCAAGATATAGTCATACCACTAGTAGGCAATAGAGATGCTAATACCAATCCCGCAAATAGTTGGGGCTCATTATATAAAAATATCTTTCCCAAGCCAAAGGCAAGGACTGGAATTAGCAGAAAGTTAAGGATTAAACTAATACCTAAAACCTGCCAGTACGATAAGTTAAAGGCCTCCTTAACATTAAAGCCAATCATGGTGGGGTAAATCATTAAAACAGTAATTAATAGAATATATGGCTGCAATCCAGAAGTATCTACTAAAAAACCTGTAATAAAGCCCAATATCAATACTAAAGGGATTGCACTAACAAGATTTTTGCCCGGCCAATAAAATATTCCCCTCATACTTATCTCCCCTCCACAATTTTTGTATAACCCTATTTTCTCATTACGTCAAAATTTTCATCCATTAACGGCTCCTTTTATACCCCCAGTGGGTATCCTTATTCTACTTTAAATATCATTGCATGTCAATTAATCTGCATATATAAATAAATATATAGTTTATCTAGATATCATAGCTAGTTTAATTTTAAAAAGGTTATTAGCAGAAATATAATAAGAAGTAGTCCATTAGTAAGAAACCTTTTATGCAATATTATTAATACCTCTTTCTTATATTAGTTTATCTTTACCTTGATATAATCGATGCAAATGACCTGAACTTAGTTTCCTATTATTAACTTTTCACGATATTCTGCAACTAGTAAATCAACCATTCTATTGTAGCTATAAATCCCTTCCTCTTGTCTGTTACTTTTCAGGTAAAGGTCATTAATTTCAGAGGATAGCCTTTCAAAGGACCCCTCATACTTTTCCCAGAAGGCAGCGAGATCTGCGAGGTCCCTTTCTATACCCTCATTGTATCTTGCCCTTAGCTTATTATATTCGTCTAAATCATACCTCCGTAAGGTGTTCATGGTATGTCGTAAAGCCAGAAAAGTCCCCGAATACTGAAAATCAGGATCAGGGTGTAAAGTAGAGGTAACATAGGCGATATAATTGGCCTCATCCTCCCTGGCAAAACCCCGCTGATGTGCCATTTCATGTGTTGCCGTACTTGGCAGCGCAGAATCTGGGGTTAGAGTATTAACATTGGCCTCTCCGGTAAAAGGGAAATACACACCACCGATACCTGCATAGGACATAAGTTTGCTAATAAATACTCCTTTCGGAGGGCCATACCTCCCACCAAGCTCAGGGTATTTCCCAGCCGCAAGCTCATATCCGACGCTAGCTCTTCTAAAGACACTAGCTTTACCACCACTAATCTGCATTACACCATTTTCATCTTCCGAAACCATATCTCTTAAAGCATTTGCTTTATCAACTAAGTCCTCACAAACTTTAGCCAACTCCTGGACTGTGATAGGCTGGACATTAAAATTAGCGATATCAGAAAAAGGCAGCCGATTATAATTCAAACCCCAGATTATTACAAACCCAAAATATATTACACTGCCCAGAGCCAAGGCATTTACAAAATAGCGGAGAGCTGTTTCCTTCCTTCTTCCTTTTCCCCTTATTAGCAGAATAATGGTCCTTATAAGACTTAGGATTATTAAAAGGAATAACAGTATTACTATTACTTCAGCGACAGAAAATGGTAGGAACCCGGTAATTATACTTAAGCTCTGCCCTATAATAGGATATACTCCATTTGAATATATCCGTTCAACTATGTTTGGAAAAAAGGCAGAAATGTTAGCCAGCAAAAGACTAATAGGCAATAGTATAATTAGATATTTTCTTCTCAATCCGTACTCCCCCCATTTACCCCATCTCAAGATATATATAATAATACACTTATTCTCTAGACAATTATAACCCATAGGTAAATAAAAAGGTCCTTTTGGACCTTTTTATGTTTCACTTCGTTGGATTAAGGTTTCGCTCCACTCTGTTCCGCTAGGTTAAGGTAAAAGAAGAAATTAAAAAACGGCTTTCGCCGTTTTTATTAGTAATTTGCTATATCATGCAGACTGAAGAACGACGAGGTCGTCGCTCCCTACTATTCTTCTACTATTTCCAACTTCAGCATTTTATCCCCTTGACGGATATCGTCAACAATATCAATACCCTCAATAACTTTTCCAAAGACTGTATGGTTGCCATCTAGGTGAGGCTGGGGACTGTGAGCGATAAAAAACTGACTGCCGCCCGTATCTCTGCCGGCATGGGCCATAGAAAGACTTCCCCGCAGATGCTTATTAGGATTATTTTTTACTTCACATTTGATGTTATAGCCGGGACCACCAGTACCTGTACCGTGGGGACAGCCACCCTGGATAACAAAATTGGGAATTACCCGGTGAAAATTCAGGCCATCATAATAGCCTTCCTTAATTAGCTTTTCAAAATTAGCCACTGTACCTGGAGCATCCTTCTCAAAAAGTTCCACAACCATTTTTCCTTTTTCCGTTTCAATAATCGCTTTTTTCACGTCATTCTCCTCCTTTTCAGTTATTATATTTTACCACATTATAGCATGTTTAATCCTAAAGATATTTTGTTGTTGGAAAAACGTTATAACTATTCTTTATCAAGCTTGAGCTTTGCCAGGGCATCAGCCAAGGCCGTATTTATGGGGCCATCATCCGCTCTTTTCTGCTGGTTCATATAGTTTGCAACATCTTTCTTGTCAACCTTACTACCTTCCTTTTTCCTTCTTTCATTAAAGACCGAAAGCTTTTCTCGGTAGCCACATTGGCAGACAAATATTTGCCCCTCGCCTTCTCCCCGCAGCTCTAGCTTTTTGCGGCAGTCCGGACATCTGGCATTGGTTACCTTAGCAACACCTTTTCTGTGACCACAATTCCGATCTTCACAGATTAGCATTTTCCCCTTCTTGCCATTGACTTCTAAAAGATACTTGCCACAATCGGGACATTTGCTTCTGGTGCGGTTATCGTGTTTAAAGATCTCCTTACTGTTTTTTATTTCCTTGACAACCTCCTGGGCATATTTCCTCATCTCATTTATAAACACTTGCTTATCAAGGGTCCCTTTAGCAATTGCGCTTAATTTTTGCTCCCACTGTGCGGTTAATGCCGGGGATTTCAGGTCCTCAGGGGCTAATTCTAGAAGCTGCTTTCCTTTTGAGGTTATAAAAATATCCTTACCCTTCTTTTCAATTAAAAAATTGTTAAATAGCTTTTCAATAATATCAGCCCGAGTAGCAACTGTACCCAAGCCACCGGTTTCGCCAAGGGTTTTGATTAAATCTTTGCTTTCCCCCGTCATATATTTCGAAGGATTTTCCATGGCCGAAAGAAGAGTACCTTCATTAAAGGGTGCCGGAGGCTTGGTCTCACCTTTAGTTTGAATTATTTTAGATATGGGCAGGGTATCCCCCTTGTTAACCTTGGGTAATATCTGCTCCGGCATTTCCCCTTGGCTATCACTGTCCTCTATTTCCTCTTGGAAAACTTCCTTCCATCCTAAGGAAATAACGGTTTTACCTTTGGCGGTAAATGTCTCTTCCCCTACTTTAGCCTTGATGGTTGTCTGCTCATACTCAAAGGGAGGGTATAAAACCGCCAGAAAACGTTTGACAACTAAGTCATATATTTTTTTTTCCTTATCACTCAAAGCACTTAATAATACCTTCTGTTCTGTTGGTATAATGGCATGGTGATCACTTACCTTACTATTATCTACAAAGTGCTGATTAGCTTTTATAGGAGTCCTTAACACCTTGGCAGCTAACCCACTATAGGGGCCAACACCACAAGCTTTAACCCGTTCCGTTAATGTTTCTACTAAATCTGTAGAAATATAGCGGGAATCCGTTCTAGGATAGGTTAGAACTTTATGGGTTTCATAAAGCCTCTGCATATAAGCTAAGGTCTCTTTCGCGGAAAAACTAAAAATCCTACTGCCATCTCTTTGCAGTTCTGTAAGATCATAGAGCTGGGGAGCATAGCTTTTTTTGTAGGCTTTATTGACCTCAGAAACTACTGCAGTTTTTTTGTTTTGAATAGCCGCTAGTATCTTATCACAGCTAACCTTGTCAAAGGTTCTCGTTTCTTTGGTTTGAGCATCCTGCCAAATAAGCTTTAAATTATCGCTAACAGCAGTAATTCCATAAAAGGTCTTGGGCTGGAAGCTTCTAATTTCTTCTTCCCGCTTGGCAATCATCCCTATTGTAGGGGTTTGGACTCGGCCGCAGGAAAGCTGAGCATTGAATTTACAGGTTAAGGCCCGGGTGGCGTTAATCCCAACAAGCCAGTCGGCCTCAGCCCTAGCCACAGCGGAAGCATAGAGATTTTCATATTCCTTGCCGGGTCTAAGCTTACTGAAGCCCTCCTTAATAGCCTTATCGGTAACAGAGGAAATCCACAGCCGTTTGATGGGCTTCTTTGCTTGACACTTCTCCAAAATCCAGCGGCCTACTAACTCACCTTCTCTTCCGGCATCAGTGGCAATAATGATTTCATCCACATCTTTGCGATTGATTAGCCCTTTAACAGCCTGAAACTGCTTACCGCTTTGTTTGATTACGACAAGCTTTAAGGGGACAGGAAGCATTGGCAAATCATCAATCCGCCAGGACTTATATTTATTGTCATACTCCTCAGGATCAGCCAAGGTAACCAAATGGCCTAAGGCCCAGGTAACAATATAATTTCCACCTTCGAGGTAGCCATTACCTTTTTGGGTGCAATTGAGGACTCTGGCCAAATCCCTGCCTACAGAAGGTTTTTCAGCTAATACTAGCTTTTTACCCATCTTCACAATCCTCCTCCCAAATCCCTTCTATTAAAATATAAACATCCATTCATTTATAATCTATTTTTATCTTATTTGTCAAACACAACCAATTATCCCCCAAACCTCAAGGGGACGCCAAACCTCAAGGGGACGGGGTTGTTGACAACGGTCTCGGCTTAAAATATTATAAATAAGGGTGGTATTTTATGCCAAGGAAAGCTAGGACAAAAAGTAACAGTGGTATATATCATATAATGATGCGCGGTATTAATAGACAAATAATTTTTGAAGATGAGGAGGATTACAGCAAGTTTATACATACCTTAAAGCGATATAAAGAACAATGTGGATATGAAATCTATGCATATTGCTTAATGAGCAATCACATTCATCTCTTAATTAAAGCAGAAAAAGAACCATTAGAGCAAGTGATGCGTAGGTTATGCGGAAGCTATGTTTATTGGTATAATCAAAAATACCAGAGAATAGGCAATTTATTTCAAGATAGGTTTAAAAGTGAGGTAGTTGATGAGGAAGGATATTTTCTAACAGTTCTTAGATATATCCACCAAAACCCTCTAAAAGCTGTCTTGGTTAAAGAAATAGAAGAATACAAATGGAGTAGCTATATTGAATATATTGGCGCTGTGAACTTAATCAATATGGAATTTACCTTAAATTTATTTAATATAGATAGAGAAAAGGCGTTGATTAATTTTATTAAGTTTAACAAAGAAGGCAATAATAACGTTTGCTTAGATATTGATGAAAAAAGGAAATTTAGTGATGAACAGGCAAAAGAATTAATTAAGAATGTTTGTAGAGTAAATTGCCCCTTAGAATTACAGAAAATAGATAAAAAAATAAGGGACATATATTTAAAAAAACTAAAGGAAAATAACCTCTCAATTAGACAAATTGAGAGGTTAACCGGTATTAACAGAGGTATAATTGCCAATGCATAAGTTGACAATAACTCCGTCCCCGTGTTGGATGCGCAAAATTGTCTAAAATACTGCCCGATGCGGGCTTATGTACGCAACCAAGCTAATATTAAATCAAATAATTTCAATAATTTATACTCTATTTATTATTCTTTAAATCCTTTACCCTCGTCACTAATTTGCTCATCAACCTTAGTTACAGCACTTTTAAATTCCTTAATACTTTTCCCAATCGCCTTACCTACCTCAGGCAATTTGCCTGGACCAAAAATAATTAATGCTAGTACTAGTATTAAAGAAATCTCAGCTAAACCTAGGTTAGGCAAAAATCCAAATATCATTTTCTTTTCCCTCCTAACTCCTGTATTGGGAGATAGCCTCCACATACTCTATCGGATTATTAGATAAATGACCTTTAATTAATCCTGATTTTCCATTATATCAAATGCATCAGTTAATAAAGCCCGTGTTTAAAAGTAATGAATATAACGTTAAGCTTAATCCTATGCTAACTACTGCGATAAAAAAGTAGCCTTTGCTTTTATTATCACGTACCATTGCCTTATCACTCCCTTTGTTTTACTTAAAAGACTTAGCGTTAGACCTACTGGACAAAAGAATTGGCACCAGAATCGGTAGATAAATACACCAACAAATAAAACAAACGGCATAAGTAACCATTGAGCTTTATTGGCCTGCAAATTAAATAATGCAGAAAAAGGCTCATAACTTGAAATACTGGGATTATTTAACAGTAGTCCCAGTACTAAAGCAAACCAAACTAAAGGGACGATAATCAGTTTAGCTTTACGTACTAGGTTATAAGGTTGCTTATAATCGAATTTTGCAAGACGAAAGAAACCCTCTTGTATTGCTCCAAATGGACACATCCAATTACAGTAAAAATTCCTTCCTATAATAATTGTTAATAACATGGTTCCACTTACCAAAAGGTGCCAGTTTAGTTTTTCAAATATTGCTGGTGCGTTTCCCGTAAGTATTGTTGTGATGTTAGCGAACGTAATGGGACTGCTTTGCCATATTCCTAAAAAAATAAAACTAAGAAATAAAGTTAGTGGACGTAGTTTATTTATTCTTTTTGTTATTCCTGTCAATACCAGACAATATATAGCCACTAAAATAAAATCCTCTATTTTAAGTAGATTTTCCTTTTCCTTTTGAATTACAACTCCCATCTTATTTTCAGCAATCCAGTGAGCACCTTTTCTAACAGCACTTGTTATTCCCTGAGAAGTTATTGTTGCTCCGGCAATTTCATCAATATCTTCATTAATTTGAAACGGCTCATCAATTTTTTTCCCTTTGAAAACATCTAGGAAACCTTGTGAAATAACCCTTTGAAAAAACCAAGGCGTTTCAGTTTGTTCTAATACTTTTATTTTTTGTATTTTATCATCTTTAACACCAGTTATAACTGTAATAGGCCCAGCATAACCTGCCGCCCTAGTAATCACACCATAACCAATAATTTTTTTTTCTTCATCATAGCCTGCAAATACAGTATATTGACTATTTTCTTTTTCAAAAGAAGTTACTCCTGGAATGATATCATTTATTACTTGAATTGCATTCTGCCCGCTTCTTATAGATTGAAAAAGAAATGCAACTATAATTGTTACTAATCCTATTCCAATCAAAAGCTTTTTTTTGCCTCTCATTTTATGCCTCTCCTTGCAACGAAGGTGCTGTGATTCACAGCACCTTCGTTGTTATTTTAGTTTTTTTAAGCTTCAATCGACTTAGAAGTATTTTTTAATTTCTTTTCATTATAAAACCACCTAATTGCTAAAAATCCCAATAGTGTAACACCACCAAAAATTAGTGCACCTAGACCAGCAGCCCTTGTCTCTCCTTCACCAATGTTTATTGTTATAAACATCACTGTGAACATCACCCAAGCAAGCCAAAGTCCCCCAAGTACATACAAAGTTTTAGATATTTCCATACCTTTATTATTTTTATACTCCCAGGCCTTAGTTCCCATTATGCCTAGAATTACCCCTAATACTAATAAATACATTTCTTTTCTCTCCTTTCCTTTTATAATTTCCAGGGAGCTAATTTATTAGTGAGCGCTCTAGGAGTTGGACTCTTACCATAAAATAAATCATCTAATCCAGTCAAGACCCTTGCTCCAACTGGGTTTTGACCAATTATCCTCCCGGCGCTATGAAGTACATTATCTGGCTTAGTAAACGGACAAACCCCTGCACAGCTAGCACATCCCGTTGTAGCCCTCTGTGTCATACACTTAATGGGATCTAATTCGTACCGTAATACTCCACGTATTACTTTGGGCTCATCATCTTTACTAATTGCCTCCGATGGACAATTTTCAGCACATTTTTTACATGTTTTACAAAATTCAAATAAGCCAAAGTCAATTGGGTCATCGGCAACTAATGGCATATTTGTTGTTACTACAGATAATCTAATATGGGCACCCCATGGGCTTACTAACATACCCATTCTTCCTAACTCACCTAGACCAGCTTGAACTGCAAGAGGAATCATATTAAAATCCTCTGTTCCATTCATTGACTGCCCCGTTGCATCATAACCTAAACCACGAATTGTACTTTCTAGATATCTAGGGAAAACATCATCGTCTGAACATTCCGTTGCAACCGTTGCATTATTCATTGGCCCAACAAGAGTTTTAACCCCATATATCCCTTCAAGCTTACCTAATACAACTGCATACTTGTGTGGATATGGCCAAGGAATTTCCCTTCCGTGATCTACTATTTTTTCTTTTTGTGGAGCACCTCGTAGTGATCCATAAGTTCTACCTACTTTATAAAAAAATGGTTTTAACTCCTCAGTTATTTCACATACTCCAACAACATCTACTCCAAACCATTTAGCAACCTTCTTAAGTTTTGCTGTCATCTCATCTGGAGGTAGTTCTAATTTATTTTTACTTATAGGTAATTGCTCCCATCTACCTGGGCCAAGGTTTACATGAAACTGATCAGTGGACATAACAATTGCTCCACCCCACATTTCGTCTTCTTTTTGCTCATCAGTAAAGTTGGCCATCAATTTTTTCTTATCATCCATCGCTTTTTTTAAAGCTTGTCCCCATTCGCCAGTAAAATCTTGATTAGCTCCATGGATAAAAAATTTGGCAAAAGCATGCTCTCTAGCATCTTCAAAAGGAACTACAGTTCCTTCTAGCTTTGTTGTACCAATATATCCTTTTCTTTTAGATATACGCTTATAGAAGTACTCGGGCATTTTTTTTCTATAACGCTCTGCTTCTGCAGCTTTTATCGATCCAGGTCCACCTGGATCATAATTATTACCAATGGCTTTAGCTATTGCAGTGCCCGGAAGTGCTAGAGAAACCCCAGCAATACCAATTCCTCTTAAAAAACTTCGACGCCCTAAATTCATTTTTTCCACCTTTTTTCCTCCTTGTTGTTTTGCTAAAACTCGCATTTTTCTTGTTAATATATTCACTAATAATAGCAATAATCATGCCAAGTTCTTATCCTTTAGATTGCTTAATTTACATTAAATAATAAGCTTAATAATAAAAAGACTGTGACATCGGAGTCATTTTATGTGACACCGATGTTACAGTCTTTCTTTCCAACTTATAGCTCATGTTTTTTTATCATCCTATAAATTGTCCTTCTATCAACACCTGCAATTTTTGCAACAAGGGATATATTTCCATAATTTTGCTTTAATAAGTTTTCTAAATAATCTTTTTCAATTCGTTCTATTTCTCTATTCTTTAAACTTTTTAAACCTAATTGGGTATTATCTTTATTACCAAATTGATTTCTAATTGATAAGTCTTGCGGTTGAATAAATTCCTCTTCAGTAAGAATTGCTGCTCTTTCAACAACATTTTGTAATTCTCTAACATTTCCAGGCCAATTATACAATTCCATTAATTGTTTGGCTTCATCAGTAAACCCTATTATTTTTTTATTATTTTCCCTTGCTGAAGTTTTAAGGAATTTTGTCGCAAGTAATGTTATTTCTTCCTTTCTTTCTCTTAAGGGCGGTAAAAAAATTCGCACTACATTAAGACGATAAAACAAGTCAGCTCTAAACTCTTTAGTTTCTACCTTTTCCTCTAAGGATTGATTGGTAGCAGCAACAAATCTAACATCAGCATTAAACCATTTATTTCCACCAACTTTTCTATATTGCCTCTCTTGAATTAATCTAAGTAATTTTGCTTGCAAATTAAAAGGCAAGTCTCCAATTTCATCAATAAACAAAGTCCCATTTTCAGCGAGTTCTATTAATCCTTGCTTGCTATTTACCGCTCCCGTATATGCACCTTTTTCATATCCAAATAACTCTGTTTCCATTAAGTTCTCAGGCAATGTAGTACAATCAAAAGGTATAAAAGGCTTATTATATCTTAAACTTAAAGTATGTACATAACGGGCTAGTAGTTCTTTCCCTGTACCACTCTCACCAGTTATTAGCACATTACTATTTGTTTTTGCCACTTTTTTGGCCATTTTAATAACATTCTGCATCTCTTCACTATAAACTAATAGTTGTTTTTCACCAAAGTTTTCAAGGAGTTGAATTTCCAAATTATTCCTATCTTGGAATAATCGCCTTCGTTCCATAGCTCTATTTAATACAATGCTTAGACTATCCAATTCAAAAGGTTTTGTTAGGAAATCATAAGCCCCTTCCTTCATTGCGTCTACAGCAGTTGAAACACTTCCGAACCCAGTTAAAATAATTACCGGCACCTCATTGTTCCAGTTTATTACAATTTTCAATATCTCAAGTCCATCGATTTCAGGCATCCTTAAATCGGTAATTACTATGTCTGGCTTTTCTTCTTTTAGTAAATCCAATAAATTTACCGGATCTTCGGACTGAATCACTTCATAATCCCACTTTTTTAGGATTCGAGAAATATTCCTTAGTAAATCTTTTTCATCATCAATAATTAAAACTCTTCCTTTTGTATTATTCATATTTCCACACCTATTTTTAAATTTTTATTATAAATCGGTAAACAAATTTTAAAAATTGTTCCACTTATATCACCTTTTTTAACTACAATAGAACCCTCATGTTCCTTTATAATGTTATATACAATCGAAAGCCCTAATCCACTCCCATCTCCCATTTTTTTTGTAGTATAAAAAGGCTCAAATATTTTCTCTATCTCATTGGAGTTAATTCCTACTCCATAATCAATAACTTCTAAACTTGCTTTCTGGTTTTCCAAGTTGGTCCTTATACATATATGTGAATTATCTGAAGAAGCATCTATTGCATTATTCACTATGTTTACAATTACCTGTTGCAGCTTAATTTCATTCCCTTTTATAATTAGTTCATTTTGAATAAGTTCAGAAAGTACAGTAATTTGTTTTGCATTATTTCTTCTTTGGTATAATTCTAGAGTTTTTTCCACAATTTCATTTAGATCAAAAAAATTATAGTTTCTATCCGTTCCCACAAATAAAAGTAAATCTTTTACCAAGTTAGAAATTCTTTTTGAATGTTTATAAATTGTATCAAGGTCCTCATTAATATCCTTGCTTAAATCGTCTTTAAGATAATTCCTCAAATAATCTAAAGAAGACAAAATAACTCCAATTGGGTTATTTATTTCATGGGCTAGATTTGCAGCTAATTTACCTGTGGCAGCAAGTCTTTCTTGTTGAATTAATCGCGCCTCAGCTAATTTTAGTTCCTCCAATTGTCCCTTTAACTCTTGATTTAAAAAGGTAATCTCTTCATTTGCTTTTTCTAATTGTTTTTTTTCATTTTCTACTATAGAATATAGATTTGATCTCTGGATTGGAAGAGAAAGCTGATTAGCAATCGCCAATAATAATTTTAAATCATCCTTTTTAAAACTATTAACTATTCTGCTTTCCAAAGTTAGACTTCCTAATAATTCTTTACCATGTAATATGGGTATACAGACATAGGATTGTGTCCCCTCTGAAACACATCGATTTTTACATCCGGTCTGTTTTTTAATATCATGCGCAATCACTGGCAGCGATTCCTTAAAAACCCTACAGCTTGATAAATTATCCAAAAGATGAAGTTTATTATCTGTATCTTTTAAATCATAATTATACACTTGCATTCTTTCGTCATCTTTCAAAAAAATGTAGATTTTACAATCATTAAAATATTTATTGAGTTCTGATATTACTGCTGTTAAGGTTTCTTTTAAGTTAAGTGGCAAAAAGCCAATAATGTTATTTAATTTTAAAAAAAAGCTAAGTTCATTAACCTTTTGGTTTAATTCATTTTTAAGGACTTCATTATTATTCATCTGATTTCACCATTTTATAAGACTTTGCAAAATTAACTAAAGCAAGGATATTTTCAGATTTGGATTCTAACGGTATCTCACAAGAACCACCTAGTATAATTTTAGACTTGTTTTTAGAGGATTCTAAAAAATCAAACGAAAGCTTTTCAATTGTTGCTGAGCTTCCTTCAACAAAAGAAAAAGGTGGAATATTACCAACTAATAAAGTACTACTATCAGAAAGATTATCTTCTATTTTTGTGACTTCATCCACGCTAAGAAAATCCGGCTGAAGGTTATTAAATACGGGAAAGTATTTCTCGCGGGTAGGAAACTGTATCCAGATACCTTTGCAACCCTTACTTCTTAAAACGGTACAGATTTTTTTTAGATTTTCAAACTCTAGTAAATAAAATATATCCGCAGGAACAATATCCGGCGTTACTAATGGATCATATATTACTATGACATCAGCACCTGATTTAATCAAAGCATCTCCATAGGCAATAATACAATCAGTTAAATATTCCAGAAATTGTTGCAATTTATTTAGATCCTTTAATAAAATACATTCAAAAATTTCTCGTAGTTCTATTAATTGCCCCGCTAATGTAAACGGTCCAACAATTTTTGGTATGACTAAAACTTCTTGGTCCAAATTTTTTCTCAGCTGATAGCAGGCCTCTAGGATTACAGGAACCCTTCCAGCTAAAGGCCCGTCCAAGGTTTTTAGTCTTTCCCATTCATGTACGTTTTCTAAAGCGTTTTTTGATAAATACGGGTATCCAACTGATTCATTAAATTCTAGCTTACTTCCTAAGCTTTGTGCCTGAACAAGATGATCACAGGCTGGATACACCGCATCGTATTTATAATAATTTAGTGCTTCCATTTGACATCTATACATTGTTTGAGCATCAGTTGAGTATTTTATGATACTTTCGTTGCATAGTATTGACGCATATCCCATTACTTGTGGCATCGCAAGCAGCCGTCTAAAATTATCCATCCCTTTTTCCCTCAACTATACTAAGTATATATTCCAATCCATCAAAAACATTTTTCGCAACATAATCTACCTGTAAGTATTCCTTACTTGCATGTTCAAAGCCAACTCCCCCGGCCAAGACTATAATATCATTTAAATTCTGTTTCTTTGCGATATCTTTTATTTCCCTAGCGTATATAGCGGTTGGAGTTAGCAAACTAGAAATACATATAAAAGGAGTTTTGTGTTCTTGTGCTGCATTAATAAATTTTTTTGGTTCGATATCTTTACCTAAATCAATAACCTTAAATCCGGATAAAGTAAAAATAATATTCACAATATGTTTTCCTAGATCATGAATATCTCCTTTAATCGTTCCTAAAATAATTTTTCCTTTATGCGAAATGCAATTTTCCTCCAATAATTCTTTATTAATTAACTCCATTACATCCATCATAGCTCTTCCTGCCATCATAATTTCAAATAAGCTAAAATCATCTGTTGTGCATTTGGAACTAAGTTCATTTAAGGGATCTGTTAATCCGTTTTCTATTATGACCTCTATCGTGGCCCCCGACTGTAATAAATCCTGTGCTAAGGAAACCGCTAGAATATTATCTCCGTTCTTAACCGCTTCAGCTAATTCAGAATAGTTCATTATTATCCCCCAAATCTTATGTCTTACAATAAATTTTAACACAGTTTATATTATACTGCACTTCTGCTTTACGAATTGTTAAGGTATGAGGGTACTTAGATATACTATTAATAACTATTTAGGAATACTATGATATATACAGTATTTTCTATAATGGAGATGGTATAATATGGACAAGGTAGGGGCCTTTAAAAAAATAATGAAGGGAGAAAAAAACATGTCTACTGCGATCAGAGCTAGGTTTTCTATCAGATGTTTCGAGATTATCTTTGATTTCTGACATTGTTTTAATTTTATTCAGGGTTTCTAAAAATCTTACGCTATCTTCATTATCATGAAATATCTCTTGTCTATTGGCACCTCTCACCATTATGTGGTATATTCCACTTTCGCTCTTTTCTCTGGCTCCACGGGCATTTTTATCACCACCACATTCATTTTACCTTATTTTATCAGAGAAAAGGAGAGAAGCGACGTCGAGTAAACGGAGTGCATCACTGCACCCGCTTCTCACAGAACCGGACGTGCCCTATTAAGGCATCCGGCTCTTCATAACAACTTTCGCCTCCGTCTTCATGTCTAATAAATACTTACACGAATTCTCGGTGTAGCCAATGGGTATTTACTTATTAGTTTCTCGAATTTCAAGAAATCACATGGCTTTCCTTGTCGCCTTCGATTGATGTGTCGAAATAGGGCTCTTCTAACTATATACGCATACTTCTTTATTCCTGGAGTGTTATCTGTGATGCCATAGTAGTTATAGTGCCCTTGTAGTTTTACATTTAGTTCTTTTATGAGTTGTACTATTGGCTTTGTTAAACTTTTTCTCAGCCATTGCTTTATCTTTACAACTTTCGACCTCATCTTTTTCTTGCTAGTGATTCTTTTAACTCTAAACTTACCCGCTTTGCTCTTTCCACAATAGTGAGT
>LADT01000042.1 GCA_000961765.1 Clostridiaceae bacterium BRH_c20a | reverse complement strand
AAAGGATATATTCGCTTAGATTATGCGCCGGTTTGGTTTTTAGCAGGATTATTGTTTGAACAGATTCATGATCGAGTAGTTTTAAAATACATACGTCTCCAATAGCGAAAGGATAATTTCAAAGGCAATAAGGATGATAATCATCCATTCCAAGCGGGCTCCTCTTGTAGCATGGGTAAGACCTGTAAATGCCTGGGTAATGTCCATTAGAGTTTCTGATTTTTGCCGGACAATTTCAAAACGCTCATCTATTTCAAAAAGCTGACTTAACTCTGAATATAAGTTTCCGGCATCCTCATTTACCCAGGTGATATCAGGCTTATCTAAAAGCATTAAGTAGGAAATACTGCTAAATTTGTGTTGCAGAATCTTACCTGAAGTTTTTGCCAACCGCCGGTCGGAAATATTGAAGCGTCCCTTATCCAAAAAATCCACTATATCCTCAATATCATCAAAAAGCTTATCAATATCTTTTTCGATTTTTTCCAGGGCAACGGATTTAGCTAATATGGTTGAAATTATCTCCAGATAGTAATCTTGATATTTATTAGCCGACATATTATCGAAATTAATTGATGTTTTAGCCTCTTTATTAATAATAAGCCTAAAATCATCCTGGAAAACAGGAGGATGATTAGAATGGATGTTTTTTTCTAATTTATTTAAATATTTGAGAACATCCATAACCTCATGGTGTTCAAAATTAATAAAAACAACAGTTCCAAAATAAAAAATAAAAACAAATTTATTTTCCCTATCCTTAGTTACTCCGGAAAGATTAGTGTTTTTTAGTATAAGGGGCTCTTCCCAGCGGTATTTTTTATTCATTCCAAAATGCTTGGCCAGATTATTCAGGTTTATCTCTTTTGCCACTACAAAGGCCGTAAATGTCGAATCCACCAGTTTCATCCTTCCTGTTTTTAGTATTATAGTGCTAAATTAGTATTTTCTATACGTATTAGGCACTTGCTTTTGAAAGAAACTAATAGGGGTAAGGATGAGGGGGACCGGAGGAATTATGTCTAAGGATGATGACTTTTTAAAGAAGCTAATATTTGCATCGGGTGTAGGAGTAACAGGCTATTTCGGGTTGAGCTGGTTGGCTCGAAAAACGATCAAGACAGCTGCTAATAGTATTATCCATCGGTTGATGGTTGATAAATACCATGAAAATTTATGGGAGTTTGTTTCAGCTGCCCGTAAGGTAGGCCTGCAAAATATTATTGAAACTAATCTCAGAAGCCAGGAAGGCAAAGCAATTAAGCGTCCCTTAGGAAGCCCAAGAAGTTTTCCCGACTTTGATAGTATTTTATTTAATTTTGCTCAGCTCCATAGGCTGCCTACGGATGAAGGCAAAGCTATTGATACCTCTGTTATTATCGGCCCTTATGCTAAAAAACCATTAAAAATAGAAATGCCCATTTTAATTTCCGGTATGGCTTACGGCTTAGCTCTTTCCAGAAAGGCAAAAATAGCCTTAGCTAGAGGAACTGCATTAGCCGGTACTGCTGCAAATACAGGGGAGGGAGCCTTTTTACCTGCCGAAAGGAAAGCAGCAGATAAACTAATCATCCAATACAATAGGGGAAAATGGACTAAATCAGAAAATATTTTAAAGCAAGCTGATGCCATTGAAATCCATATAGGTCAAGGGGCAGGAGGAGGCACAGGTCATGCTATTCCTAAAAAACAAATTACATGGAAGGTCAGACGGGCTTTAGGATTAAAAATAGGCGAACGAGCTATTATTCATGCTACTCACCCAGGTATGAAAGAAAAGGACTGTTTCGGCAATTTAGTTCTCTATTTGAAAGAAATAACAGGCGGTGTCCCTGTAGGTGTAAAGATCGCAGGTAGCAAGTATATTGAAAAAGACTTGGAAATAAGCCTAGATGCCGGTGTTGATTATATTGCAATTGATGGTGGCCAGGCTGGTTCTTATGGAACTGCACCTATTCTTCAGGATGATTTTGGTTTACCATCCTTGTTTGCCTTAATAAGGGCAAGTGAATATCTAAGAGAAAGAAATTACCAAGATAAGGTTAGTTTAATCATGGCAGGGGGATTTTATAATCCAGGGCAGATGCTAAAGGCCTTAGCCTTAGGGGCTGATGCCATTTATATAGGTGCTGTTGCTCTTTTTGCCATGGCTCATACGGAGGTTTTAAAAGCATTACCCTGGGAACCGCCACCCTCTGTGGTTTTTCATGACGGACATTTTAAAAATAAGCTAAACGTTAAGAAAAGTGGGCAGCATTTGAATAAGTTTTTAAAAGCTTGTGATGAGGAAATACAAGAGGCAATAAGGGCTTTAGGCAAAAATAATTTGAAGGAAGTAAACAAGGAAGATTTATTTGCTTTAGACCCTTATACTTCAGAGATAGTTGGTATCCCTCTAGGATATAAAAAGATACCCTTTGATGAATGAAAAGGATAAAACTACCAACTATTTAACTAAGCCAAATTTATCTATTTTAGCTTTTACTTCTACACTTATAGGTATAACGGGAAAAACCTCCTCCCAATTAAGCTCTTCATAGATGTGGGGTTCTTTTTGTTTTAAAAAATTACCAAAACCAAGATAGTCAATTTGAAAGTCCTGCTGGGATTTTGCAATTGCAGACTTTATTTCTCGATTAATAACCTGAGACAATACCTCTTCTAGTTTTTCAATATTTTCCGGGTTAGTAAAATCCAAGCTTTTTTCACCCTCTTCAACAATATGTCCTATTGTTGTGAGCTCCACTGAAAAACCAAGCTCACTATCAAGAACCGTGGGAGTAGCTTTTAGTGACCTTTTATGTACTCGATAGGTATAGGCTCCGGAGTTGGTTTCGCCAATAACAGTTACCTCGGAGATTCCGGTAATCCAGTTGGCTCCTTGTGTTTCCTCAGAGCTTAGGAACCCCTTAAGTTTCCAATTATCAAAAACCGTAGCTCCATGGCGGATGAGAGAGTCGCCTTCGGCTGATATGATCCTCGAACCTAAAGCCACACCTTTTGAAGAGCGCAAATCAGAAAGAAAACTGAAAAATTTATTAGTCCGGCTAAGGGCGAAATCCCGTTCTAACTGAACCATTCGTATTATTTCAGCGGAGACAGAACGGCTTAATTTAGGATTCGAACGTAGAACATCTAAAGCCTGACCATCCTGGACAAAACCTAAGCGTAACCTTAATGCAATTTCTGCATATTTTTCAAAAAAACTGGCCAGATCCGAAAAATGTTTAGTTCTTGCCAGGGCTTCACCTACTAGCAATAAACGCAAATGGGTAAAATTTATTGTACCGGATATTCTCCCCTGCATTTGCTCTATGGCTTGTCCAATGCTTTCTCCCTCAACTGTTTCCACAAGAGTGACTATTTTGCTGCCAGGCTGTCTTAGCTTATAAGGGTCAAGAAATTCAAAGGTAACCTTATACTTTTTATCGGGATTTTCCGCCATATCTAAACCAATTGCAGTTACAAATGCTCTGTTGGTTATATCCCGTATATCCCAGCAGCCGGAGGCTGTAGTTAAAATACAGAAAAAAACGCAAAATATAATGGTCTTTTTCATCTTGATACCCCTTTACCACGTATTATGGCCATAACTAGAGTAAGGTTGGCGATTGCAAATATAACAAGGGTTAAATACTGCACGACATTACGCATATTAATTGCCCAGGCATAATTGGGGAATAAGTACACTCCGGAGATAATCACCCCTCCTACCAGAGTAATTATGAGCTTTCGGTATTTAAAATTTGTTAGGCCAATTATTCCGTAGGATATCAGGTAGAGATAGATACATAAGGTCGTAAAAATACCCAGAAGACCGGGTAGAGTTAAAAATAATTCAAAGCGTTCTACTGGGAAACCGGGAAGCTCAATAATAGAGACTGTATTAATTCCCGGCCATATTGTTTGCTTTACATTTTCTACACCGAGAACCCCTACGGAACTGATTAAAAATGTAAAGATCAAAAACATAAGAGAACTAATGCCGATTATTACCGGCAAATATGATTTTCGAATATCAGAAAGAAAGGGAGAAATAAAAAGAATAACCTCTAATCCTTGAATAGCTCCGGCAAAGACTAGAGCGCCCTTTAGTACAGGCAGTAATCCATTACTTAATACAGGTAAAAAATGCTGCCACTCAATAGTCCTAATGGAAAGGAGAGGTAAAGCTATTACGGGAATAAAGATAAAGGGCAAAAGCAGCTGGAAAAAACGGACTAGAGCGGCAATTCCATAGGAAACCAGCCAGACTGCCGCGGTTATTAAGATTAATAAAGGGATTAGTGACGGGGTTTTGGGAAGAAAAAGCAGCTTATTGATAACCCTCATGTCCTGTAAAAGGGTTGCCCCATAAAGAAACCAAAAGGAAATGAAGGTTAGTATTATCAGGATACTCAAGGGTTTTCCCCAAATTTTTTTACTGTACTCGAAAAAGTTCTCGTTGGGAAAACGGGATGCTAAGCGAACAAATAAAATTGAGGTAATAATAGCAATAAGGCTGCCGAGTATTACTGAAAGCCAGGCATCTTGAGCGGCTATGTCAACAATAGTTTTAGTAAAGGTAAACAATTCAAATTCTAATACTGCTACGACAACAACTATCCCTAATACTCTAGGGTCTAGCTTATCCTGATTTTTTTGATTCCCACCGCTACTGTAAGATTTCTCTCCTTTTTTTGTTGTGCGCTGCGGCTTATAGGAGAGGTCCTCAGACATTTCTTTGGTATTCTCCCGGAAAATTGTATGTCCCCAGGCACCTTTTTCTAAAGGGGCTAAAGGCGTCATATAGGGTATACCAAAGGATTTTAAAGTTACAAGGTGGATAGCAAGATAAAAAAAGGCTGCCGCAAAACCAAACAAGCCGAAAAAAGAGGTCATAAGCATGGTGAAGAACTGGATAATCCGTACGGAAGAGCGCAGGTCATTATTAGGAATACCGTAAGAAGAGATAATTGTTAAAGTGACAACTATTACAATGGGTACACCAATAATATTACCCGCTATCCCCGCACCCATCAGTACGAGCCCGGCAAAAAGTGCAATAGTTGAGCCAAGCTGGGTGGGCATCCTAAGCATCATCATACGTACTGCCTCAATAATACCCATCAAAAGAAAGGCTTCAAAATAAATAGGAAAAGGTTTCTCTATTTGGTTGGCCAAAATTATCCCTAAAAGCCGTGTGGGAATCAGCTCCGGGTTAAAGGATCTAAGGGAGATATATAATGCCGGTAAAGAAACGGCAAAAATAAACATAATATATCTGGCAATCCGAAAGAAGCTGGAGGCAATGAACCAGCGCCGGAAGGTATCCTCCGGTGTATCCATTAGGTCAAAGAAAGTTGCCGGTGCCAAAAGAATATCAGGAGATCCATCTAGGATTATTACGACCCGGCCTTGGGTTAGAGCTGATTCGGCTACATCTGGTCGTTCCGTAACTTCTATTTGTGGAAAAGGGCTTATACTAGAATCCTCGATGTTGCGTTCAATGTAGCTGCTGTCCAAGATTCCCTCTGCTCGGATGGCCTTGATTCTAGCTTTGATCTCGTTGACAATATCGGGATTTGCCCGGTCCTTTAAATAGCAAATTGTTAATTTCTTTTTTAGAGAGCTACCCACTTTGATTTCTTCCAAAATAAGCTGGGAACTGGCAGCTCTTTCTTTTAATTTTGTGATGTTATAGGTTAAGTTACTTGAGAATCTTTCTTTCGTTCCTCTGGAAATCTGGGTAGGGTTTGTGGGCGCTACCTCGATTATGGGTATTTCCCAAAGCTCTTCAGCATGGAATGTTTGTTCCTCTTTATCCCAGGATTTAGTACAAGAATCTGTTTGAACATTATTTTCTTGTTCTATGGTTTGATTTTTTTTACGGTATTGGATATTTTTAAGAAATTTAAACATTTCCAGTATTTCCCCCGTTAAAAAAAGTCTCTCTAGTTATGATGCTTAATAATGGTGTCTTTTACTCATCGAGAGCGGAAAAAAACATGGGGTGTTTCTACCCCATGCTGCTTTTACACTCTTTCACTTTTTCACTCTTCCACTGTTTCACTATCTTATAATTCTTGCCACCATGGCTGCTAACTCCGCTCTGGTTACCAAGCTGTCTGGGTGATACTTATCGGGAGTACGTCCACCGATTAGACCTCTATTTTTCAGGATATATATTTCAGTAGCCGCCCAGTAGCTCCGGGGTACATCCCGAAACTCATATTTTACCTCACCGGTGGTCTGAAGCTCAAAGGACCTTTGGAGGATTACTGCCAGCTGAGCCCTGGTTAGCTTTTGCTCCGGACCAAATTTGTTAGAGCTGATTCCTTTTACTATGGAGTGGTTAAAAGCCTTTAAGATTGGTTCCTTGGCCCAATAGTTGTTAGGAACATCAGTAAAAGGATTAGTGGCTGTCATCTCCCAGCTAAAGATCCGGGATAAAATTGCCACTGCTTCTGCCCGGGTAACCCCTACATTAGGAGCATAGTGGTATGTGTCTTTACCACCGACAATGCTGCGGCTAGATAAGTACAAAATATCGTTTTCCGCCCAGTGACCAGTGATATCTCTAAAATAATGTCCGTTTAACCAAGCGGAAAAATTTTGCCAGATGCTGAGGTCTTCCTGACCTAAACGCCAGGCTGCAACTCCCTTTAACCCATAAGTATTAACAAGATTTATTTTTTCCTTTAAGCTCCGGGCATCTTCAAACCAAATTTCTTTAGTATTACCGTCGGCCTTAGTATATTTAGCAAAAGGCACTTGATATTGTTCATGCCATTGGAGGGTAGCCTTATTTTCTTGAACGGCCTTAACAATATCGGTGTACCAGATACCACCACCATCTTTACCGTTGGTCCAAACCCGTCCATAAAAAGGTACACCAAGAACTAGTTTATCCTTGGGAGCCTGGGTTACCATATAGTCCAGCTGCTTTTTTACCCAATCAAGGGCAGCAACAGGACCGGGGCTGCTATCTCTTGAGTGCTGGTCATAGGCCATGATCACCAAATAATCGGCAACATTGCTTAGATTTTTTAAATCATATGCCGATTTCCAGCCAGAGGTCATGGGCTTGTCCACAGAGCCTACAGCCACAGAAACTGTTTTGCCAGGTTTAAGCTTGTTTTTAAGAAGTGCAGTAAACTGGGTCAATGCATGACGATCTTCATATGTCAAATTTTCCAGGTCAATATTAATACCGTCTAAGTTATAGACATCTACAGCAGCTGCCAGATCGTTAGCCAGTTTTTCTGGATTCTTTAGTGCCATTTGGGCACTGGGTCGGTCCCAGTGGTTGCTTAGATAGGGAATAACCTTTGCTTTTTGGGAATGGATGTAATTAGTTAAAGTATTATCGGCATTTATGACAAGATTGCCATTTTTATCAAGATCAAAATAATTAGGACTGACTACATTTACCGCACCTTTAGTTAATTTAAATTGTGCTATGTAATCTTGGGTTTTGCCTCCGTAGAGGTACATAAAGCTAATTTTCTCTGCACCAAATGCCTCTTTTGGAAGAGGAACCACCAGGAAGGTGAAGGCGATAAGAAAAATTAAGCTGGTTTTCATATACGTTTTTAACAATTCTGATACCTCCTTGGTGTAAAATAATTTAAGGTTGAGGCTAAGGCTGAGTAAAGTAATTTTCTTAACCTTAACCTAGCGAAACGAAGTGAGCGAAACCTTAGCCTGAAATAACTGTACCAGTTATTTTTGGAACATACTGCTTATTTTAAAGCATACGAATATTATTAATCCAGTATCAAATAAAGGAAATTACAAATCCCAGATATTCATTATATTATAACTATTCGCATATAGATTTAAAAAATTGGTGGGAGGGGTAATGGCAATGATTTACTGTGTCCAGCCTAATGAAAGCATCTGGAAGGTTGCGGAGAAGTTTGGGGTGAGCCCAAAAGCAATACAAATAGCCAATCCTCAGATTATTAATCCTGAGCATTTAATAGTAGGTGAAATGGTATATATTCCTATAAATATTGACTGGCATGCTTTTTATCCTAAAGGCGTTCAGCGTTTTAATAGAAGGTGAAGCCAGAGCCGTCGGAGGCAAATTAAAGGGTTAATTCCGGCGGCTTTTCATTACTTAAATCATCATAGAGACTTATTATACTAATGGATAAACCAATTCCCACAAAGCTCCAGATTATTATAGCTAATCCATATCCAATTACACTTTGACCCATAATATTAAGAGGGACTCCTACTATTGCCGAGATTATTGCTACTGTAAACATTTGTCCTAACACCGGAGACAGGTTGTTTTTAAAAACTGTTTTACCTTTATTTAAAGCCTCTAATATTTCCAAATCATCTTTAACTAAGGCTAGCTGCCAGAAGTATGTTAAATAGACAAAGAATATGATTGCAACAATTACCAGAGGTGGAAAGACCAATAACAACATAGATGCAAGCATTAGTAGAAATATGATTACATTAATTGATAAAAGTCTAAGGAAAAAGTGTTTAGAGTCTTCGATAAAGATTTCTTTATCGGTTTTTTTATTCTCCAGCAGTCTATATATAGCACTTAGAAATCCCCCCACTAGAAAAGGGCTAATGATTAAAGCGATACTAGATAAGTTAATATTTATCCCTTGTACTTGAGGCTGCTGTAAGATACTAGACATTTCCGGGATACCATTAGGCATTGCAAATTTTAAATGAAAGCCAGGGGGGACCAAGGGTAACGACTTTGTTATAAGCTCAATAAAAAACACAAAAAAATTAAAAGCCAGGGCTACCCATCCCAGCCAAAGATTTTCCTTTAAGATTCTAAAGCCTAAACTAATTCTTTCCATATGAACAACTCCTTCTAAAAAATAGTCTATTAGTGTGCGAGTGGGCGCGAAGAATAATGTAGAACTAACCGGTCACCAAAAGATATGACGCAAAAATAGTGCATAAAGTTCCAACTCCTTGTTAAATCTATACTAGATTTAAACAAAGGAGGGATTTTCTTGAGTAATGAAAGAACAGTTGCTGATGCCATATTAGATCAGTTAGCTGCCTGGGGCGTAAAAAGAATTTACGGTTATGCAGGTGATGCCATTTTAACCTTTTTAGATGCCATTAACAGGCATCCTCAGATTGAATATATTACCACAAGACATGAAGCAGCAGCAGCTTTTATGGCCTCGGCAGAAGCTAAGTTGACCGGCAGGGTAGGAGTCTGTACTGCCACCTCTGGTCCGGGAGCTGCAAATTTAATGAATGGTTTAGCAGATGCCTATTCCGATAAAGTACCTGTTATCGCTATAACAGGTCAGGTTCCCGCTAAATATATCGGTACCGGCTATAAGCAGTATATTAACGAACAACTTCTACTAGAGCCCCTAGCCAAATACAATACCCTTTTAGCTGATGCCCAGCCTACCGTGGAGGT
Source organism: Clostridiaceae bacterium BRH_c20a (assembly GCA_000961765.1). Lineage (GTDB taxonomy): Bacteria > Bacillota > Peptococcia > Peptococcales > BICA1-8 > BICA1-8. The sequence goes on along the minus strand of LADT01000042.1, from coordinate 106,633 downwards.
AGTTTATAGGGCACTGCAAATTGCTATGGGACAAGGAGCTGTGGCAAATATTTCTGTACCTAAGGATATCTTTGACAAACCTTGTTCAAATCCTCCCCGCAGCCAGGATGTAATTTTCCCAGCCCATAAGAGCCCCCAAGAGCAAGCAATTAAACAAGGGATTGATTTATTAAATAAGTCAAAAACACCTATGCTCTTAATTGGTAGGGGGGCTCAGGGCAAAGGGCAATTGGTGGAAAAACTAGCTGATAAGCTGGGGGCGGCTGTTACCTATTCTTTACCGGCTAAAGGCGTAATCTCCAGTGATTATCAATACTTGGTGGGAGGTCTAGGCTTAGCCGGTACCCATGTAGCCTCTCAGCTATTAGAACAGGCTGATTGTCTTTTGACCGTAGGTTCCACCTGGTGGCCTGAAAATTTCGTACCCCAAGAGATCCCAATCATCCAAATAGATGGTGTGCTAGAAAATATAGGTAATCAGGCTGGAATTGCCTTAGGTATAGAGGGGTGTATTTTAAAAACATTAGAGCTCATCTTCGATGGTACCAAAACTAAGGCAAACAAAAAGTGGAAGGAAACCATAAAAGCATCAAGGGAACAGTGGTTAACACAACTAGAAAAGGAGGCTGCTCCTAATGGTATTTCAATTACTCCCCAGCAGTTGGTTTATAGTGTAGAAAAGGCAATAGAACCGGACGCTGTTATTGCTTTAGATGTTGGGGATCATGTCCTTTGGTTTGACAAAATCTTTCGGGGACAGCGGCAATATGTTCTGATTTCCGGTTCCTGGCGTAGTATGGGCTTTGGTCTACCGGCGGCATTGTCAGCTAAACTAGAATACCCAAAACGTCAGGTGGTGGCTTTAGTTGGCGACGGTGGCCTTACTATGTCCATGAGTGAGCTTGTTACAGCTGCGGAAAAGGGAATAGCGGTTAAGGTAATTGTCTTTAATAATAAGTCCTTAGCAATGGAGAAAAATCGGATGATAGTAGCGGGGTTAAGCCAAACGGGGGTTAATTTATACAATCCTGATTTTAGTAAAGTAGCTGAAGCCTGTGGCTGGGAAGGTGATAAGGTAAGTGATGCTAATATACTTAATGAAACATTAGTAAAAGCCTTTGAGTCTAATAAGCCAAGCTTAATAGATGTTGAGGTATCCACACCAATTCCACCTCATACATCGTTATAGAAGGCATCTGATGAATGACAATTTTCTGGGATGAATCTATAATAAGTTATACTGCTTGATGCATCAGATGAATGCTATTTATTTTGATGCATCCCTTAAGCTAGACCTTTAAGCAGATGCATCCTGTAATATTCACTTCCATGGGATGCATCCCAATATCTCAACCCAATAGTAGATGCCCCTTAAATTAGAAATATAAGGTATAATAGGCATTAGATACTTTATTTTCAATAAAAGAGTGGGGATTATTATGGATATTTTACAAGAAATAGAAATGAGAAAAGAAGAGATATTTAACCTTTATCATACTCTCCATGCTATGCCGGAAGTGGGTTTTCAGGAGATACAGACCTCCCAATTTCTTGCTGAAAAGCTAGAGGGAGCAGGTATTGTAACTGAAACTAAAATAAATGGTACAACTGGCGTAATAGGTGTCCTTAGGGGCCAAAAATCAGGACCTGTTGTATGTTTAAGGGCCGATATGGATGCTTTAGCCTTCAAAATAGATGGTAAAGATGTGAATATTCATGCCTGTGGCCACGATGCTAACAGTACTATGGTATTGATGGCAGCTTTAGTATGGGCTAAAAGGAGAATCAAAAGGGGGACCTTAAAAATATTGTTTCAGCCAGCCGAAGAAGCCCTTGGTGGGGCTGAGGCAATGCTAAAAAGTGGTATTTTGGCTGATGTTGAGGAAATGTTTGGGATACACCTGAGGCCTATCCAAGAGGGTAAGCTTGGCCAAGCTACGCCTGCATTATGTCATGGGTCTTCTTATATTATGTGGGCCGAAATTAAAGGTTTACCAGCTCATGGTGCGAGACCTCATTTGGGAATTAATGCTATTGATGCAGCGGCAGCAGTTGTCAACGCAGTTAATGCTATTAGACTTAATCCTACTGTGCCTTTTTCTGTAAAAACCACTAAACTGTTGGCAAATAATGGGGCAAATAATATTATTCCTGATAGGGCAGAAATGGTTTTTGATTTAAGAGCCCAAACTAATGAAGCAATGGAGGAACTGCAGAAAAGGGTTCAGCGTGCTGTAGAAAATGGGGCTGCTGCTCTTGGAGCCTCTTCCCGGATTTCAGTACTAGGAGGTGTTCCGGGAGCGAGTTATGACCAGGGATTAATTGATTTAACCTCTAAAGCTATTCAAAAAGTTTTAGGAGAAACCATGGATCCCGTTATTACTCCCGGTGGCGAGGATTTTCACTACTATAGTACCAAGGGACAAATTAAAACAGCCTATATAGGTCTAGGTGCTGATTTAGCTCCAGGTCTCCATCATCCCGAAATGAAATTTAATTTGGAAGCACTGATCCATGGGGCGAAGATATTAGCCGCAATAGTTGAAGAACGACTAAATTAGTCTCAAAGTGAGTCAGTGGGCGAGTTAATAGTTATGGCATCAGATGAATGCCAATCTTTTTGATGCATCCCTTAAGCTAGACCTTTAAGCAGATGCATCCAGTAATCTCCACTTGCATGAGATGCATCCCAATATCTCAACCCAATAGCAGATGCCTTTTAATCGATGACACGGCGACACGATGTCACGATGAAACGCTAAAAGTGAGTTGACAAATAGACGTATTAACGACTTTTACCAATTATGCAAATGCTATTGCAGTTTTTTAAAACATAGTTTACAATAAATATGCAAATTAAATAACCCTCCGTAAAGGGGAGTAACTGCCAGTTCTTTGGTGGTAACGTCGACATTTCTCGGCCCTAAAAAGCCCGGTGTTACCTTAGTATATTGCTAAAGCCAGACCTTTACCTTGATTAATAATATCAGGGTAGAGGTCTTTTTAATATCTGAATAAAAGGATTAATAGTAATTCAAATGGAAATGTTAATGATTATTGAGTTAATTGTCCCCTTAATGTCTTATTTACAGGAAGAAGTAAATTTTTCTAGTAATTTTTTGTCTAACAAAGACAAATAAATAAATCTAAGCCTACATTTTTGGAATAATAACTAATAGCTAGTCGCTAGTCGACAGTAATTAATTAAGGTTTAGAGAATAAATTGCTTTAAATAAATAGGGAGGTATTAATTTGAAGGACAAAAAGTGGTATTCACAGGAGGTCACCCAGGTTACCCAGGAATTAAATGGGGACCTGGAAAAAGGGCTAAGTACCGAAGAAGTTAATAAACGGTTAAATTCTTACGGTCCAAATGCTTTAAAAGAGCCACCGCCCCGCAGTCTAATTTCTATGTTTATTGCCCAGCTCAAGGAAGTCTTGGTGTTAATCCTAATTGTTGCTGCAGTTGTATCTGGAGCACTAGGCGAAGTGGCAGATTCAATAGTTATCCTTATTATAGTTGTTTTAAATGCTGCTTTAGGTGTATTTCAGGAAAACAAAGCTGAACAAGCTCTCAAGGCACTAAAAGAAATGACCAAGGCTATGGTTAAGGTACTGCGAAACGGTAAAGTGACTCAGGTTGAGGTCGATCAACTAGTTCCAGGTGATATAGTACTACTAGATGCTGGTGACTCCATCCCAGCTGATGCTCGATTGTTTGAGTCCGCATCCTTAAGGGTGAATGAAGCTGCTCTAACTGGTGAATCGGTACCGGTAGAAAAAGAGTTAAAAGTAATCCAAGGTGAAGATGTTTCTATTGGCGACCGGAAAAATATGGTTTTCCGAGGAACTACTGTAACCGGTGGTCGGGCGAAAATGATAGTTACCGGTACTGGTATGAATAGTGAATTAGGTAAAATTGCCCAAATGCTCCAAGAATCACCTCCGGACCCTACACCATTACAGCGTCAGTTAGCAGCTTTAGGTAAAATCCTGGGAATTGCCGCTGGAGTTATTGTGGCTGTAGTCTTTGCAACTGGTTTATGGCGGGGTGAAGAAATTCTAGAAATGTTTATGACCTCTATTGCCTTAGCAGTAGCAGCTATTCCAGAAGGTTTACCTTCAGTTGTTACCATAGTGTTAGCTTTAGGTGTGACCAGGATGAGCCGTCGTAATGCTATTATCAGAAAGCTGCCGGCAGTAGAAACCTTGGGTGTAGCAACCTATATCTGTTCTGATAAAACAGGTACCCTTACTAAAAATGAGATGACAGTTATACAAATTTATCAGGACGAGAATTTTATTAAATTAACAGGAACTGGTTATCAACCGGAAGGGGAATTTTTAGATCAAAAAGACGGGAAATTATCACCTTTAGCTGATAAAAATTTGGAACTAATGCTCAGGGGTGGTGTTCTAAATAGTGATGCCCGGGTTGAAAAAACAGAAAAAGCCTATGAAGTAATAGGTGACCCCACAGAAGGTGCTTTAGTGGTAGCTGCCGGTAAAGCGGGACTTACCAAAGACGAAATAGATAAAAAGTATCCTCGTTTAGAAGAAATTCCCTTTGATTCAGCTCGGAAAATGATGACTACCTTCAATAAAATTGACGGTGAAATTATTTCTTTTACCAAAGGAGCCCCTGATGTTCTTTTATCCCGTTGCAGCGAAATGCTTACAAAAGATGGAGTAAAGGCATTAAGTAAAGAGGTTCTTGATAAGATTTTAAAGGTGAATTCTAGTATTGCTTCCCAAGGGCAACGGGTTCTCGCTCTGGCTTTCCGCAAATGGCCGGAAGTCCCTGAAAAGCCAAACTCGGATACAGTAGAAGATAAACTTATCTTTATTGGTTTCTTTGCTATCTTGGACCCAGCACGGGATGAAGTTAAAGATGCCGTGGAAATAAGTCGTAAGGCGGGTATTAAAACTGTAATGATTACCGGTGACCACCAGGATACAGCTTTAGCTATTGCCAAAGAGCTGAATATCTGGCAGAAAGGTGATGGTGTTCTTACCGGTTCACAGCTAGAAAAAATGGATGAAGAAGAATTAAAAAAACATGTTACTAAGACAACAGTTTATGCAAGGGTTTCTCCGGAGCATAAGCTGCGGATTGTAGGTGCATTGAAAGCCCATGGTCATGTTGTTGCAATGACTGGAGATGGTGTTAACGATGCCCCCGCTTTAAAAAGGGCTGATATCGGTGCTGCCATGGGGATTACAGGTACAGAAGTGGCTAAAGAAGCCGCTGACATGGTGCTTCTTGATGATAACTTTGCAACTATTGTTAATGCAGTTGAAGAAGGCAGAACTATATACTCTAATATTAGAAAGTCTATTCATTATCTGTTATCGTGTAATACTGGGGAAATTGTTGCCATTTTTACCGCTATTCTCTTGGGTTATGGAAGTCCGTTGACACCCATTCAGATATTATGGCTGAACCTGGTTACTGATGGTCCGCCTGCTCTAGCTTTAGGCTTGGAGCCACCGGAAAAAGGAGTTATGAATAATCCGCCCCGAAGTTCTAAGGAAACAGTTTTTGCAGGTGGTGTGGGTGGAGCTATTCTTTATCAAGGTTTCGCAATTGGTTTGTTATCCTTTTTTGCCTATTGGCTGGGTCTCCGGTGGGGACAGAGTATAGAAGAAGCTCATACTATGGCTTTTATGACTATGGCCTTCTCCCAATTAGTGCAATCTTTTAACGCCCGAAGCTTTGACCAGTCACTCTTTAAAATGGGCATAGGTACTAATAGAGCATTAGTGTATGCTTTCCTACTCTCGGCAGGTCTTCAGTTAGCTGTAGTCTATGTTCCTTTCTTAAGGGGAATATTCGAAACAGCTGTACTAACAACACAAGAATTGTTAATGGTACTGCTTTTAAGCCTTGCACCACTGGTGATAGTGGAAATTGCTAAAATCTTTAAAAGAAGTTTCAAAAAATAATTAAAAGCCCTCCGCCAGTTGCACAATATACTGGCGGAGGGCTTTTATATTGTAGGGGGCGGTTTCCACGCCGCCCCGTGATCTGGACACGGAGCACTGATCACTGATCACGGACGATTTAGTATTTGGAGTAAATCTGCCAAATGATTTAATACATAATCAGGTTTTAATTCCATTAGTTTTTCCAAGGAATGCTCGCTATATTTAACTACAGCAGTATGGGTCCCAGCATTTTTACCACATAAGATATCATAAGGGCTGTCTCCAATCATGAGTGCTTCCTGGGGTGTTAATTTTAAGCCAGATAAAGCTTTTAGAGCAGGGTCAGGATTGGGCTTATGTTTATCTGTGTCATCATATCCTACAAAAAAATCAATATATGGGGTTAACCCAAATAGATCTAAGCCCTTGCGGGCTCCAATATTTTTTTTTGAGGTTACAACTGCCAATTGATAGCCTTGATTTTTTAGGGTAATGACTGTATCTTTGACACCGGGAAAAATGGTAGTTACTTCATCATGTCTCTGGAAGTTATAATCACGGTAGGTTTTTAGCAATAGTTCAACCTTGTCAGGACCGTATTTGGCAAGGGTATCAATAAGGGGTTCACCAAAATACTGGACAATTTCCTCACGGGGGATATCTAGGTTTAGAATATTTTTATAAGTGTATTGGAAGGTTTCAATTATTAGCTCGTTGGTATTGATTAAAGTACCGTCTAGGTCAAATAGTATTCCTTTGATTTTCCTCATTTTGTCCTCCTTTTTGCTAATGGGTCTAGTTCATTGGTTAAATGTACTTCTGGGTGAAGATAATACGTCTGATAGACTAAGGGGTTTAACTTATGGGTCTGACATTGCTATGGGGACAGTCTTTCGCGTCTGACAATAGCTTAAGGGTTTAGTTTAGCATCTGATAGAATATCTGTTAATGGTTGTGTCAGACGCAAAATATGGCGTAGGAGTATGTCAGACCCATAATGATCACCCAAAAGTATATGTCAGACGCGTAATATTCGCCCAGAAGAATGTCAGCCCAATAATGTTCACCCTGTAGTATATGTCACTCCAAAAATTACCCACTAGCCAAAATTATAGCAGTAAACATATTTTTAGTAAATTTAACTTGTCAATTTTATTTTGGAAGGTTATAATTAATAAAAATAAATAGTCCTTTAAGTTCGGTCCTGTGAGGCTGGCAAGGAAGAATCTGTAGTTAGTTCTAGCAGTTCTACAGTTCTACAGTTCTACAGTTTTTACTGTAAAGCTGACTGTAGTATAATTAGTCTACCTGCCGGGTCTTTTAAGACCCGGCTTTATTAATATAAAGTTTATCGCGCCCATAATTATTTGGGGACATTCCTCATCCCAATGATAAACCATAAAAGAGGTGTGTCCCCGTGCATATAATTGAATATTATTCCCTTTAAATCGGTCCTGAGAGTCCGGCAAGGAGAAACTGTAGCTCAGTTCTAGCAGTGCTACAGTGCTACAGTACTACAGTTTTTACTGTAAAGCTGGCTGTAGTATAACTAGTCTACCTGCCGGGTCCTCTGACCCGGCTTTATTAATTAGGGGAATTCCTCAAAGTGAAGAGGTGTTCCCCCGATCCATAATATATTTTAGTGTTTTACCAAAAACTAGTTACTAATAACAATCACTAGACCACATGATAAAAGAAGACCATAGACTAATTATCAGTAACCAGTCACTAGCCACTAGCCACTAACAACTAGCGCCACCAGCAACTAAAAGGAGGTTTAACCATGGGAATTAAAAGTAAAGACCTCATAAGCTTATCTGATTTATCTGTTGAAGAAATGAAGGAAATATTCATTAATGCAAAATCCATGAAAGAAATTATTCACCGGGAAATTAAAAAGGTACCTACCCTTAGGGGAAAGGCAATCATTAATCTTTTTTATGAAAATAGTACTCGGACTCGAAGCTCCTTTGAACTAGCAGGCAAATACATGGGTGCCGATGTAATTAATATCAGTGCCGGCACTTCAAGTGTCGCTAAGGGTGAAAGTCTGCGGGATACAGCTAAAACCATTGAGAGGATGGGAGCTGATGTAGTTATAATGCGCCATCCTGCCAGTGGTGCCCACCATATCTTGGCTAAAGCCATAAACGCTCGAGTGATCAATGCCGGTGATGGAACCCATGAGCATCCTACACAGGCACTCTTGGACATGTTTACTATGCTAGGTCACCTAGGTACACTTAGCGGAAAAAAAATTGCTATAATTGGGGATGTTTTGCACAGTAGGGTTGCCCGTTCAAATATATTGGGTTTAAATGCCTTTGGTGCTGATGTCTGGGTTTGTGCACCACCAACCCTTTTACCCGCACAGGTGGAAAAGCTGGGAGTAAAGGTTACCTGGGATATGAAAAAAGCTCTAGAGGGAGCAGATGTAGTAATGGTGCTTAGGATTCAACTGGAAAGGCAGAAGAAAGGGCTGTTTCCTTCCACTAGAGAGTACGCAAAGCTTTATGGACTTAATCAAGAAAAGCTGAAGCTTGCCCAGGATAATGCTTTGGTTATGCATCCCGGTCCCATGAATCGGGGAATTGAAATAACTGCTGAGGTTGCTGAGTCCTCTCAATCAGTAATAGAAGAGCAGGTGACCAATGGTGTAGCAATACGAATGGCGTTATTATATGCCATGGGGGGAGGTAAATTTAATGTTACTGCTTAAGAATGGGTTGTTGGTTGACCCCAGTCAGAACATCTGTGAGAAAATGGATATTCTTATAGCAAATAGTAAAGTAGTGGAGTTAGGAAAGGATATTAAAGCTTCTCCTGATATCAAGGTAATAGATGTTAATGAAAAAATAGTTGCTCCCGGATTTATTGATATGCATGTTCATCTTAGAGAACCGGGCTTTGAGCATAAAGAAACAATTCTAAGTGGCTGCCGGGCTGCAGCTCGGGGAGGCTTTACTGGAATAGCCTGTATGCCCAATACCAATCCGGTTGCTGACACAGAAGGAGTAATCGAGCTTATCCTAGCTCGAGCAAAGCGGTATGACCTAGTAGAGGTTTATCCAATAGCAAGTATAACTAAAGGTCAGGAAGGGAAAGAGTTGACCGAGTTTGCTATATTACATGAGTGTGGTGCTATAGCTTTATCTGAGGATGGACATTCTGTAAGGAATAGTGGTGTTATGCGTAGAGCATTAGATTATGCAAAAATGCTGGATCTATTGATTATTAGTCACTGTGAAGATGAGGAGCTAGCTGGCTCCGGCGTAATGCATGAAGGGTTAATCAGCACTCAGTTAGGCTTAGCTGGTATTCCCAGAGAAGTAGAGGATATTATTATCGACCGGGACATCCGCTTAGCGGAGCTAACAAAAGGCCGAATTCATATTGCCCATGTGTCAACTAAAAGCGGAGTAGAATTAATTCGTGCCGCTAAAAAAAGAGGAGTTAAGGTGACTGCTGAGGTTACACCCCATCATTTTTCCTTGACAGATGCTGCTGTAAAAGGTTATTGCACTAATACTAAAGTTAATCCTCCATTGAGAACAGAGGAAGATGTTTATGCCTTAATCCAGGGTTTACAGGACGGTACTATAGATTGCATTGCAACTGACCATGCGCCCCATGCTCGCGAGGAAAAAGATGTAGAGTTTGATTATGCACCATATGGTATCTCTGGCTTAGAAACAGCTGTACCTTTAGCCTGGCAAAACCTTTATCTAGCGGGGCATCTTAGTATGCTCGATCTGGTAAAGACATTTACTACAACCCCGGCAAAAATATTGGGGATAGATAGAGGCACTGTTCAAGCTGGAAAAAATGCTGATATCACTGTAATTGATCCAGAGCTTACACAAAAAGTAAAAAGAGAAACATTTTATTCCTTGGGCAAAAATACTCCCTTTCAGGATTGGGAACTTACCGGGTGGCCGATACTAACAATAAAAGCTGGAAAAATTGTTATGGAAAAGGGTGAAGTCAATGAATAAGGCTTATCTTGTCTTAGCAGATGGTACGGTTTTCCCTGGAAAAGGCCTGGGTTGGAGGGGCAGGACTCAAGGCGAGGTGGTATTTAATACAAGCATGGTGGGCTATCAAGAGATACTTACTGACCCGTCTTATGCTGGGGAAATCATTACTTTTACTTATCCCCTAATAGGTAACTACGGAACTAATACTACCGACTGGGAAGGCCGCAAGGTTTTCGGGCGGGGTGTGATAGTTAAGGAAGCTTGTGAGGAACCTAGTAGTTGGCGGGCTAATCAAAGCTTTCAGGCGTTTTTGGTTGAACATAAACTAGTAGGAATACAAGGCATAGATACTCGGACTCTTACTAAGCATCTTCGGTATCACGGAACAATGGCGGGCATAGTTGCCAATGATGGTACGGGGATAGAAGAGCTCAAAAGTATGACCGAAGGGATACCACCCCTCTCGGGACAGCAGCTGGTCAAGGAAGTAAGCACTCCTTTTAGCTATGTCCTTCCGGGAGGGGCTAAAAGGGTTGTTGTAATGGATTTTGGTGTTAAAAACAACTCAATACGGAAATTACAGGAACAGGGCTGTACGGTGATAGTAGTTCCTTCTGATACAAAAGCAGAAGAGATATTAGCCCATAAACCCAATGGGATTTTGCTCTCTAACGGACCGGGCGATCCTCAGGATGTAGCTTTTGCTGTAGAAACCATTAAAAGGTTAATACCCCAAAAAATACCTATGTTTGGTATTTGCATGGGTCACCAGCTGCTAGGCTTAGCCTTAGGCGGCAAAACCTATAAACTAAAATTTGGTCACCGAGGTGGAAACCATCCAGTCAAAGATTTACAAACCGGTCGGGTATATATCACCTCCCAAAATCATGGCTTTGCTGTAGACTCAGAAAGCCTGAATAAAGATGTAGAAGTAACCCATATTAATCTAAATGATGGCACGGTCGAAGGATTAAGGCATAAAAGACTGCCGGTAGGCAGTGTACAGTATCACCCCGAAGCAGCCCCAGGTCCTCAAGATTCGGCATATTTGTTTGAAGAATTTCTGGCCAAACTAAATAAAACTTAAGTGTGTAGGCTTATAGGATAAACTGCATGTTAGTGTGACGGCTCACAGGCTAGACTGCAGGACAGTGCTACAGTGCTACAGAAAAATACTAAAACCCGGATGTTGCACAAACCAATCCTGTGTCAGACGCACTAGTATGCCCGTAAAGTATTTGTCAGACGCAAAAAATTTACCCAGTAGTATTGTCAGACGCGTAATGTCCACTCCAAAGCATTGTCAGACCCAACATCTCAACTTAAACACTTAAACACTTACACACTTAAGCATGAAAGGAGAAAGCACATGCCTAAACGTCAAGATATCAAAAAGGTAATGGTCATCGGTTCTGGTCCGATAATAATCGGGCAGGCGGCGGAATTCGATTATGCTGGTACCCAGGCCTGCCGAGCCTTAAAGGACGAAGGAATAGAGGTAGTATTAGTAAACAGCAATCCTGCCACCATAATGACCGATGAAAACATGGCTGACCGTGTATATATTGAGCCCTTAACTAAAGAGTTTTTAGAAGAAATTATTTATGCGGAACGACCTCAAGGGCTATTAGCCACTCTAGGCGGACAGGTGGGTCTTAACCTGGCCCAAGAGTTAGCGGAAAGCGGAATTTTGGAAAAAGCAGGTGTTAGACTTTTAGGAACGCCCTTGGAGGCTATCCGAAAAGCGGAAGACAGGGAAATGTTTAAAGCTTTATTAAAGGAAATAGATGAGCCGGTACCAGAGAGTGGTATTGCCAATAATTATGAAGAAGCTAAACTTTTGGCTGAGGAAATAGGCTATCCCCTTATTGTCCGGCCTGCTTATACCCTAGGTGGCTCCGGGGGTGGCTTTGCCCATACTGATGCTGAGCTTAAGGAGATTGTAGCTAAAGGCTTAAAATATAGTGCAATTAACCAGCTCTTAATTGAAAAGAGTGTTAAGGGCTGGAAAGAAATAGAATACGAAGTAATGCGGGATGCCAATGATACCTGTATTACTATTTGTAATATGGAGAACATTGATGCTGTAGGTGTGCATACAGGAGACAGTATTGTGGTAGCTCCTAGTCAAACCTTAACGGATGTAGAATATCAACTATTACGGACTGCATCAATAAAAATAATTAGGGCTTTAGGGATTGAAGGAGGCTGTAATGTTCAGTTTGCCCTAAATCCTAATAAGCTGGAATATATTGTGATAGAGGTTAATCCCAGGGTCAGTAGATCTAGTGCTCTTGCTTCTAAGGCAACCGGTTATCCAATTGCCAAGATTGCGGCTAAGATTGCTTTAGGATATTTTTTAGATGAAATACCTAATAGTGTAACAGATAAAACTTTAGCGGCTTTTGAGCCGGCTTTAGATTATGTAGTTGTCAAAATACCCCGCTGGCCTTTTGATAAATTCCAATCAGGCAATAGAAAATTAGGTTCACAAATGAAGGCGACCGGAGAAATTATGGCTATAGGACGTAATTTTGAAATGGCTTTACAGAAAGGAATCCGTTCCTTAGAATTAGATGTTAAGGGTTTACTAAATCCCCAATTCCAAAGCATCAGTAAAGAGGAGCTTGAAGAAAGACTCATTTACCCTGATGATGAGAGACTGTTCCTCCTTGGTGAAGCTTTAAGAAGAGGCTACTTAATAAAAGAAATTCATAAACTAACAGATGTTGATGTCTTCTTTTTAAATAAATTTGCGACGCTGGTCAATTGGGAAAAAGCAATACTGCCCAATAATAAATTTGATAGTGAAAAACTCAAAGAGGCTAAAGAATTAGGCTTTAGTGATTTGCAGATTGCAGAGGCTTGGGGTGTTTCGGAGCAAGAGGTATATGAGCTGAGAAAACAATTAAAGCTTGGGGCAGTTTTTAGAATGGTTGATACCTGTGCAGGAGAATTTGAAGCAGTTACCCCCTACTATTATTCCAGCTACAATGAAAAAGATGAGGTTGAACCTACAAATAACAACAAAAAGGTTGTGGTATTAGGGAGCGGTCCCATCCGGATTGGACAGGGCATAGAGTTTGACTACTGCTCAGTACATTGTGCCTGGGGTCTAAGAAATGCCGGCTATGAGTCTATTGTTATTAATAACAATCCGGAAACAGTAAGTACAGACTTTGACACATCTGACAGGCTATATTTTGAACCCTTAACAAAAGAGGACGTGTTAAATGTTATAGAAAAAGAAAAGCCTCTGGGTGTAATTGTCCAATTTGGCGGCCAGACTGCCATCAACCTGGCTAGACCATTACATGATGCAGGGATAAGGATTTTGGGCACTCAAGTGGAAAATATTGATGGGGCTGAAGATCGGGAAAAATTTGAAGCAATTTTAGAAGAGCTAAACATTGTCCGACCTTCCGGTAAAACAGCCAGAAATGTCAAGGAAGCTAAAAATATTGCAGAACAATTAGGCTTTCCCGTCTTAGTCAGACCCTCCTATGTTTTGGGGGGAAGAGCTATGGAGATAGTTTATTCACTAGAGGAACTAGAGGAGTATTTGGCGAATGCTGTTAAAATCTCCCCAGACCATCCTGTGCTGGTTGATAGGTATTTAACTGGGAAGGAAGTAGAAATAGACGCCATCTGTGATGGCAGCGAGGTTTTGATTCCGGGAATAATGGAGCATATTGAAAGGGCTGGTGTCCACTCTGGGGATAGTACCGCTGTATATCCTCCCATGTCCTTAAAGGAAGAAGAAGTAAATAAGCTGGTAGAAAAGACAGAAAAGCTGGCCATAGCTTTAAAAATTAAGGGGTTACTAAATATTCAATATGTTATTCATGAAGATGAAGTTTATGTAATTGAGGTCAATCCCCGCTCCAGTCGGACTGTTCCATATTTAAGCAAAGTAACAGGAATTCCTATGATGGAAATCGCAACTGAGGTTATTTTAGGCAAAACTATACGGGAATTAGATTATATCCCGGGACTTGCTAAGGCTAAAGATCTTGTAGCAGTAAAGATGCCGGTGTTTTCTTTTAGTAAGCTTATCGATGTAGAAACCTCCTTAGGTCCGGAAATGAAGTCTACTGGAGAGGTTTTAGGACTTGATAAAGATCCTAATAAGGCTCTATATAAAGCTCTTATTGCTGCAGGATATGTAATTCCCCGCAGGGGAAATGTACTGGTAACTATTGCTGATAAGGATAAAGAAGAGGCTTTACCCAGTATAAAAAGGTTAAAGGCTTTAGGATTTAATTTAGTTGCTACCAGCGGAACTGCCCAACTTTTACGAAAACATGGCTTAGAGGTCAGGGAAGTGAACAAAATTAAGGAAGGAAGTCCCCATGTGGTTGATGTGATTAAAAAAGGGGAAATAGATTTGGTCCTCAATACCTTGACTAAAGGGAAAATTCCAGCCCGGGATGGGTTTAGAATCCGGAGAGCGGCAGTGGAGTTCAACGTGCCCTGTCTTACCTCACTAGATTTAGTTTTGGCTATAGTTCAGGTTTTAGAATCAATGATTAGAGTCAAACCGCTGCAGATGTATTAGTAAAGTGACTGGTGACTGGTGACTAGTAAAGTCTATAGTCTATAGTCGATGGTCTATGGTCTATTAGTGACTGGTGATTAGTGCTCAGTGTCCAGACTTGCTTATGGTTCTTCTTAACCTCAGCCTAGCGAAGCGAAACCTTAACCTGTCATTTTCTGTAGCACTGTAGCACTGTCGTGCAGACTTACCCATTAGTCATCACACTGACATTCAAAATATCCCTTAAGCAAAAGAAAGGAGAGAGAAGATGGAAAACAGATTAATTGTGGCCTTAGATGTACCAAGCCTAGCAAAGGCGAAAGAACTTATTGATGTTTTGGATGATGCAGCAAATTTTTACAAAGTAGGATTGGAATTATTTCTAAATACCAGAGGGGAGATTCTAGATTACTTAAAGACTAAGGAAAAAAAGATTTTCCTGGACCTAAAGTTTCATGATATTCCCAATACCGTTACCCAGGCTGCCAAGTGGGCGGCGGGCTTAGGTGTTGATATGTTTAATGTTCATGCTTCCGGAGGGGGGGTAATGATGTCCACTACGGTGGAAACAGTTAAAAATACTGCTCTCAATAACGGGTTTAAGGTTCCTTTGATAATCGGTGTTACAGTATTGACAAGCTTTGATATAGAGAGCTTTAGTCAGGTAGGCTATAAATATACTATCCCAGAAACAGTAATGAATCTAGCCCAGCTTTGTCAAAAGTCAGGTCTGGATGGTGTAGTTTGTTCCCCCCAGGAAGCAAATCAAATAAAAACAGTATGTGGTCAGGAATTTATGACAGTTTGTCCGGGGGTTCGGCCTCGGGGAACCTTGCTCGAAGATCAAAAAAGGATTACCACACCCCAGGAAGCAATAAAGATGGGTGCAGATTATCTTGTAGTAGGACGACCTATAACGAAAAGTATTAATCCTAACCAGGCCGCCAAGGACATTGTCACTGAAATGGTGACCATATAAAGCCGAACTTGTTCAGATGGAGTTTTGACTCCACCTGAACTTAGGGAGACTTATCCTAATTCCTTATCTCCCGCTTATAGAAGAGGGAGTCTTATGCGATTGGATAAAAGGTTTTTTTGTTAAAGCATAAAAAATTTACAAAGAGGAGATGGATAATTATGTTAGATTCCAATGAAGTATTAGAAATGCTGAAAAAGGTAGATGCTTTTAAAGAAGGGCACTTCAAATTTAGTTCCGGCTTACATAGTGAGGTGTATATACAGTGCGCACAACTATTAAAAGAACCTGATTTATCTGAAAAGGTGTGTACTACCCTTGCCGAGCACTTTTGCCAAGATAAACCGGATATCGTCATTGGCCCTGCCATGGGAGGCATCATAGTCGCTTATGAAGTTGCTCGTTATTTGGGGGTCCCCGGTATTTTCACTGAAAAAGTGGAGGGGAAAGCTCAGCTAAGAAGAATGTTTAGTATTAAACCTGGTCAAAAGGTTTTAGTGGTCGAGGATGTCATCACAACAGGACTTTCCTCTCAGGAAGTTATTGATTTAGTGGAAGGATTGGGAGGTGAAGTTTTAGCTGTAGGCTCTATAGTTGACCGTAGTAATGGTTTGGCTAAACTGACAGTTCCGTATTTCTCCTTGGTAACAATAAGTATGAATAATTATGACCCTAATGATTGCCCCTTATGCAAACAAGGAATACCCATCTATAAACCTGGCAGCAGAGAATAAGTTGTTAAAATGGCACCAAGTTGGGCAAGATGCACAATAGCTTACGGTTTCCTTGGGTTATAAATTACAATGACCAAAGGGTTGTAGTATGGTATATTTGTGACGAATAATATAAACAAAAGCTCTGGAGGTGCAGTTGATGTTTGATGTTAATGTTTACAAATTGCCTATGGCTCATCCCGGTGATGTGTCTGAGTTGGAAAGAATGATTAATCAGGGTGAAATTATTCCCGAAGAAATTGCAGCTATTATCGCTCAGACTGAAGGAGATGGACATGACAGGGGATATGCCACTCTGGCTTTTCAGGTTCTATTATCTGAAAAACTGGGAATTACCAGGCAAGAGGTTTTTGATAGAATTCCTATGTTGATGATCGGTTTGACCGGTGGTCTTATGAGTCCTCATTATACAGTATTTACCAAGAAGGTTCTAGCCGAAAAAGGGGATAACACTAAAAAGTGTTTTGCCTTAGGAATTACCAACACACCGGTACTTAAACCTGAAGAATACGGGACCTTAGAGCAGGTGCGATTAGTGGCTGAAGCTGTTAAAGAGGCAATACAGGATGCCGGTATTGATAATGTTGAAGATGTCCATTGTGTAGAAGTAAAACTACCGGCTATGACTGCCGCTAGGGTTAATGATGCTAAAAACAGGGGCCAAGCCGTGGTTTCGGAAGATTTAGGAAAAGCCAGCAGCCTGGCTAAAGGAGCTGCAGCCCTAGGTGTGGCTGTGGCTTTAGGAGAAGTTGACTTTGCAGCTTTAAAGCAGGAAGATATCTGCAGCAACTGGGGATTTTATTCAAATAAGGCATCTACTTCTGCCGGTGGCGAACAGGTAGCTTGCCGTATAGTTCTTATGGGTAATTCTTCAAAATCTAACAGTAAATATTATGTGGGCAGCGGTGTAATGAAGGATCAGCTAGATGTAGAAGGAGCTAAAGATGCCTTAAGAAGTGCTGGCCTTAAATTTGACTGTATGCCTTCCAAAGAAGAAGCGCAGAGAGTTGTTAATATCTTTGTTAACGCCGGGGCTGATTCCGTAGGGGCAGTCAGAGGCAGGAGAAATACCATTAAAACTGACTTTTTAGCCGGCTATTCCGGGATTATGGCTAAAGCGGTAGCTAATGCTGTAGTAGCTTCCCTAATCGGTGATCCGATGATTTTAGCTTCTGCAGGAGCCGAGCACCAAGGTCCTCTGGGGGCAAATCTCTTGGCTGTTATTGTTAAGGCCGAATAGGAGTGACTTAATGAACAAGCTTATTAAAAATGCTAATCTCCTAGATGGTAATACACTGCAGGATATTTATGTGGAAAATAATATTATCAAAAAGATAGCCGCTAATATTGACATTAACCAGTGTGATGTTTTTGATGCCCAAGGAAAGATAGTGATTAGCGGTGTAATTAATGCCCATGCCCATATTGATAAATCCTTAATTATTGGACGAAAACCGTACCAGGATGAAGCACCCCCTGTACGGGCCGGCTGGGTCAGGGAGCTAAAAGAAACCTTTACCAAAGAGGATATTAAGGAACGGGCCCGGGAAGTTATCAGGATGTCTAGACAAAACGGTGTGATCGGCATCAGAACCAATGTGGATGTGGACCCTCTGGTTGGCTTAAAGGGTATTGAGGCTGTATTAGAACTAAAAGCAGAAGTCCGGGATATGATGGATATCCACGTTACTGCTTTCTCTCAGGAAGGCTTTAATAGGTTCCCGGAAACTAAAGAGCTCCTTGAAGAAGCCTTACGTATGGGTGCTGACAGCGTTGGCGGTCATACAAGCATGGATGCCGACAGGAAAAAGGAGCACATAGATACTATTTTTGCACTAGGCAAAGCCTTTGATGTGGACATTGATTTTCATGCAGATGAAACAGGTAGACCTGATGATCATATGCTGCCCTATTTAATCGAAAAGACTATAAATGAGGGCTACCAGGGACGGGTAAATGCTATTCACTGCTGTTCTTTGCCGGTTATCTCTGAAGAGGAGGCTAGCAAAGATATTGAAGGCATCAAGAAAGCGGGTATTAATGTTATTGTCTGCCCTACAGCCATCGCCACTCGACGGCTCACCGAAGTGAAGAAACTGCTGCTAGCGGGAGTTAATGTAAGCTTGGGTACTGATAATATACAGGACCAATTTAATCCCTTAGGTAATGGTAATGTGTTTGAAGTAGCACAGTTACTAACTTATGTACAGCGTTTTTATAGTGACGATGAACAGGCAGATATTTTTCAAATGCTGATCCAAAACGGCAAGGGCCTTGTTGATGTAAAAAGATTTAGCATCCAAGAAGGCAACAAAGCTCAATTCACTTTACTAGGGTGTAATAACCCTTCTGATATTTTTCGTAGTCCCCAGATTATAGAAAAAAGGTTCTTCTAAAAAAAAAGCGTCTTTTAAGGCGCTTTTTTTAAAACTAAATGAGAGGAAAGGGCTTATGGGCAGAGTTTATCCAATTACAGAAATAAGTTCACCAATGGCAAAGCTTTTATTGAATTCTTCTAGTGGACTATTTGGTGCCGTTCATTCGGTCTTTAATTCTTCCTGTAATATTAAAACCCGTATGGGCCCACTCTTAACCCTGCAAAATGCAAAAGTTGCCAAGACACCCATGAGCTGTTTATGCTCACCAGAAATTGATGATTTTACTCTTTTATCCCTTAAACCCGGCGAGACAGCCGTTTTAAGCCTTGTGGACCAAAACATACAAATCGGGGAAAATACATTTTCCCTAGCAGGTGCCCAAGAGTTTTCAACTAAAATTGAGATAAAAAAACACAGCATATGTTATTCTGATTATCTAAAGGCTATGAAGGATTTTCTACGGGAAAGCCCGGTAAATCTTTATCATTTTCTGATAGCTTGGGACCAGAGTAATGCCTTAACTGCTATTGAGAAGGCTTTAGCGCAAAAAATATCCGCAGCTGCTGAAGAAATTAAGCAGGGCTTTCTAAATCAGGATAAAACCCTCATAATTAAAGGGATAGATCAGTTATTGGGTTTGGGTATAGGCTTGACACCCAGTGGAGATGATCTTTTGTTAGGCTTTTTAACCATACTTACAGTACAAGAAAAATATAGTAGAATAGTAGAAAGTATAAAAGATGAAATTTTACATTTGGCTAGAGCCTCTACTACGGAAATTAGTTTTGAATTTATTGCTTACTTTTTTCAAAACTATTACTCTCAGCCCATATACCTGCTTATAAAAGCTTTAAACCAAGATAACCTGGAACAATTCAGGGATTGCTTACCTGTTATTGCTGTTATTGGTCATTCCTCAGGTAAGGACTTTCTGACTGGCGTTTATTTAGGATTGGATTTTTTAGCAAGAAAATATTTGGGATAGTTAATAGTAAAAAATGGGGTGAGGCAGCTGAAAATAAAAGTTTTGCATCCATACAGGAAGGATTTAGATATTGAAGGCCCCATGAACCTAAAGGGACTATTAGACTTATTGGAGGTTTCCTTTAATGATGTGCTGGTATTAAGAAACAATGTTGGAATAGTAAATGATTTAGATTTTGAGCTGGAGGAAGATGATTTCATTCAGGTCCTTCCAGTTCTCGCCGGAGGTTAGATTAAATGGATTGATTTAGGGAGGGTTTGAGAAATGATCAAGGTGTCTGAGGCCTTAAAGTTGGAAGCATTAAAAGGGTGTAAAGTAATAGGCGGAAGCAGAGGCGTAGACAGAATGATCAGCTCGGTCAATCAGATGGATGCCCCCGATTTTGTTAACTGGACCAAGGAAAATCAGTTTATTGTGACCACAGGATATTTTATTCGTAATGATATTAATGAACAAAAACAGCTTATTCTCGATCTAAACGAAAAAAAATGTGCCGGTTTAGGCATTAAAGTGAAAAGGTTTTTTAGAACCATTCCTCAACACATGATTGATTTGGCCGATCAGGAAGGTTTACCCTTGATAGAAATCCCCTTTGAAGATAATATTGCAGAAATCATGAATGAGATGATGAAAGAAATATTAGTCTGTCAAGCCAGGAAAATTGAAAGGTCCCACCAAATACATGACTGGTTTACCAAACTGGCTTTAAAGGGCGGCGGACTCAATGAGATTGCCGAGTTATTGTCGAGCTTTGTCAATAATAGCATTTCCATTTCTGATGCCAACTGGAAAAGCTTAAGCTTGTATAATCATCCTGAAGCACAAATTCCCTTAAGTAAACTTTTGATTTTTGAAAGTCCTATTGATAATCAGACTATGCAGGAGATTATCAACGGAAACAGGAAATACCTAGAGGACAAAATTTTTATTGATGACCATGAGATTAAGCGGATAATTTATCTGGTTATGTCCGAAAAGAAACTGTACGGACATATTACCATCTGGCAAAATGTGGAGGAACTAGAGGAGCCGGATATTGTCGCTATTGAACATGCAGCTACCGTAGTGGGCTTAGAGTTGTTAAAAAATACGGCCTTTTCCGAAATGCGCAATAGACTAAAAGTAGACTTTTTTAGTGATTATTTATCAGGCA
Source organism: Clostridiaceae bacterium BRH_c20a (assembly GCA_000961765.1). Lineage (GTDB taxonomy): Bacteria > Bacillota > Peptococcia > Peptococcales > BICA1-8 > BICA1-8. Next base: position 85,965 of record LADT01000042.1, on the reverse strand, counting down.
ATATAAAATCCCGGGAAATTTTAGCTAGAAGAGGTACCGCTTATGGAATCAATCCAAGTTCCTTTTATATTTGTATGGTCTTGGATGTAGACCATTTTACAAAGATTTATTTGGAAGAAATGGAAGGCAGTGATTTCCGTGCCCAGAAGTTGAAAAGAAAGCTTTCAGCCCTGGTAGATGAAATATTAGCCAATAATAATCTTAAAGCGGTAACCTTTAGTCAGAGTGACCAGATAGTTATTATCCTGCAACACAATCCAAAGGAGAGAAGTCGGGAAATTACTAAACAGTTAGCCTATGACATAAAGTCTCATATTTATAAAAATATCAGTGGGTTAACTGTTTCCATCGGAGTGGGTACCATTAAAAATGCCCTGTTGGTCCATGAAAGCTATGCTAATGCTGTAGAGGCAATCAAATTAGGGGCTAAGATGCAACAAAAGAAGGATTGTCTGCTCTATTTTGAAGATTTTTTTGTTGAACACCTCTTAAACTCACTGGATAAAGCTAAGCTTAAAGAAATTTATCATGAAAGTATTGAAAAATTAATGCTTTTTGACAAAGATAATAAAATGGATCTGGTAAAAACCTTAGAAACCTATTTTCATTGTAATTTTAATTATTCTGAGGCTGCCAAGGAGATGTTTATTCACCGCAATACCTTTACCTATCGCTTAGACAAGATTAAAGAAATATTAAATATGGATTTAAATGATTATAATACTTTACTCAAACTGCAGTTGGCCTTGAAACTAAAGGGGCTTTTAAACAATGAAACAGAATAGCTCCTCTATTTCACTTAATTTTTTTCTGTAGCACTATTTTAATGGGGACATTCCTGGCTAAAAAACTTTCAGTCTCAGCAGGTGCGTCCCCTTTCTTTTTAATGGGGACATTCCTCTGACCGCAAAGTATTACTCTGTAGGGAGGTGTGTCCCCTTTCACTGTTTTTGCCCAAAAAACCTGCCGAGGCAGGTTTTTTCACTTTAATGGGGACATTCCTGGCTAAAAAACTGTCTCAGTATCAGCAGGTGTGTCCCCTTCCTTTTGTACAATGTGCACAACAAACCAAGGCGAAAATTGATTCCACTGACAATGACTGAGGATTAGTGTCGTGCTACAATTTTAGATAATAGGCAAGCTTATGGGATTAACTCTTAATCCCGATGATTAACAAAAGGAGGGATGACATGCTAACTAATATAGTTAAGTTAAACACTTACTATGATTCAGTAACATTAATGTCCATTACGCAAAAAGTGTCTGTTCTGGAAGAAGTAGAAGAAGCAGCCGTGATGATGGCTACCGATAATAACAAAGAAATTTTAAGGCAGGCTGACCTATTAAATGCTGAAGGTGAAAAGGCTTCATCTTCCGATATGCTTATTTGTATTAAATGTTTGGATGAAAAATGTCAGCAAAAGGTATTGGAAGAAATCGACAAGGCTTTAAATAAACCGGGCTCAGATGTCGAACGGTCTAATGTACCCATTAGGAGTTTAGCTAAAGCTTTAGAAAAATTGCCGGAGGCTAATCTAGTTATTATTTCTATACCTGGTGAATATGCAGCTCGAGAAGCCCATAAAGCTCTGGATAATGGGCTCAATGTTTTTCTATTCAGTGATAATGTATCCCTGGAAGAAGAGATTGAGCTTAAAGAGAAAAGTGCTAAAAAAGGTCTTTTGGTGATGGGTCCTGATTGTGGTACAGCCTACATCAACGGCAAGGGTATTGGCTTTGCTAATGTTGTTAAAAACGGTGATATCGGCATAGTTGCTGCCTCGGGGACTGGACTGCAAGAAATAGCCTGTTTGATTTCAGAAAAAGGTGGAGGTATTTCCCATGCCATCGGTACAGGGGGCAGGGACTTAAAAGAGGCGGTGGGCGGTAGTACCATGCTGCAAGGGATTAAGATGTTGACCGAGGATGAGAAAACCAAGGTTATTGTCTTGGTTTCCAAACCACCCTCCCCTATGGTAGAAAAGAAAATTATCGAAACTATCAGTAGTATAGAGAAACCTGTTGTGGTCTGTTTCTTAGGCGGCAGTATTTTAACTATGGCGAAGAAGGATATTTATTTTGGCCACACTCTGGAAGAAACAGCAGCTTTAGCTTTGGCAGTTTCAAAGGGCAGTGCTAATATTGAAAAAAGTCTGAATGAAGAATGCTTTGAACTAAGGGAAATCGCTAATGGTGAGTGTGAAAAGTTTAATGCCGAGCAAAAATATATCAGGGGTTTGTTCTCGGGAGGTACCCTCTGCTATGAAGCTCTTTTAATTTCCCAGAGCTTCATCGGTGATGTTTATTCTAATGTGCCTTTAAAACCACAGTTAAAACTAGGTGCTTCAGATAAGTCCCGGGAAAATACGTTTATTGACTTAGGAGATGATGAGTTTACCCAAGGAAGACCCCATCCCATGATTGACCCTAGTCTGAGAGCTGAAAAAATCCTGGTGGAAGCCAAGGACCCTGAGACTGCGGTCATTTTATTAGATGTTGTGCTGGGATATGGTTCCCATAGTGACCCTGCTGGGGCGTTGGTGCCAAAAATTAAAAAGGCTCAGGAAATAGCCCTCCAGGAAGAAAGACACATCTCTTTTATTGCTTCCCTATGTGGTACCAAAGATGACCCCCAAGACTATGAGGGGCAGATAGAAAAACTGGAAAGTGCCGGTGTTATTGTTATGAACTCTAATGCTGAGGCTGCCCGTTTAGCGGTGGAAATTGTGCAAAATTTAACAGATAAAGGGGGAGGTAAATGAAGAACAATCTTTTAAACAGCGAATTACAGGTGGTAAATATTGGTTTAGATATTTTTCCTCAAGATCTGGAGGAACAAAATGTACCCAACATAAATCTTAGCTGGCGGCCACCGGCTGGGGATAAAAAAATGCTTAACCTATTAACTAAATTGGAAAGCAGTAAAGACCGAATTAGCGAGGCTAATGAAAAGGCTATTGAAATAGTGCAAAATGGCCAGCCCGTGTTAATGGATATTTTGCCGGCCCATGAGGTTATTTCTGGTATGGACAAATACACTTTACTCCATGCCGGCCCTCCTGTAGGCTGGGAAAACATGTGCGGACCTATGCGGGCCGGTGTCTTTGCGGCCTTGAAGTACGAAGGCCTGGCTAAAGATGACCAGGAGGCCGAAAATCTCCTTAAAGAGGGCAAAATTAAATTTGCTTCCTGTAATGATTTTCATACAGTTGGTCCGATGACAGGTATTACTTCCTATTCGATGCCCCTCTATGTTGTAGAAAACAAGACCTATGGTAATTTCAGCTACACTACTATCAATGAAGGGATGGGTAAGGTCTTAAGATTTGGTGCTAATTCCCAAGAAGTAGTAGATAGGTTAAAGTGGATAGAAAATGAACTTGCTCCTGAATTGAAAAAGGCTATTCAACTTTCAGGGGGTTTAAATCTGAAGGTGGTTATTTCTCAGGCGGTGACTATGGGTGATGAATTGCATATGCGCAATGCTGCTACTGCCGCACTGTATGTCCGTTACCTCTCGCCCTTATTAGCTGAGGTTTGTACTGACCAGCAAAGGCTAATTAGGATTTTGAAATTTATATCCATCAATAATGATCAGATTTTCTTAAATCTAGCTATGGCAGCTGGTAAGGCTACCTTGGAGGCTGCTCATAATATTCCGGGAAGTACCTTGGTTACTATTATGGCCAGGAATGGCTACGAATTTGGCATAAAAGTCAGCGGTTTAGGAGACCAGTGGTTTACTGCACCTGCTAATCGCATCAATGGCCTGTATTTTTCAGGGTACTCTCAAGAAGACGCTAATCCTGACATGGGTGATAGTGCCATTATGGAAACCTATAGCTTGGGTGGTTTTGCAATGGCTACGGCACCGGCGATAATTCGCTTCTTAGGAACAGGTACCGCTTATGATGCCTTTGCTAACACCCATGAAATGTATGAAATAACCCTTGCCGAAAACCGGCAGTTTATTATGCCTAACTTGAATTTTCGGGGTACACCTACCGGAATTGATATTTTAAAAGTGGTGGAAAGTGGAATTGAGCCTATCATCAACACAGCTATTTCCCACAAGGAGCCGGGAGTGGGTATGATCGGAGCCGGTATGGCTAGAGCACCCAAGGATGTATTTATTAGGGCTTTTCAGGCCTTTGCTGAAAATATGGAGAATTCTAAAGGGAAAGGGGGAAAACCATGAGTTTTATTAAAAGTTTAATTGTTAAGAACACTTACCGGGACTCTGTATTTCTAATGAAAATTTCCAGCCAAGCCAGCCAATTAGAAGGTGTAACGGTGGCTTCAGCAATGATGGCTACGGAGAGAAATAAAGATCTGTTTAAGGTTGCGGGCTTATATACCGACGAATTAGCCCAGGCCAACTCCGATGATTTAGCTATAGCTGTGAGTTCTGCAAATGAAGATGTTTTAGCATCAGCAATGGCTAAAATTAATGAAATGCTAACAGCCTCTGTCAAAAGCAAAGATGCTGGTGACAATACTAGAATAATTAATACATTGGAGCACGCCCTCCTGGAAGATGCTGAGCTTAATCTGGCTTTAATCTCCGTGGCTGGCGACTATGCCAAGTATGAAGCGGCTAAAGCTTTAAGCAAAGGTCTTAATGTTATGCTCTACAGTGACAATATTTCCTTAGAAGACGAGCTCCGTTTAAAGAAAATGGCACAGAGCAGAGGCTTGATGGTCATGGGACCTGATTGTGGAACAGCCATTTTAAATGGTATACCTTTGGCTTTTGCAAATAAAGTCAGTACGGGGAGTATCGGTATTGTGGGGGCTTCAGGTACGGGAATTCAAGAGGTAACTTGCCTTATCGATGCTTTAGGTCAGGGAATTAGTCAGGCTATTGGTACCGGTGGACGGGATCTAAAAGATGTAATTGGCGGAATTACTGCCTTGGCTGGATTAAAGTATCTTCTCAATGACCCCCAAACCCAGGTTATTGTTCTGATTTCTAAACCACCAGGAGAGCAGGTTAGGGAAAAAATATGCAGTGTAATAAAGGATTCTTCTAAACCTTTTATCATTAATTATGCCGGTTGTGAAGACTATACTCCTGAAAAAACTGCAGGAGCACTAGTAACTAGCACTTTAGAGGAAGCTGCAACCCTAGCTGTTAACTCCCTAACGGCTAAATTGGAAATGGATAAAGTATCTATAAGTGATGCTGCTGCCTATAATGCCCTTTTAGCAAAAGGGGTAAAACAGGTAGAAAAAGGAAAATATTTGCGGGGTATTTTTGGCGGGGGCAGTCTCTGCTATGAAACTATGAATATCCTGGGTACCCTTCTTCCTCAAGAAGACATATATTCAAATATTCCCTTAAAAGGCATGCATTCTTTACCTGATAATCAAAAAAGTCAAAAACACACTTTTTTGGATATGGGAGAAGACGAATTTACTGTGGGCAAACCCCATCCTATGATTGACCCCACTATGAAAAATAACAGGCTCTACCGGGAGATACTTGATCCGGACGCAGCAGTTGTGATTTTTGACTTGGTTATCGGCTATGGTTCCCACCCTGATCCAGCGGGAGAGGTTGTGCAAATAATAAACAAAGCTAAAGCAGAAAAAGCGGGAAGCCTGGGTGTTAGTCTGGTTACTTCTGTTTGTGGTACAGATAATGATAGTCCCTCCCGCAAAGAACAGGTAGCAAAGTTAGTAGCGGCGGGAGTTATCGTTATGCCTTCCAATGCCCATGCTGCCAAACTAGCGGGTGATCTAATTAAAAATATATAAAGGGGGTTTCAAAAGGTGACTGAATTAAAAAATGTACCCGAAGAACTGAGAGTTGTAAATATTGGCCTAGATAACTTCACTAAGGCCTTTAGTGATACAAATACACCCTTTATAGGCTTAGACTGGAGACCGCCTGCTCAGGGTGATGCCGAGATTGTTGATTTGCTTTTTCATCTGCAGTTAATGGAAAAGGATGAAAATTGCCTTACCCGGGTTGAACAGGCAAATAAAATAGCTGTGGAAAGAATAATGGCCAGTCAGCCGATATTAATTGGTGTAAAACCAGCTCATGAGGTTTTTCCGGAAATGAAGAAAAATTCTATCTTTCATGCAGGACCTCCTGTGGCTTGGCGAGACATGTGTGGACCTATGCAAGGAGCCTTTATTGGAGCTATCCGCTATGAGGGCTTGGCCCAAACTGAAGAAGAAGCAGTAGCTTTAATGGAACAAGGAAAAATAGAATATAGTCCTAATCATAATCACGGTGCTGTTGGCCCGATGACCGGGATGATTTCATATTCAATGCCTGTCTTCGTGGTGAAAAATGAAACTTATGGCAATTATGGCTATTGTACAATTAATGAAGGTTTGGGCGAAGTTATGCGTTTTGGCGCTAATGGCGAAAAGGTTATTACCCGTTTAAAATGGTTGGAACAGGTCTTAGCTCCTGTGCTGGATAAAGCCATTAAAAAAGCCGGCGGGGTTAACCTTAAAAACATTATAGCCCAAGCTCTAGCTATGGGTGATGAAATGCATCAACGTAACGTAGCAGCAAGCCTGCTCTTTTATCGTACTATTAGTGGCGAATTATCCCAAGAGGTAGCCGGCCGGGAAGATGCCAAAGATATAGTAGAGTTTATCGCTAAGAAAAATGATCAATTTTTCCTTAATTTGGCTATGGTAGCCTCAAAGGCCATAATGGATTCAGCTAGAGATATTCCTCACAGCACTGTGGTAACAGCTATGAGCAGAAATGGTGTGGAATTTGGTATCAATGTCAGTGGTTTAGGTTCCCGCTGGTTTACAGCACCGGTTAATATGCCGGAAGGTTTATATTTCCCGGGCTATACTGAGGAAGATGCTAACCCCGATATGGGTGATAGCACTATTGTGGAATGTATCGGTATTGGTGGTTTTGCAATGGGCTGTGCCCCGGCAGTTGTTAACTTCGTGGGAGCCGGCTCAGTTAGTGCGGCTATCAAATATTCCGAGAGTATGGGAGAAATCACAGTTACCCGTAACGCCAACTTGCCTATGCCTAACCTAAACTTCCAAGGGGTGGCTACCGGCATAGATATTAGCAAGGTTGTCGAAACAGGAATTTTACCAATTATTAATACAGGTATAGCTCATAAAAAACCGGGTATCGGTCAGGTAGGTGCCGGTATTGTTAGACCGCCCATGAAAATATTTTTGGAAGCATTGCGGGCTTTTATGAAAAATGAAGGTCTTTAGGAGGTAAACGATGTCACTACCTATTACCTTAAATTACTGGCTTTTGGCATTACTTCCGATTGTAGTGTTAATGCTCTTGATGGTTAAATTCCGGTGGGGAGCGGCAGAGGCTGCCCCTGTTGGGGTTATCATCGCTCTGGTAAGCGGGGTTGTTTTTTATAAGGCGCCCTGGGATTTAATTGCTTTGGAAAGTGCCAAAGGGATCTGGAACGGGATAGCGGTTCTTACCGTTGTCTTGCCAGCTATTTTAATCTATGAAGTGACTAACGAGGCAAAGGCTTTTGAGCCTTTTCGCAAAGGGATGCAGAAGTTTTCTCCCAATGAATTGCTGCAGATCTTGGCTATTGGCTGGGTATTTGTCAGCTTTCTCCAAGGGGTAACCGGTTTTGGTGTACCAGTTGCTGTTGGGGCACCTTTACTGGTAGGTATTGGGGTAACCCCCTTGTGGGCAGTTATTATTTCTTTATATGGTCAGGCTTGGGCCAATACCTTTGGGACATTAGCCGTGGCTTGGGACGCTTTGATTTTGCAAACAGGGATAAGTGACCCTGCTTTAATTAAGGCAACTGCCTTATGGGCCAGTGGTTTTAATTGGCTCATAAATATCGCTGCAGGTATTTTAATCTGTTACTTTTACGGTGGTCGTAAGGGTTTAAAAACAGGTCTGCCGGCGGTCTTAATAATTTCTCTAATTCATGGGGGGGGACAGATGCTCTTTTCCCAGGCCAATCCGACCTTGGCAAATTTCGTCATGGCTTGTATAGCCTTAGCTGTTGTATTTCTGCTGGGTAAAACTTCCTGGTACAATAAGCCCTACCAAGAGCCAGATAGCATGATTATGGACCGCAAAGGCAGGGAGGTTGACTGGGATGAAAAAGTAGATAAGGAGATGTCTTTACATCAAGCCTTTATCCCTTATTATGCCTTAACCTTTATTACCCTCTTCGTGTTATTAATTAAACCTGTAGAAAACGCCTTAAGTTTTTTAAAGATAGGTTTTGCCTTTCCGGAAACGCTGACAGCCTTTGGGCATGTTAATAAAGCAGTTCAATTGTACTCGCCAATTACAGTATTTACCCATTCCGGCACCTTTCTTTTAATAGCAGCCTTAATTGGTTACTTTTCTTTTAAAAAGATGGGAGCTATTGCAACCGGAGGCGGTCGGAGAATTTTTCTGAGCACTATGGAAAAGGTTATGCCCGCCGCCATAGCTACTATTGGTTTGATTGTAATGTCCAAGATTATGGATGGCACTGGGCAGACGGTAGTTTTAGCTTATGGAACCGCTAATGCTACCCAGGCTATTTATCCGGTGATCGCCCCTTTTATCGGTGTTTTAGGTTCTTTTATGACCTCCAGCAATATGTCCTCTAATATACTTTTCGGTAGCTTCCAGGATACTATGTCTTCACTTTTGGGACTAGACAGAGCGGCTATTTTAGGGGCCCAGACCGGTGGCGGAGCCATTGGTTCGGTAATTGCCCCGGGCAAGGTCCTCTTAGGAACTACTACTACCGGCATCCTGGGATTGGAAGGTGAGGTTATGCGTAAAATCTTACCGCCTACACTTCTCATTACCGGGTTAAGTGGAGTCTTTCTCTTGGTTTTTCATTTAATATTCCGCTGAAAGGGGCTTGAGTAATATGGGAAAATGGCTTAAAACTCAGTTCGGGCAATATACTTTAGCCAGCACCTTGGTGCTTCTCTCCTTTCCTTTTCTTTATCTAGCAGGGACAAGGGGGCAGGTAGGATTATTAATTGTGGCTTTCATCCTTTTAGGTCTGGGTATGGTTTACCCTTTAATAGGCCTTCTGTATAAAATAAACAAATAACATTGCATAAAGACAAAATAGGGGGAGTATAATGGCCAAACAATCAACAATAGTTATTGCCATCGGTGGTAATGCCATAACTAAGGAAAACCAAAAGGGGACTTTAGAGGAAAAGCTAGCTAATATTGAAAGCAGTGCTGACAGTATCATTGATATAATAGCTATGGGCTATCGAGTAGTTCTTACCCATGGTAACGGGCCACAAATAGGAAATATACTGCTAAGGATGGAGGCAGCTGCACATATAGTTCCCCCTATGCCTTTAGATGTCTGTGGCGCCGAAAGTCAGGGGCAGTTGGGGTATTTAATTCAAAGAACATTGACCAATAAGATAAGACAACGGGGATTAGACAAAGAAGTTGTGACTATCTTGACCCAGGTACTGGTCGATAGTAATGATCCCGCTTTTAAAGACCCCACTAAGCCAATTGGTCCTTTTTATTCTGAGGAACAGGCCAATAAGCTGAAGCTGGAAAAAAATGCTGTATTTGTAGAAGATAGCGGCAGAGGCTACCGCAGGGTTGTCCCTTCGCCCAAACCCATAGGCATTATTGAAAACCATGTAATTAAAGACCTTGTAGAACAAGGAAAAATTGTTATTACAGCCGGTGGTGGTGGGATACCGGTAATTACCGATGGGAAAGGTGAGCTTAGGGGAATCGAAGCTGTTATAGACAAAGACTGGGCATCCTCGGTCCTCGCTCAAGAAATTAAATCTGACTTACTGGTAATTATCACTGGTGTGGAAAAAGTAGCTATAAATTTCGGCCGCCCTAATATGGAGCTGCTTTCTCAACTTACGGTTTTCGAAGCAAAAAAATATTATGATGAAGGGCATTTCCCACCAGGCAGCATGGGACCTAAAATTGCTGCCGCAATTGATTATGTAGAAAAGACAGGTGGCAAAGCTCTGATAACATCGCTGGAAATGGTAGGAGCTGCCTTGAAAGGTGAAGCCGGGACATTTATAGTTCCAGATGCAAATGGTATTTTCGAAGAGGTAATTTAGTATTAAAAAAGGCTGTTGAAGGGTTTTGCTTCAACGGCCTTTTTAGCATTATTTATCAACACAGCCAGCCTTTTATTTCAATAGCATGAACGTAGGTTCTTCAGCCTGCCACTCGCTTATAAGCTAATCTCAACTCAATAAAGTTAGCTATTAGTACGGCATTTATGCAGTTTTAACAAAAATCCCGTGATTCATTGTGCGTTATTACATATGATTTGAATGAGAAAAATAGTACATTAAGGATAAACAAAGATATTTTTTGAAGCTACGAGATAAATTAGATGATTGATTGAAGGGAGGAAATATTGTTAGAATTAATCTTTTATTCAAGTACAAAATCAAAAATAAAGGAGTCGAACAAATGAAAAAAAGAATGCTGTTGTTTATCGTTTTTGCATTATTAGTTAGCCTCAGTTTAGTAGGTTGTTCCAGTGAAACTCCCAAAGATGAGCCTCAAGCTCAAGAGAAGAAACAGGAAAAACAATATTTTTCATTTGCTAGTAGTGGACAAGGCGGTACCTTTTATGTTGCGGCTTCAGGTATTGCCGGCCTTGTTAGTGGTGAGGTGGATGGTCTAGAAGTTACAGCTGAAGTAACTAAAGGTGTTGTGGAAAATGTAAGATTAATGGCTTCCAATCAGACAGATATGGGCTTTTCCTATGGCTCTACAGCTTATGAGGCGATCAGAGGTGAAGGGGACTTCGCAAACAATAAATACGAGGGCCTAAGAGCTGTAGCTAATATTCACGATGGTGCATTGAACTTTGTAACTTTAAAGAAAACAGGTATCACAACATTAGATGATTTGAAAGGCAAAAAGGTATCTATTGGTCCTAAAGGCTCAGGAAGTGCTGCTGTTGCCGAAGATTTCCTTAAAATAGTAGGATTATTTGATGACATTGAAATAAGCTACCTCAGTTTTAGCGACTCTGCTTCTTCCTTAAGAGATGGTCATCTTGATGCGTTTATAATCGGAGGCAATACACCGGTTCCCGCATTAATTGAGCTGGAATCAACCCACGATATGGTTTTATTGCCGGTGGATGATGCCAGAAGAAAAACATTTCTAGATGCCAGACCCTACCATGTCGAATATACCATCCCGGTTGGTGGCTATAAAAGTTTGCAGGAACCAGTTAAAACCGTGGGTTATACGGTTATCTGGGTAGCTAGAGATGATATACCTGAAGAGGTTATTTACAAAATGTTAAAAGTTATGTTCTCAGAAAAAGGGCGTGGATATTTAGAAAATACTCAGGCTGCTTTTAAAGAAATGTCACCTGGAATTGAACGTTTTGAAAAGATTAATTTAGAGCTCCATCCAGGTGCAAAAAAATTCTACAGTGAAAACAAATAGGTAGTTTTTTGCATTCCTTCAGCCTAGGGAAAAATCCCTAGGCTGAAGGTAACATGGAAGAAAGGGGAATATTCATCTTGATATATTCAGAAATTAAGAATAAAGCAATTAATCTGCTCGCAGCAGCTTTTTCGGGAGTATTTTTGTACCAGGCTGCTTTTGGAGTCTGGGAGGCTCATATTAGCCGTGGGCTTTATATACTCTTTACACTAGTATTGACATTTTTAATCTATCCCCTTATTAAAAATAAAGTTAACAAATACACAGAAATTATTGATCTGGGCTTAGTCCTTTTGTCCTGTCTGGTGGTAGTTTCTTTTATGTATAGGTTTAATTATTATGCAGATATGGCCGGGTTAAAATTGGAATCTATTGATGTTTATCTAGGAGTTATCACAGTTATTCTCGTTTTGGAGGCTGCTAGACGTATAGTGGGCTGGGCCTTGCCGATTATTGGGATTGTCTTTATATTTTACACCTTATATGGAAGATCATTACCCGCGATAATTTCCCATAAAGGTTATGATTTAAACCGAGTGATCAGTGTAGTTTATGCCAGTACTGACGGGATTTTCGGGTCTGTTGTGTATATATTTTCTACCTTTATCTTTTTATTCATTATCTTTGGTACCTTTTTGCAGAGGTCTGGTGCAGGGATGTTTTTTATTGAACTATCTAAAGCTTTTGTGGGAAGATTTACGGGTGGCCCTGCTCAGGCTGCTGTGGTATCAAGCTGGATATTGGGTTCAGTAATAGGCTCTTCTACTGCTAATACAGCCATAACAGGGGCTGTAACTATTCCTTTAATGATCTCTAGGGGTTATAAACGTCATGTAGCTGCGGCAATTGAAGCGGTTGTATCCATTGGCGGACAATTTATGCCGCCGATAATGGGAGCAGCAGCCTTCCTGATGGCGGCCTTTATAGGAGTACCCTATATAGAAATCGTTAAAGCCGGACTTATTCCTGCCTTACTGTTTTTCCTTAGTATGATCTTTATGGTGTATCTAGAAGCAAAGCGTATGGGACTTAAGGGTATGCCTGTAGAAGAATTGCCCAACCCTTGGACGGTATTAAAATCAGGTTGGCATTCTCTCGTTCCTATTTTGGTAATTGTTGTCTTTCTTCTCAGGGGGAACTCTCCATCAATGGTCGCCTTTTGGGCTATAGTTACCGCCTTTCTGGTTTCTTTTGTAAGAAAGGAAACTAGAATGACGCCTAGGGATGTTTTTGAAACCCTTGCAGAAGGTGCTAAGAGTTCTTTAATAATGGCCGTAACAGCAGGGGTAGTCGGGATTATTATTACTGCCATTGCCCTGCCAGGGTTGGGTATGAAATTTAGCCTAATAGTTTTAAAGTTATCCGGAGGCAGTGTACCCATAGCCCTTTTCTTGGTCATGGTGGCCAGCTTTGTACTGGGGATGGGTATGAATGTTACCTCTGCCTATTTAGTTTTAATAACTTTGGCTGCTCCCGCATTAGTGGAAATGGGAGTACCCCTATTAACTGCCCATTTTTTCGTATTCTGGGCCAGTCAACTAGCGGTAATAACTCCTCCAGTATGCATATCGGCCTATGTTGCTGCTGCTATAGCACAGGCTGATGCCTGGAAAACCGGGTGGTATTCTCTAAGAATGGGACTTTCCATTTATTATATTCCAATTATGTTTGTGTATATTCCCTTCCTTTTATGGCAAGGGACAGCCATGCAAATTATAGGAGCATCTATTACTGCCTTATTGGGTGTACTGTCATTTTCAGCGGCTATGCAAGGCTTTTTATTAACTAAAACAACTCTAATGGATAGAGGCTTGCTAGGAATTTCATCTATCATGTTGGTAATGTACGGAAAAACAACTGATATACTTGGGTTAGCTGCATTAGCTATAGTATTGTTTATTCAATATTTGAGAGCTAAAAAAGAACAACTTAAAACGGCTTCCCCATAATTTTAGTATACAAACTCCTTACCCCCTTTTTAACCCTTCGGAGTATATCCGAAGGGTGTTCTTATCTCGTTTATCACTTTTGGATAAAGAGCTTCCTATTCTTTCCGCAAATAAAGTAAAGGACTTCACATAAAAAATGGCGAATAAAAAAAGATGAACTTTCAGAAAATACAGTCACTCAAATGGCCCGTTTTTTAGCAAGAATAATGTATTCTTAAAGATTGGATAACTTCCAGCAAAGGAGAATTACTTTATATGTCGAAAATTCTTATAAGAAATATTTCTATATTTACAGGAGACAAAGAAAACCCTTTACTGTTAGAGGGTTGTGTTACTATTGAACAGGGAAAAATCGCTTCTGTAACAACTGGGGTATATATAGAACCCGATAATTTTGATATGGTGATTGATGGGCAAAACAAACTAATAATGCCTGGCCTTATCAATGCCCATTACCATTCCTATGCCAATTTTGTAAAAGGACTTAACCCTACAGTCGCCTTGGAACAATGGATGCTTTACACCATGGCTCTAGGCGGCCTTTTAACACCGGAAGACGTCTATTGGAATGTGTTGAGTGGAGCCATGGAAATGCTGAAGACGGGGACGACAAGTTGCATGGATCACTTAGCCCAAGGGCCGGAGGCTCTTGATGCTGCAATGCAGGCCTATCGGGATATAGGAATACGGGTTACCATGGCTCCTATGATCAGTGATAAGCCCTATTATGCAACATTGCCTGTAAGGGAAGAACTTGTTCCTGCTGAATTTAAGAACCAAGAAGTCCCTTCTGCTAATGATTTACTAGAACTCACAACCTCACTATATAAAAAATGGCATACAAAAGAGGGGAGACTCCAGGTTGCTTTTGGGCCTTCGGGACCGCAGCGCTGTTCGGATCAGCTTCTGCGGGAATGTGCAAGACAGGCCATGCTGCTTGATACCGGTTTCCACACCCATGTCTTGGAGACAAGGGCCCAGGCTCGGACCGCAGAATCCCTTTATGGAAAACCAATGATTTTTCACTTGGATCAACTGGGATGCATAAGTGAACGTACATCATTAGTTCACTCAATCTGGCTTTCGGAAGATGAAATAGACCTGGTTGCATCCCGCGGTGCTACCGTTGTGCACAGTCCTGCTAGTAATTCCATTCTTGGCAGCGGTATTGCACCGGTAACAAAGTACAGGGAAAAAGGAGTGCCTGTGGCCTTGGGTACTGACGGAGCTAATGTTTCAGGTAGTTTAAGTATGTTTGGATCTATGAAACTGGCAGGGCTAATTCACAATGCCTTAAATGAACAGCCCGATACTTGGATACAGCCCCATAATGTCTGGGAGATGGTTACTCACCATGGACCCAAGGTCTTGCTTCAAAATGACCTGGGTACAATAGCACCTGGTCAAAAGGCTGATCTTGTTTTGTTGAATCTGGAAAACTGTTCTTTAAATCCTCTTAATAATGTAATGTGGCAGCTAATATATTCTGAACCGGTTTCTGCGGTAGAAACTGTGATAGTCCAGGGTAAACCGGTTTTATTAAATGGAAGATTGCTGAATAATTCGGAGCAAAAAATTATGGATGAGACCACCAAACGGGGTCAACGAATCAGGGATGCCTTTTTTAGGACCCACAAGGACCAGGTTGAACGGCAGTCAGCAATATTACAAAAACTTTGTTGAAAGTGGTATTTTCACTTTTTGGAAAAAACATCTTGGGGAAAATAGGGGTGAATATTGTGTCTGATTTCGGCAGAGTGTTAAGGGTTGATTTAAGCAGTGGTACCAGCAAAATCGAAAAGATTGACCAAGAGACCGTCTCAAGATTTATTGGCGGCCGGGGCCTTGGTGCTAAAATTATGTGGGATGAAGTGGGACCAGCTATTGAGGCACTTTCGCCTGAAAATAAGGTGATTCTAGCTACGGGACCCCTTACTGGCACTGGTTTTCCAACAGCTTCTAGGGTAATTATGCTAACGAAATCCCCCCTTACCGGGACATATATGTACACAATGGCTGGCGGAAGATTGGGAGCTAATATGCGCCAGGCAGGATATGATATTATCATAGTTGAAGGAAAAGCAGAAAAGCCTGTTAATTTACTGATTACTCCCGATGGCATCAAAGTCAGGGAAGCCCAATATTTGTGGGGGATGGGTACCACCCTAGCCCTATACCATCTAAAAAACGAAATTGGTTCAAGTTTCTCCGGGGCCATCATAGGACCTGCCGGGGAAAACCTCATTCCTTATGCGGGTGTCAGTACCGATGATTGGCGCCAGTTTGGCCGGGGTGGTCTAGGCGCCGTTATGGGAAGTAAAAACCTTAAAGCAATAATGGTGGAAAAGGGACATAAACAGATTAGCATGGCTGATCCGGGGCAATATAAGCAGATTTTTAAAAGAATTATGACAGACTTTAAGGCAAAGCCCGGCAATGGCGACAGTTTTGCCCGCTACGGTACAGGAGAGTCCCAAGAAGCCCGCAGCGCTTTGGGAGGGCTGCCTACATCCAACTGGGCTCAATGTACCTTCTCTAAGGCTCGGGATATCTCCATGAATTATATGCGGGATAACCTGGGGCTGGTTGTTAAAGATACAGGCTGCTTTGGGTGCCCCTTGCGCTGCGGCAAGCTGACCCTAGTAAAAGAAGGCCCTTTTGCCGGGGCAAGTTGCGACGGACCTGAGTATGAATCTATCTTTGCTTTGGGTTCTGCTTGCGGTATTGGAGACCCGGAGGCAATTATAGCGGCAAATCAACTCTGTGATGAGCTGGGGCTTGACACCATTTCTGCGGGAGTATCTATTGCTTTTGCCATGGAATGCTTCGAAAGGGGATATCTTGATAGGGAGGATACAGGGGGGTTGGAGGTTCGCTTCGGAAACAGCAAGGTGGTTTTGACCCTTATTGAAGATATCGCTTACAGGAGAGGGTTTGGTGCCCTTCTGGCTATGGGAACCAAACGGGCGGCTGAACAAATCGGTCAGGGCAGCGAATATTTTGCTATGCATGTAAAAGGTATGGAGTTGGGTGGATATGAACCGAGGACAGCCAAGGGACAGGCAATAGTCTTTGCCGCCGGCAACCGAGGCGGTTGCCACCATGCCATTGGGCTTCCTGTTTTTGAGGAACTTAAGTTGGGAATACACAAAGAGATAGAAGGCAAAGGGGAACTGGTGAAAAGGCATGCTGCCCTAAGGATTATTCAGGATAGCGGACCCAACTGTACTTTTGCTTACAACCGGAGTTTTGACTGGCAGAACTGGAGTGAACTTCTCAGTGCGGCCCTTGGCCACACTTATACTATTGAGGATCTTTACACTGCGGCAGCCCGAATTAATACCTTGGAGCGCTGCTACAACATCCGGGAAGGGTTTACTTCAGCAGATGATACCTTGCCGGGACGTTTAATGGAAGAACCTGTTCCCGATGGACCGGGCAGCGGAGAAAGAGTGAGCCCAGAAGATTTAAGGAATTTGCTAGAGCAGTATTATACAGCTATGAACTGGGATACTGATACAGGAATTCCTAAAAAAGAAACTCTCGAAAAATTAAACCTTGAGTGGGTAAAGCTCTAGTAAACCAATGGCCTTGAGGATAGCGAAAGGAATGATAGTTAAAATGAAGGATATCTTGTTGAGTTGGTTGAACAGCTAAGTGAGGGCTCAAAAATAATTGAGATTACCCAGAAGATCCTAGGGATTCCTAGTCCTCAGGCGGAGCTCTTTGAAAATGAGCCTATGGTCCAGGAATTTATTAAAAACATAGTCAAACCTTATGTGGAGGAACTGGGCTTATTGGTCAGGCTGGATGCTCGAGGCAATTTTATTTTATGCTTACGCCGTTCTTGATTATCTTGGCTGACTAAGAGCTGTTAGCCAGGAAAAATGTTTAGGTGAGGTGTAAAAAATGGACAAAAAGTATGATATCAGTGGTAAAGTATTAGAAAATAGCAAAGTTATGGAAAATTTCTGGCTGATTAAATTAGAGTGCCCGGAAATAGCCCGCATCATTGTTCCCGGACAGTTTGTAATGCTCCGGCTAACTGAACAGACCGATCCTTTGTTCAGAAGGCCGTTAACGGTCTCGAGAATCTATAAGGAAGAAGGGGTTATTGATATCCTATACAAGGTTGTAGGCCAGGGTACTGAGATTATGACGACCTGGGAACCAGGTCATACTTGTTCAATATTGGGCCCCTTGGGTAATGGCTTTACCCTTCCTGCTTCAGCTAAAAATATTGCGGTTTTGGGTCGAGATACAGGCATAGGTCCCTTAGCTGCCTTAATTGATCAGGCTGCAGCAAAGGGAGTGGGGGTATATGCTTTCCTAAGCTCGAAATACACTGAGCTTTTGCACTCTTTTAGCTTCCTTGAAGGAAAAGGTGAATTGTTATTCTACCCGGACAACGGTGCCTGGAGATGTGGTCCATTTATGACAAAGGAGTTGGAACGGGTAGCTGGTAAGATCAAGCTGGATCAGATTTATATGGGAGGATTATGCGACTTCTGTCCTTCCTGCAGTTTAATTAAAAATATCCACCACCTGGCTCACCGGCAGGGAATTAATGCCCAGATATCCCTAGACCAGTATATGGCCTGCGGACTAGGAGCCTGTCAGGGTTGTGTGGTTGAACTATATCAAGGTCAGGATCAGAAGAGCAGGTGTTATAAGCGGGTATGTAAAGAAGGACCTGTTTTCTTGTCCTGGGAGGTGGTCTCAAATGGTTAATCTTTCCGTAAAGATTGGTAAAATAAAAATGCAAAATCCCATAACAACAGGTTCAGGCTGCCATAGTCTGGATTATGAGAGCCTTTATTCTCCTGATATACTCGGCGCCTTTGTTCCAAAGACAGTCCGGGCTTATTCTTGGCCTGGCAATCCTCCTCCGAGGATAACAGAAACCCCCTCCGGGGTCCTTTCCGCAGTGGGTATACCCAGTAAAGGCTGGGAAATGTTTGTCAGCGAGGATGTACCTAAGCTTAAAGCACTTAAGACCCCAGTTATTTTAAGTGTTGTGGGACGGACTGAAGAAGAATATGCCGAGATAGTTGAACTAAGTGATGGGTTGGGCTTTCTGGCGGGGATTGAATTAAACCTTTCCTGTCCCAATGTGAAGGCAGGAGGTCTGCAGTTTGGGGCTAACAAGGATATGGCTTACAAGGTGGTAGCTCTTTCCCGAAAGAAAACAGGGCTGACCTTAATCCCCAAGCTTCCCCCTGATCAGTCCAATATTATCGAGGTTGCCAAGGCTGTAGAAGCTGCTGGAGCTGATGCTATCTCTATGATCAACTCTCCCAGGGCTATGATGATTGATATAGAAACAAGAAAGCCATTTTTGGGAAATGTGATGGGAGCCCTCTCGGGGCCAGCTATCCGTCCCATTGCTGTCGCCCTTGTTTACCAGGTATACCAAAACGTGAAGATACCCATTATCGGGATGGGGGGAATTGCCAATGTCCGTGATGTCATTGAGTTTCTTTTGGCAGGGTCTCAGGCAGTGGCGTTGGGTGTAGTTAACTTTTTCGACCCCATGGCTGCGCCTAAAATTTTAGCAGGGCTTGAACAATATTTAGAAGAAAAAGGGATAGAAGATGTTAACAGCCTAGTGGGAGCTGCCCACACTCGGAATTGACCAATTCATCGGATTTGTTTTTAAGTAAAGTAAGGTCAGGTCATTTAAGGAGGTGATGAGAGGAAGCTGTCCCGTGTTGCGTTTTCCTATTTAAGACAAACAAAATTTGATTGAAAAAAAGAGGAGGAATAAAAATGAAGTTTAACTTTAAAAAGCTTATTGTTGTGTGTTTGGTAGCAGTCTTAGTTTTAGCATTGGCAGGTTGTTCAAAACCTGATCCAACACCTGCTCCGGCGCCTGACTCCAAGTCTGACCCGGCGCCTGCTAAGGAAGCAAAAACTTACAAAATTAAATTTGGTCATAATCAGGATACTAACAGCCCGCAGCATCGCGGCGTAGAAGCCTTTAAACAAAAAGTGGAAGAACTCAGTAACGGTCAGGTTCAGGTAACTATTTTCCCCAATATGCAGTTGGGACAGATGAGAGAGCAAGCTGAGCAAGCTGCCAACGGTACTATCGAAATGACCCAGCAGCCTACTTCCGTGCTTTCTAACTTTAACCAAGCCTTAGAGGTTTATGATATTCCTTTCTTATTCAAAGACATGGATGCAGCTCAGGAAGTTATGTTTGGTCCTGCCGCAGCTAAAATCAATAAGGGGCTAGAAGAAAAGGGTATGGTTGCACTGGGAATGGAAACCGGTGGTTTAAAGCAGATGACAGCCAACGTCCCCATCAAAGGACCGGCAGCTTTAAAAGGTATGAAGTTCCGTGTTATGCCAGCACCTATCCTAATTGAGACCTATAAGGCTTTTGGAGCAAATCCTACTCCTATCGAGTACGGTGAAATGTACAACGCTCTCCAGCAAAAAGTTGTTGATGGGCAAGAGAACGGCTTTCAGACTCTTGTCATGCTGAAGCTTTGGGAAGTTCAGAAGGTTGTAACCGTGACCAACCACGCTCCCTTCTTGTATATTACTGTAGCCAACAAGCAGTGGTTTGACGGACTGCCTGCAGATATTCAGAAGAATGTTAGTGAGGCTGCTATATTCGCTTCCAAGTCCGAGTGGGAAGAGATGAAGACCAACTCCGATAAGTGGCTGGAAGAACTGAAAAAGAACAAGATGGAAGTATACGTTCCAAGTGAGCAAGAACTTACGGCTTTCCAAGCTGCCTCCAAGCCTGTTGTTGAGTTCGTTTCCGGCCGCGTTGGCGCAGATATGGTAACTGAGCTCCAGAAAGCCGCTGAGGAAGCCAATAAATAATAGGAAGCCAAGAATTGAATCATGCCATTAAGACCTCCAGGGAGGGGCTGCCAGAAGGAGCCTCTCCTTTTTTAAAAAAATTAAAATTCAAAACAACAAGGTGGTATGTCCATGGAAAAGCTTAACACTTTAATTGGCAAAGCTGAAGAATGGTTTTGTTCGCTGGGCTTTATACTAGCCACAGCGCTGATGTTTATTAACGTGGTTCTGCGTTATGTCTTTAAAGCGGGTTTGCCTTGGTCTGAAGAATTAATCCGCTATCTTATTATTTGGGCTACTTTTATTGGGATCGGTCTCAATGCCCGTAAGAATGCCCATGTCAGCATCGATTTTTTTGCCGCATTTCTCAGCAAGAAGAATCAGAGGTACATGACTTTATTTGCTGACCTGGTCTCTATTGTTTTTTGTGTAATGATGATTTTTTACAGCTTTGAGACGGTGAGTAAGCAGATGGCTACAGCCCAGAAATCACCTGCCTTACAACTGCCTTTTTACTTGGTGTACTTTTGTCTGCCGCTGGGCTTTGGTCTGGGAGCTCTTAGATTTTCTCAGCATTTTTACTTAACTTTTAAAGAAGGAGGGGAGCAGTAAATGATTCTTTCTATGCTTTTGGTTCTTTTTTTCATGCTTTTTGCTAGGGTGCCTATTTTTATCGCACTATCCTTTGCCCCTCTTTTGGCATTAATCTTTGGTAGTGATATACCAACCTCCGTTGTGGCTCAGCGGATGTTTGCCGGAATTGATAAGTTTTCCTTGATGGCTATGCCCTTTTTTATTTTTGCTGCAGACATAATGCGTAGAGGAGGTATTGCCCAAAGGCTTTTGGAGTTTACCCTCTGCTTAGCTGGTTTTATGCGTGGGGGTCTGGCTCTTACTACCCAGTTGGCTTGTATGTTTTTTGGAGCCCTTTCTGGTTCAAGCCCAGCCACTGTTGCCGCCATGGGCGGGTTTATGTATCCCGAAATGACAAAAAAGGGATATGACAGTGCCTTTGCCGTTGGTTTGATTACTGCTAGCGGTGCTGTAGCTATTCTAATTCCCCCCAGCATAACTCTGATAGTTTATGGTACGGTTACTGGAGTTTCCATCGGCGCCTTATTTGTGGCTGGCATTATACCCGGTATAATATTCGGAATTTCTATCCTAGCCTACTCCTATTATGTAGCCGTCAAAGGAAAGCGCCAGCCTGATTCACATTTTAGCTTAAAGGAAATTGTTCGGACAGGTAAGGATGCGGCTTGGGCTCTTGGAGTTCCTTTTATAATTCTCGGTGGAATTTATACAGGGGTCTTTACTCCCACAGAGTCAGCCGGTGTCTCGGCTGTATATGCTGCCTTCGTGGGGATGTATGTTTACAAGGAGTTCACTTGGAAGTCTCTGCTAGAAACGGCTCTCGAGTCCACTATAACCCTGGCGGGTGTCATGGTTTTGGTAGCTGGAGCTTCAGTTTTTGGCTGGGTTCTTACCGTTAACCAGGCCCCGCAGCTCTTAGCAGAAATGATGCTGGGTCCCAATACCACTCAGATAGTCTTCTGGTTGTCTATCAACGTTCTCTTTTTAGTTGCCGGGATGTTTATGGATGGAGCGGCGGCGGTTACCATTCTTGCTCCTTTGATTTATCCAATGGCAATGAAAATGGGCATTAACCCCGTTCATCTGGGTGTTGTGCTGACGGCAAATCTAGCAATTGGTATGTATACACCGCCCTTTGGCTTAAACTTATTTGTTGCTACAGGTGTTACCAAAGTGCCTATGGTCAAGATAATTCCAGCAGTACTGCCTTTTATAGCTGTAACTCTCATTGCCCTGCTTTTAATCACCTACTGGCCAGAATTGACCCTTTATCTGCCTAGCATTACCTATCCTGATAGCGTGGGCATAACCAGGTAATTAAAGAAAAAGCTGAGATGTAAGATAATTGCAGCATGAATATTAGTTTCAAGAAGGGGTGACAGGTTTGTTTGATTATGTGGTGATGAATGGAGAGGTAGTAACCTCCTCCTGGAGGGGTAAAGCCAATCTCGCCATTAAGAACGGCCGTATCATTGCTATTTCCGACTGTTCAAATGTGCCGGAAGCTGACGGCTATTATAATGCCGAGGGTAAACTGGTAATTCCTGCTCTAGTTGATACACATGTACACCTGCGGGACCCCGGCTATACCCAAAAGGAGGATTTCTACACCGGGACCTGTGCAGCTGCGGCCGGGGGGTATGGAACTGTGGTGGCACAGCCTAATACGTCTCCCCCTGCTGTCGATAGCGCCAGTATCAGGAATTTACTGGAATTGGGTCAGGACCGTTGTGTAGTTGACTTTGGGGTGAGTGCCCAAGTGACCCCTCAAAACATCAAAAATTTGGTAGCTCTAAAAAATGCAGGAGCCATTATCTTGGATGTTGCTGCCTGCGATGTACCTGAGGGGTGGTTGGTTAGAGATGGAGCCCATTACTTGCAAATTTTTAGGAACGCGGTCCAGCTGGGACTGCCGGTGGCTGTTTATGCCACCGATGCCAGCATAGTTGCTGCCGAAACAGAGCACTTACAAAATAGTGGCCGGATAGATCCCCTGGCCTGGGTACAGGCCAGACCACCGGTGGCGGAAGCTGCCGAGGTGGCCCGCATCACTCAAATAGCTAGGGTAACAAATGTCCGGCTTCTATTTCGGCAGATAAGCACAATGGAGGCACTTAACGTAATAAAAGCTTATAAAGCTTTAAAGTCTTTGGCAGATATTAAGATCGAAGTAAATCCCCATCATCTTTTTCTGAACACCGATGACATGCTTCGTTTAGGACCGGCAGCTAAGATGGCTCCGCCTCTTAGGGAAGCAGACATGGTTAAAGCTCTGTGGACCGAGCTTGTTGATGGCACAATCGACATGATTGGCGGAGATCATGCACCCCATAGCTGGGAAGAAAAGATAGCAGGAAAAGAGGATATCTGGAAAGGGGCCAGTGGTGTCCCCACCTTAGAAACAGCTTTGCCCCTAATGCTGGATGCCGCCAGTCGAGGAAGAATTACCATAGAGAATATCGTCAACCTTATGTCTGAACAGCCTGCCCGTTGGCTAGGCCTTTACCCCCGCAAGGGGACCATAGCTGCGGGGGTAGATGCTGACCTAGCCATAGTTGACCCTAGGGTCAGTTTGAAGGTCCAAGGAAAGGCACTGCTGGGCAAATCGAAATGGACTCCTTTTGAGGGAGTAACACTCCAGGGTAGGGTTGAGAAAACCATGGTCCGGGGGAAATGGGTATATGACAGCGGCACTATAATTGTAAAACCCGGTTACGGAGAGAGTGTTTCTAGGAATTGAAAATTGAAAATGGAGAATTGAGAATGAGATGACATCATTAGTTTTTGTGCCTTGGGCATAGTGAAAGGATGATAGTTAAAATGTACGGGTGGAGAGGTAAACTTGGTCTTTTGATTCCTGCCAATAATACTATTATTGAACCCGAAATGAGTAAAGTCTTACCTGAAGGGGCGGCGGCTTTTGCCACACGAATGATTGTGGAGGGAGCCTTTAATTCAGAAGCTTTGAACCGCATGGAAACCCAGGCTTCCCGTGGTACTGGTGAACTTGCTCTTTCCCAGGTGGACGTTATTGTCTATGCCTGCATGTCAACCAGCCTGGTCAAAGGAAAACAGTGGGATTGCTCCTTTCAGGAGCGTATACAGGGGCAGGGAGTGGAATTGATTACTGCCGCCCAATGCACTGCCAAAGCCTTGATTGAGCTTCAGGCCAAAAATGTGGCTGTGCTTACACCTTATCCTTCTACAATTCAGCCTCTTGTAGCCCCTTACTTTCAGGAATGGGGTCTAAACCCGGTGGCCTTAAAAAGTTTGGATATTGATGATTATCATGCAGTAACAAGGGTAACCCCGGAAAGCCTCTACCGGGAAGCTAGGGCTATGGGTTTTAAAGGGGCTGATGCTCTCTGCATCCTGGCCACAGACTTACGGACCTTAGAAGTAATAGCTCCCTTGGAGCACGACCTGGGCATCCCAGTGGTTTCTACCAATCTAGCTATTTTCTGGGCATTTCTCGATATTTTAGGTTTGCGAGATACTGGCTCTGCTCCCGATTGTGCCTTAATGGATAGCTTAAAAAAGGGGCTTGGAATTTTTCAGGGAGGTTAGCACTTGATGAAAATATCTAAAGATTTACAAAAGCTCAATTCACATGGGTATGAAGTTTTGCTTTCCAGTTATCTGCAGGAACTAGGAAAGGTTGGCATTGGAGAATTTGGCCTGTGGCGTAGCCCCTATACTCAGGAATATGAGGAGGCGGCCAATCTTGTAGCGGGCTGGATGAAAGAACACGGCTTTGAGGTGAAAAAGGACGGTATTGGCAACATAATTGGCCGTATTGAGGGTACAGACAACCAGGCCCGGGCTGTCACAATGGGTTCACACCTTGACACAGTTAGAGGTGGAGGAATATATGATGGGATGCTGGGTGTTGCAGGTGGCATAATTGCAGCAGGCTACCTGCTGAAAACCTATGGCCGACCGCAGAATCCTATTGAAGTTATCGCCTTTATCGGCGAGGAGGGCAGCAGGTTCAGCGGTCTTATGGGCAGTAAATGGATGGCCGGTGATTTGGAAGAAAAAGAGTTAGTTAAAGTGGATGAAAACGGTATTTCCCTGAAAGCCGCTGCTCAAGCATTTGGCTATAGTCTCTCCCCTTCCGGTTCTACCCCACGATCGGATGTAGAAGCCTTTTTGGAACTGCACATTGAACAAGGGCCCGTACTCGAAGCCAAGGGTTGTCCAATAGGTATAGTAAGTGGTATAACGGGCATGAGACAGGCAGAACTCACTATCAGGGGACGCAGTGACCATGCGGGCACTACGCCCATGGGAATGCGGCATGATGCTTTATTGGCCGCGGCCAAGATGATTGGGGCCATGGATTTATGTGTCCGACAGTCCGGGGGAGATACCGTATTTACTGTAGGCAGAATCTCAGCTAACCCCGGGGCTGTAAATGTTGTGGCCGCTGAGACGGTTTTTACCATTGATATGCGGGACCCTGATCCCAAAAAACTAAAGGGTTTGTATAGTCAATTGGAGGAAGAGACCCTAAAAGTAGCAGCCCAAACGGGCGTACTAGTGGAATGGAAAAATATACTGGCGGTGGAACCGGTGCCTTGTAGTCCAATATTAAGGGATATTTTAGCTGAGGCGGCTCGTAAGGCCGGACTTGACTATCATGAAATGGTTAGTGGTGCCGGGCACGATGCCATTATGGCGGCTCGTTTTGCCCCAATCGGCATGCTCTTCGTACCCAGCACTGGGGGCAGAAGCCATTGCGGGGAAGAGTATACATCCCCTAGTCAATGCATGGCAGGGGTGACAGTATTGGCAGAGGCCATTCGCCAGTTGGCATATAAAAACAAATATTGAAAACGGGAGTTGATAGCTTGTTAATTTTAAACCAAGCTGAAGTTCGACAGCTTTTCCCAATAAAAGCAGCAATAGAAGCTACATCCAAGGCGTTTATTAACATAGCAGACAAAAAGGTCAACGTTCCCCAACGGCACCAAGTCTCCATCCCTTCACAGGAAGCAGATATGCTGGTTATGTCCGGCTTGGTGGGGGATGAAGAATTGTTAAGTGTCAAAATCGTTTCGCTGTTTCCGGAAAACCCCTCCCAGGGACTACCGGCAACCATAGGATCTTTAATGCTTGTTAATAATAAGACTGGCCAACTGGAAGCAGTTATGGATGCTACTTACCTGACGGCAATCCGAACGGGAGCAGCTTCGGCTGTGGCTACCGCGGCCTTAGCCCGACCAGAGGCGTCTACCTTGGGAGTACTGGGAGCAGGGAGTATGTCCTTCCATCAGGCCGAGGCTGTCTTGGCAGTAAGACCCATCGAAAAGATTTTGCTCTATTCCCGGACCCTTAGTAAAGTGGAAACCCTAGTCGGCCAACTGAAGGAATTGACGGAAAAAGCAGCCAGACCCGTAGAAATAATAATCTGTACTTCAGCTGCGGAATTATGTAACCAGAGTGATGTTATCTGTGCTTGCACTACATCCTATGAGCCTATTGTCCGGAAAGAATGGCTAAAGCCGGGAACCCATGTTAATGCCACTGGCTCATTTAGCTCCTCTATGCAGGAAATCGATGAGGAACTGGTACAGGCCTCCAGTATTATTACAGTTGATAGTAAGCCTGCTGCCTTTGTCCCCGGAGACCTGGCTCGTCCGCTAGCCCAGGGCCTGATTAAAGAGGAACAAGTTATTGAACTGGGGCACGTCCTGATGGGCTCAGTAGAGGGGCGGCGCACACCGGAGGATTACACCCTTTTTAAGAGTGTCGGAACAGCGGCCCAAGATGTCCTGAGCGGCTGGCATGTATACCAAGAGGCCTTAGCCCGGAAGATTGGGCAAAAAGTTAAACTAGATTAATTTATCAAGTGTAAAGGGGGTTAGTTTATGGATATCAGTAATAAAACCCGGTCTATAATTGATAAGGATGAGAAACTGCTTTCCCGCTCTATCCGCATTCCCTTTTTTCCCTTAGTTGTGAAGTCCGGCAGGGGTGCTGTTTTAGAGGACCTGGAAGGTAGGAAATACATTGATTTCCTTTCCTTCGGCGCCATCTCAAACGTTGGCCACAATCACCCGGCAGTGGTAGAGGCAATTAAAGAACAAGCAGAATCCTTAATCCACTGTAACCCCGCATATGCTTTCCACGAAAAACTGACAGAGCTTACAGAAGAGCTAACAGTAATAACCCCGGGGAACTTTGAGAAAAGAGTGGCATATGGTGTCTCCGGTGGAGATGCCAATGACGGGGCAATTAAAGCGGCCAGGGCTTATACGGGACGCCAGAAAATCATAGCCTTTTTGCGTTCTTATCATGGCAATACCTATGGCGCCATGGGCATTTCAGCGGTCAGTTTACCCATGCGTTATCACTTCGGTCCTGGGGTACCAGAAATTTATCACGTCCCCTACCCTGACTGTTATCGGTGCCCCCTAGGACACCAGAATGCCGAGAGATGCGGCTTAGCCTGCTATCAGTACTTTCTTGGGATGTTTGAAACTCTGTTTTCACCTGATGAAGTGGCTGCTGTAATCATGGAGCCCATTCAGGGAGATTCGGGTATAATAATTCCGCCCCAGGAGTATATGCAGTATCTCTATGATTTTTGTAAGAAGCATGGGATTCTTTTTGTCTCGGAAGAAGTTCAGACCGGCATGGGCCGCACCGGGAAATGGTTTGGTATAGAACACTTTAATCTTGAGCCTGATATCATTGTAATTGGCAAAGCACTAGCCTCAGGGATGCCATTATCTGCCTTGGTAGCTAGGAAGGAGATTTTTGAAGCCTGGACTTCACCGGGACATGTCTTCTGTACTTCAGGTAATCCAATTTGTTGTGCTGCATCCCTAGCGACTATTGGCATAATTCGCCGGGAAGGGTTATTAAAGAAAACGGAGGAAATGGGTCGTTACATCAGAGAAAGATTTAACCGTCTTGCGGAAGAATATGAACAGATCAGTCAGGTACGGGGACAGGGTTTTATGATAGGTGTGGATCTTGTTAAAGATAGATCTTCCCGGGAAAGAGCCCGGGATCTGGCGGCCAAAATAGTCTGGCGTTGTTATGAACAAGGACTTTATCTTACTTTCTTCAGCGGGTCAGTCTTAAGAATTTGTCCGCCGCTAGTAATTACACAAGAGGAGCTTGACCGGGGAATATCTATTTTGGAAGGGGCAATTGCCGATGCCATTAGTGGTAAGGTGCCGGACAACGTTTTAGATATGGTTAAAGGGTGGTAATGAAAGGGGGATAAGTATGGATTTAAAATGTAAACCAGGGGACTGGGTAGAGGTTCATGGGATAATTTTTGAAGTTCAGGATAGGCTTGCTTCCCTGCCGGAAGAAACACGTACAGTACCCTTTGAAATGTGGATAAAAGGTTTTGCACTGGATGAATGTGAAAAAGGACAGCTTTGCTCAATTAAAACCGTAACAGGGCGGATAATCCAGGGAGAACTAACCGAGGTCAACCCCGGTTATACTCAGAGTTTTGGGCCAGCGGTGGCAGAACTTCAGCGTATCGGTTCAGAACTGCGGGAGCAGCTATGGGGGGTGAAGGAAAATTGACAAAGGACATATCTTATGGGTCTGTGTTGGGCAGGAAAAACGACATAATGAACAAAGCCTTAGGAATAGATTACGCTGCCTTTGAAATATCGCCCCTAGCCTTTGATTATGAAGGAATGATGAATAATACTGCTTATTCTCTGGAGGAAACAGCGGCCATTCAGAAACAGGCGGGTGTAGGCAATACCCCCTTGTTCGAGCTCAAAAATCTCACAGCCCTGGTCCGGGCCAATTCGCCGTCGGGAAAAGGGGCTCGGATTATGGTCAAAGACGAGGCCGCAAATCCTGCGGGGAGCTTTAAGGACAGACGGGCCTCCATCTCTGTTTATCATGCCCGTGAAAAAGGTTATCCCGGTGTAATAGCTGCAACCAGCGGCAACTATGGGGCCGCTGTCGCTTCTCAGGCTGCAATGAGGGGATTAAAGTGCATCATTGTTCAAGAGGTATTTGATTCCAAACATATTGGACAGCCTGAGATAATTGAAAAGACCCGTAAATGCGAGGCGTTAGGTGCGGAGGTTATCCAGTTGACCGTTGGGCCGGAGCTTTTTTACATGTCTCTGCTTCTTTTAGAAGAGACAGGATTTTTCAATGCATCCCTATACAGCCCACTAGGCATATCAGGGGTGGAGACTTTAGGCTATGAGTTGGCCGGACAGGTAAGGGAAAGATATAGCCAGGACCCGGCCGCTGTTATTGTCACCCACGCAGGGGGAGGCAATGTAACGGGAACGGCTCGAGGTCTGTTGAAAGCCGGATGTATTGATACTAAGGTAATTGGGGTCAGTGTTGATCTGATGGGATTACATATGGCCTCTGACTATGATTTTAACCGTAAGTCATTTACCACCGGGCATACAGGCTTTGGTGTACCCTTTGCTTCCTGGCCGGACAGGACCGATGTTCCCCGGAGTGCGGCTAGGCCTCTGCGTTACCTGGACCGTTATGTTACAGTTACCCAGGGAGAGGTTTTCTATGTCACTCAGGCCTTGGCTGAAGTAGAAGGACTTGAGCGGGGTCCCGCTGGCAATACTTCCCTGGCTGCAGCCCTGGCAATTGCCAGTGAATATGACCAGGATGAAATAGTTGTTGTCCAGGAAACAGAATACACTGGGGCCGGAAAGCATCCTATGGCACAGTTGAATTTTGCCAAGAATATGGGCGTTGAAATCAGAAGAGGTGACCCCGCAGAGAATGTTCCGGGGAAAACAATAGTCATTCCGGAGCGTTTTTCACAGCTTCAAGTGACTGACCAGTCCTTGGGCAAATTACGCCGCTCATACCTCCGCAATTCACTTGAAAGCAGCAAGATTACCCATGTAAGTAAGGAGGAAGTGGACTTCCTGGCTGCGGAAACCAGAACTTCTAGGGAATGGGTGGTCCAGATCCTCAAAGAGTTAAAATAAATTGCAGTAAAGAGGTGGGTAATGTTGGAAAGAGAGAAACCTGTATTTATTGTGGGTATAAATGGAAGCCCTATTAAAGATGGCAACACTGCATATCTGCTAAATAAAGCAATGGAACAGGTTGAGGCCATGGGTGGTCTTACCTGCTTGATTCAGGCGGGTGAAATCATGAACCAGTTTCCCGTTCCCTTTTGCACCAATTGTTCAACCCCCTGCAGGGGAGCCTGTGTGGTGGACAGTCCCCTCTATGAAGTTCACCAGCTGCTAAGGGAAGCAGATGGAATTATTGTAGGCTCTCCGGTATACTTCGGCACAGTAAGTGCTCAGCTAAAAGCCTTTTGGGACAAGGCCCGTTATATGTGGACGGGCAAGGTTTTACTAAACAAAGTTGGTGGTGCTGTGGCCGTGGGTGCTTCGCGGTTTGGAGGTCAGGAAGGAACCTTGCGTACCATCCAGGATATTATGCTGATTCAAGGAATTACTGTAGTCAATCCTAGCTATAGAAGTGATAAGCCGGGTCATTGCGGAGTGGCAGCGCAAAAGCCCTCCAGTGATGATCAGGGAGCCCAGGCTGAATTGTCTGTAATGGTGAAGCGAATTTACGAGGTTAGCCTGGCCACAAGAAGCCTTCGCTAATTACAAAGTGTTAGATAGCTTTCGGCTTTTAATAAAGGCAATTAGGTCTTATCTGCAAGGATTACTATAACCCTTTATATGAAGTTTCCCATGCTTTCAAACCCTGCCATTGTAAATTGGTGGGGGGTTTTTTTATGTAAAATATATATAATGTTGTGCTAATATACCAAAAATAATAAAAAGATATGTGTAAATTGCCATAGTCGAGGATTGTGATAAATTGTACACTTATAGTGAAAATACTCGAAAATCAAAAAGCCTGGGCTAAGAGTATTAATAAATATACTAAAAGGAGGTTCTAAAATTGCGGTTTATTTCCGATGAAAAGATAATTCATACCATGTCACCATTTAATGAACCAATTGCTAAGGTGGAAGATGGGGAAACTTTTAAAATAGAAACTCGTTCTCCCGGAATTCCCGATGAAGTCTTTGAAAAAGATTATAGTGACGGTAATTATCCTCAACGGATTCTCTCTATTACGGGCCCTGTATATATTGAAGGTGCTCAGTCTGGCGATTTATTGGAAGTTTCTATCGACAAAATTGATTTGAAAAGTCAGGGTAAGATGTGGATGGGGCAGTGGATGGGTATTTTAATGGATGAGGTCACTAAGCCCTATTTGAAAAAGGTAAACGTGGAAAATGGCAGAGTATTTTTTAATGAGAAAATTAGCTTTCCTGTTAAGCCCATGATTGGCACTATTGGAGTTGCTCCCCTGGAAGAAATTGATTGTTTAAGACAAGGTAATCACGGTGGTAATATGGATGTACTTTCTCTTGCTCCTGGTAGTAAGGTTTATCTACCGGTAAGTGTTGAAGGAGCGTTATTGGCGGTGGGTGATGTTCATGCTGCCATGGGTGAAGGGGAAGTATTAGGAACTGGAATTGAAATTGGAAGTGTAGTAACTCTAACAGTTAATGTTATCAAAGCTAAAAGTATAAAACATCCACTAATTGAGACTAAAGACAGTTATGAAATAGTTGTTTCTAATGAAGATTTGGTAGAAGCCTGTAAAGAAGCGACACGGTCAATGATTGGTTTTATTCGGGAAAAACTGAATATAACTTTTGATGAGGCTTATGCTCTAACAGGCCAGTGTGCTCATTTAAGAATTTGTCAAGTGGTTAATCCTTTATGCACTGTAAGGTTTGAGATTAGCAAGGAGATTTTAAAAATATAATATAAATTTAAAGGAGGGTTTTTCATGGGTCCTTGGATTAGTGGTCCTTGGTCAGGTGTTCCAAATCTCTTATTAACATGTATTTTTGGTTTATTAACGATTTCCGTAGGTTGCTTGCTGGCAGAAAAATTTGGCAAGAAATATGCACCATTTGTTATTGTAGGATTAATGGGCGGTTTGCAGATCATGGTTTCCTTTACTTCCTCCAAATTCGTGGGATTATCCGTAGGGGGAGTAGAATATTTTATAGTTGCTGGGTCTTTAATGTACCCCATTTTGGCCTTGGGTGAAGACTATTTAAATGAATTTTATGGTCCAAAGATCGCTAAATCTTCCGTCTATGCGCAGTTTATAGTGCGAGCCCTTTCCACCCTGTTCCTCATCTGGTTAATTTTTCTACCAGCTCCCTCTTTTAATTCAGAAAATTTTGGAACATTTAAAAACTTAATGGGGATAGTGCCAAGGGTAGCTATTTCCAGTATGCTAGCGACTTATGTTGGCGGTATAATTAATGTAAATTTATTTGACTTTGTTAAACGCAGAACAGAGGGCGGTATGCTTTGGTTAAGAACGTTTGTTTCTACAGCTACAGGACTTTTTGTCAATGCCATAATATTTACGCTGCTTGCCTTTGCCTTTGTTGTTCCAGCATCGAAATTAATTGAAATGATTTTAATATCCGTAATTGTTCGATTAATTACTGGAGTATTAGAGATTGTCTTCCTTTACAGCATGTCTTACTTTAGAGATAAAGGTTATATTCTGCAAAGCGATGATCCTATTATAGTTGCACCGATAAGTAAACTATAACCGAGTAAAGCTAATTTTATTAAAATACGCCTACTTTTTTATTCCACCGGAGATTTCCCGGTGGTTTTTTCTTATCATTTAAAGATAAACACTTTCCTGATATTTCATCTAAAAATGAAAAGGTGTTTTTAAATCCTTCGGAGAAGTTTATGAAAAATTGCTTTTTTTTAAAGGGGGAAAAGTATGAGTTTCATTAAGGTTGATAGACATACATGTACTGGCTGTCGCTATTGTGAAGTGATATGCAGTTTCAATAAAAGTGAGGTATGTGACCCATCAAGAGGTAGAATTAAAATTGAGAAAGATGAAATACGGGGAACAGAAAAGCCTGTTGTTTGCAGGCAATGTAGTAAGCCCAAATGTGTAGAAGCTTGTCCCACCGGTGCGCTGTATAAAGATGAAAAAACAGGTGTTGTGCTTTATATTAATGATTTATGTACCCAATGTCAGGCCTGTGTAGAAGCTTGTCCCTTTAATGCTATTTGGTTTCATCAAAGCCTAAACATAATATTAAAATGTGATATCTGTGGCGGGGACCCGGCCTGTGTTAAATATTGTCCGACAAAAACACTGAGTTTGGTTGAATAGGGGGGGTTGAATATGTATGGATGGACAGGTAAAAAGGTCATTATCGACTTAAGCAATAGTAAGGTTTACCATGAAGATATAGCAGAAAAACTATTAAAACAATATCTCGGCGGGCGAGGCTTAAATGCTAAAATATTATATGACATGACTGTAGCAGAAACCGATCCTTTAGGACCAGATAATCCGTTAATTTTTAGTACCGGCCCTCTAACCGGAAGTCTTATACCCACCAATGGTCGGTATACTGTGACAGCTAAGTCACCTCTAACAGGTATCTTTGGTGATGGCAATTCGGCAGGATTTTGGGCACCGGAGCTCAAATATGCAGGGTTTGATACAGTGGTAATAACAGGGGTATCTGAAAAACCGGTATATATCTGGATAAATGACGGCCAAGTAGAAATAAAAGAAGCAGCGCACCTTTGGGGACGGGATGTCTGGGAGACAACAGTTAGCCTAAAAGAAACCTTGGGTCCAAATATTCAAGTAGCAGCAATTGGGCAAGCAGGGGAAAATCAGGTCAAATATGCAGCTATTATCAATAACTTAAAGCGGGCGGTAGGGCGCTGCGGTATGGGAGCGGTAATGGGCTCTAAGAACCTGAAAGCTGTTGTAGTACGAGGAACCCAACCGGTAAAAATTGCCCATCCTGAGGAACACCTAAAAGTTGTTGATGAAATGCTGAAGCATATCTACAGTGCGCCTGGTTATCCGATAAGATCCACATTAGGGACGACGGCTATTACAGATATATATATTCGTAATGGTACTATGCCCATTAATAATGCTCAGAAAGCCTATGATGAACAAACTAAAAAGCTAACATCAGATAAGATAGCGGCATATACCACTGGTCTAAAGGGTTGTTTTGCCTGTCCCATTCATTGCAGCAGGTATACTAAGTATACTGAACAAGGTCCTTATTCTGATGCATACTCGGAAGGGCCGGAATATGAGACAATTGTAGCCATTGGACCAAGATGTGGAAATTACAGCCTGCCCTCTATATTGAAACTGAACCAGCTTCTAAATCAGTTTGGCTTGGATTCTATATCCACCGGCGGAGTAATATCCTTTATAATGGAATGTTATCAGAGAGGGCTTATTAACAAGGAACAGGTTGATAATCTTGATCTAAGCTGGGGTAATGTCGAAACCATCATAGAATTGGTTAGAAAGATAGCCTATCGTGAGGGCTGTGGAGCTTGGTTAGCTCAAGGAGTTAGAAAGCTTTCTGAAGAAATAAAGGGTTCCGAAGATTTTGCCATCCATGTCAAAGGTTTGGAGCCCGCAGAGCAAGAACCGCGAGGCATGAAAGCCTGGGGGCTAGGTTGGGCTGTATCGAACCGGGGTGCAGACCATTTGCGGGCCTTTCCCTTAGCCGAGACCACTTGGACTAAGGAAGACGCAGTACGGGCCTTTGGATCAGAAGAAGTAGTCGATCGTTTTGCTTATACCGGAAAGGAAAAACTGGTCAAATGGTCTGAAGAGGTAAGTGGCTTCACCGATTCACTGGAAATGTGCAAATTTGCCCAAATGGCTTTAACCATTCCCATAGAGATGACAGCAAAAGCCTTATGGACAGTAACAGGCTGGGAAATTGATGAGCAGGAACTATTAAAGATTGGAGAACGGATTGTTAACCTGGAACGGATGTATAATGTTAGATTGGGTCTGGGTAAAAAAGATGATAAACTACCCCCAAGATATGCAGAACCCCTAAAAGAAGGAGCTTCCCAGGGTCAGAGCTTTGATATTAATAAACTATTAGACAAATATTATACTGTTAGAGGATGGAATGTGGAAACAGGTCATCCAACCCGGGAAAAATTACTGGAGTTGGGTTTAGCTTTTACTATAAGGTGAAATTGAAACTATACTTATTTATAAGCATTTAGGGAAAATCATAACGGTAACCACCCATCTTAGTATATTGATGATATATCACTAGAATATCCTGATTTTTTATACGTTTACGTCTTAATTTATTGAGAAGGGCGGTTTGTTTTATGAGTGATCAGTTATATGAAATAGTTAAATCCAGTGTGAACATTGAAGATCTCAAAAGGCTAACACTGGATTTAGTAAGCAGGCCAAGTACTCAGACAGACAAAATGGAATACGACCCAGAAATTAAAAGCTTCATTAGCGACACATTAATGCCTGAACTAAAAAAACGCGGGTTAAACAGCGTGGAACTGGATGATATGGGAAACCTAATCTGCCGTGTAGGGAACACAGATGGTAAGAAAAAAGTTTTTTTTCTTGGTTATGCCATGACTCATCCAGCATCGTCCATGAAAGATCCTTTTACTGGCGAAATAGTGGAAGAGGCTGGTAAGGAAGCCCTTCGGGGGCGAGGTGTATCTGAACAAAAAGGGTCCTTGGCTGCAATGATTGCTGCAGTAGAATTAATTAATAAAAACGATCATCTTTTGAATGGAGAATTAATATTTGGTGTCAGTTTAGCTGGTGAAACAGGACGACACTTAGCTGTGGATAATATGTGCAAGTTTGCCGATATAAAAGCGGACCTTGGTGTTGTCGGTATTGGTACAAACAATAAAATCTCACAAGGAAATAAAGGGAGAGCAGATGTTGAAGTAATAGTATACGGGAAATCATGTCACAGTAGCTCTCCTATAGAGGGTATCAATGCTATTGAAGGTGCTTGCGCCGTTATAGAAAAACTAAAAGAAATGAAATTTACAAGTAAACATGCCCACTTAGGTAAGCCAACCTTGGCTTCTACAGCCATAAAAAGCTATCCTAATGCAACGCATACTATCCAAAATGAATGTCACATAATTTTTGATAGACGTTTACTCCCGGGAGACCAAGCAGCAGATGCTGTGAAAGAAATACGCGAGGCTATCGGTGAGATTCCACCGTATAAAGTAGAAGTAAAACTGGGACCAGTTACACTGCCCTCTGAAGTTAAAGACAACTCCATTATTATTACTAGGCTTAGTGATGCGATTAAAACAGTCACTGGCAAAGAGGCTGAAAAGTTTTATTCAAATAGCGCCATAGACGCTGGTTATTTAAATAAGCAAAATATCCCTGCTGTTATGTTTGGGCCTGGCAGTATGGATTATTGGCATACAGATAATGAAGTGCTTTTTGTGGAAGATTTACTCAAAGGAACTTATATTTACAGCTATTTGGCCTTGAAACATCTGGCTAAGTAGGGGTTCATTATAATAATGATTAGGGAGGGTAGGATATGTCAGAAAAATATGCTTTAATTGTAGATGTTGATAAATGTGCAGGTTGCCGGATGTGTGAAACAGTCTGCTCTTTAGGTCATGAAGGTAAGGTAATTCCAAGTAAAGCTCGAATATCTGTAATCAAGGATGAGCAAAACGGTATTGACTTTCCTGTTTTTTGTCAGCAATGTGAACAACCTTTATGTATAGAAGTTTGCCCTACTTTAGCTTTAACAAAAGATACTGAGACTGGAATAGTTTCAATTAATGAAAATAAATGTATAGGATGTGCCATGTGTGTTATGGCCTGTCCAATTGGCGGTATAGTTGTTACAGATGAAAAGAAAATGAAAAAATGCAATTTGTGCGAAGGGAAACCTCGTTGTGCAGCTAATTGTCCAACAAAAGCCCTTGAATATCTGCAGCTTACTAAAATAACTAAGCAAAAACAGCGTAAAGGTCTTGGACGAATGATACGTTTAATAGGTAATTAGATTGGAGGGATAAAAAATGAGCAAATTTGATTTTGGCAAAGTTCTTCAAATAGATTTGACTACAGGACAATATTCCTCTCGTCCTGTTACAGAGGAAGAAATATACAACTATATGGGTGGTCGGGGGTTAAGTGCTAAATTTTTATACGACTTAACAAGTGGTGAGGAAGAACCCCTTTCTCCGCAAAATCCTTTAATCTTTGGTAATGGTTTATTAACTGGTTCTGCTGCTCCATGTTCAGGGAGATATACTGTAACAGCCATATCTCCTCTAACAGGTGGTTTTGGCGATGGTAACTCGGGGGGGTTTTTTGGTCCTGAAATGCGTTATGCTGGATATAGTCATATTATTTTTTTAGGAAAAGCTGAAAAACCTGTTTATGTTTATATAGAAAATGACAAAGTGGAAATTAGAGATGCCTCTCATTTATGGGGTAAAGATACTTGGGAAACTGATACATTTATAAAAGAAGAATTAGGTGATCTGGAAGTACAGGTAGCTTGTATTGGACAGGCTGGTGAGAACCTAGCAAAAATAGCCTGTATTATTAATAACTTGACACGGGCTATTGGTAGATGTGGTATGGGTGCAGTAATGGGTTCAAAAAACTTAAAAGCAGTTGCTGTTAGAGGTCACGGTGGTGTTGATAACGTTGACTTAGAAAAGACTTTCGAAATATTGAGCGAGACCCGTAAATTAGCTGAAACAGATTGGTCCTTTAAACTATTCGGAACACATGGGACTCCAGGCTTGGTTGATGTTTATAATTCCCGTGGAGTAGTTCCTGTGAAAAACTTCCAAAAATCTTGGGTACCGGATGGAGAAGCTGAGAAAATTAGTGGAGATACATTTCTTAAAAAATACTCCAAGAAACATAAGGCATGTTACAATTGTGTAATTCATTGCAGCCACTTTTACGAAGTTGAAGGCAGTCATAAAGAGGAAGGATTAGAGTTTGAGTCTATTGGTGCATTAGGACCACGTATTGGGGTGATAGACTACCCGTCCATTTTGAAAGCCAATCACTTGTGTAACCGTTATGGTTTAGATACCATCGGTGCTGGTGATGTTATAGGATTTATTTTGGAAGTCTACGAAAAGGGACTAATTAGCAATGAAGAAATTGATGGGTTAACTCTTAATTGGGGAGACAACCAATTAGCAGAAGTATTGTTAAAGAAAATGTCCTATCGTGAAGGATTGGGTGACCTATTAGCTGAGGGTTCGTATGGAGCTGCTAAACGAATTGGTAAGGGTTCCGAATATTTTTCCGCTCATGTAAAAGGTCAGGCAATTATCTCATGTGATCCCAGAGGGTTACTGGGTTGGGGCTTAGCTTTTGCTGTTGCAAGCCGCGGTGCCGATCATTTACGTGCTCACCCAGTTGTAGAATATATTTTCACACCAGAAAGGGCCAAGGAAATCTGGGGGACCGAGAAAGCAGTAGATCGTACTGCTGAAGAAGGGAAAGGTAAGCTTATCAAGTGGTGTGAAGATGTGAGAGCTCTAGCGGACTGTTTAGGGGTTTGTAAGTTTTTCACCCGCACTGCCTATCTACTGCCCGAACAGCTTGCTAAGTTAATAACACCAATTACCGGAATTTCTCTGGAAGCTTCTAATTTATTGCATGTGGGAGAGCGAATTAATAATTTGGAAAGAATGTTTAATGTGAGAAGGAAATTTGACCGGAAAGATGACGTGCTTCCAGAGCGGTTTGCCAAAGAAGCAATCCCAGAAGGTCCTTCTAAAGGAATGACCATAGATGTCTCAAATATGCTTGATGACTACTATGAAGCTCGTGGTTGG
The DNA here is from genome assembly GCA_000961765.1 of Clostridiaceae bacterium BRH_c20a. GTDB lineage: Bacteria > Bacillota > Peptococcia > Peptococcales > BICA1-8 > BICA1-8. The sequence goes on along the minus strand of LADT01000042.1, from coordinate 47,506 downwards.
GATATTGCTACGGGTAAACCAACACAAGATAAGCTTAAGGAACTGGGATTAGATGAGCTTTAATGTGCAATTTGTTGGTCCTGTTAAAGATTTGGTGGAAAAGGTGGTTGTAGAATATTATCTACCCACTCCAATAACGGTACAGGAATTAATAGATTTTTTAATATCCCGTTATGGGACAAAGTTTGAACAAGAAATTTACACCAAAGTTCCGCCAGACAACGTATTTTTTTATCAGATTTTAATAAATGGGAGTAATATTTATCGTTTTAAGGGTCTGCAAACTGAAATTAATACTGGTGATAAAGTTTTAATTTCAATCCCTCTAGCCGGTGGTTAGGGTGAGCTTTATTTAACTAGGCGGTGATAGCATGAAACATGTAATAATCGGGAATAGTGCTGCAGCGGTTAAGGCAGTAGAAGGTATTAGAAGTGTAGATAAGGAGGCTTCTATTACGGTTATTGGGAGTGAGGACTGTGAGGCGTATTCACCTATTTTAACCACATATTTAATTGCCGGGCAGCTATCAGTTGCGGAAACTATATATCGAGATTTCCACTGGTATCAGCAACAAAATGTGGATTTGGTATTAAATACCTTGGTGACAAAAGTTGATGTGGAAGCAAAAGAAATTTTTGCTGTTGATGGGCGCAGTTGGAAATATAATAAATTACTAGTAGCTACTGGTGCATCACCATCTTTTCCTGATATTCCGGGTATTGATCTTCAAGGAGTATTTGGTATCCGCACTTTGCAGGATGCAATGGCGATTAAATGCTTACTCCCGAAAGTAGAGAAAGCTGTAGTTATTGGTGGAGGCTTGGTGAGTTGTAAAGCAGCGGAAGCACTACAAAAGGCAGGTATACAAGTAGAAATTCTTATTAGTTCACAGCGGTTGTTATCACAAATGCTTAGTAAGGAGCCGGCATCTTTTGTTCAACAACAGGCAGAAGAACAGGGAATCACTTTCAGGATGGGTACCAATGTTATAGCTATTGTAGGTAAAGAACACGTAGAGGGAGTACACTTGGAAAACGGAGAGATACTTGACTGTCAGTTGGTGATTGTTGGTAAAGGTGTACAGCCTAATGTGAGAATGTTGGCCCACACTACTGTTGAAATTGGGTACGGAATTAAGGTGGGTTGTAACTTAGAAACTAATGTACCTGATATTTATGCTGCGGGTGATGTTGCACAGGCTCCCGATTTTTTAAGTGGTGGTCAGGAAGTAAATGCCATTTGGCCTATTGCTTTGGAGCAAGGCTATCTGGCAGGTATAAATATGGCCGGTCGAGCAGCTGTATATGCCGGAGGTTTAAAAAGAAATACTTTAAATATCTTCGGTCTCAAGGTCGCTTCCGTAGGGTATACGGGTCCTATTATTGATGCCTACCAAGTATATGCTATCGAAAAAAGGGACAAGCGAGTGATAAGACAACTTATTGTTAAACAAGGCCAATTAGTGGGAGCAATTATGGTTGGTGACATTAGAGATATTGGTGTGATTGCCTCATATATTACCCAAAAGAAAAAAGTAGTAGATGTTAAAAAATTGTTATATCCATCAAAGATACATTTAGTTTAATAAGCTAATTATTAGTGGATTATTGTTGAGGAGGTGGAATATAGGTTCTTTAGTGTTATCATCGATTAATAAATTTAGGCATGTAAAAAAGGAGGAGAATTCATGAAGAAAGTAAGAAAAAGTATAATATTATTATTAGTATTGGTTCTAATAAGTGTTCTGACACTTGGATGTGGTGGCTCGGACAAAGGTGCAACAGGTGGAGAGGATAAGAAGGCTGCTGATGGCGGAGATAAGAACACAGATAAACAATATTCAATTAAGATTACACACGTATTAGCAGAGAACCATCACTATACTAAAGGTGCTGCAAAGTTTAAAGAACTTATTGAAGAAAGATCTGGTGGCAAAATTAAAGTAGAAATATTCCCAAATGCTCAGTTAGGTGGAGAACGTGCTATTCTTGAAGGACTTCAGATGGGCACAATTGAGATGGGTATTATTACCTCCGGCCCTTTAAGTGGCTTTGTACCTGAATTTGGTATTCTAGATCTAGGTTACCTGTTTAGAGATAGTGCAGAAGCTATGAAGATTTTAAACGGCCCTGTTGGAGAAGATTTATCCAAAAAAATGCTGGATATTGGTATCCGGAATTTAGGCTTTATTAAATATGAATTTCGTAGTGTGTATGGCAACAAACCTATTAAAACACCTGCAGACTTGGCTGGAATTAAAATTAGAACCATGGAAAACCCTGCACACCAAGCGCTTTTTAAAGCTTTAGGTGCTAGCCCAACACCAATGGCATGGCCTGAGCTATATACCGGTTTACAACAGGGAACAGTACACGCAGCCGAAAACTCGCCAGATGTATTAGCTGCATCTAAGCAGTATGAGGTTGCCAAGCATTATTCTCTAACAAATCATGTATTTAACAACGTAATGTATATGGTTAGTGAAAAATTCTACCAAAGCCTGCCTGCTGAATTACAGGAAATGGTTGTACAAGCAGCAAAAGAAGCTAGGGAATATGAAGATACCCTTATCGAGCAGGATATTGCTAAAGCCCTTGAGGAAATGAAGAACGCTGGGGTACAAGTTTATGAAATTGATGATATGACTCCTTTTCATGAAGCAGCACAATTAAGCTGGGATGAAGTTATAAAAAATATTCCTGACGGCGGTGAGAACCTGAAAAAGATTCTAGAAGCTGAAGGTCGCAGTAAGTAATATTTTATTTAAGGGGACAAGAATAAACTTTTCTTGTCCTCCTCTTTAAATTTTTGATTATTAAAGGGGGGAACTCAATGGGTAAAGTAAAACGTATATTGGATAAAAGTGTAGACTTTACTACTATACTAATATTAATAGTACTGGTTTGCGTAACTTTCCTACAAGTAATAGGTCGTTATATATTTCAAAACCCTCCGGCATGGACAGAAGAACTGGCACGGTATTTAGCAGTATGGCTGACTTTTTTGGGAGCTGCAATGGCATTTCGTTCAGGAAATCATCTAGGAATTGACTTTTTTACAAGTATGATGCCTAAAGGTTTACAGAAGGTAGTTAGTATTGTAATAAGCTTATTGCTCTGCAGCATTTTGGCGATATTTGTTTGGAAAGGGTACAATATGGCGGATTTTGTATCCCGCCAGTTATCGCCGGCAATGAGGATTTCCATGAAAATACCTTATGCTGCCATACCGGTTGGTAGTGCCTTAATGCTTTTTGAGGTGATTAACAATCTTTATCGAACCCTTTTAAGAAGGGAGGAAGTCTAGTTGTCGATATTAATAATATTGTTATTAGTCTTATTATTGTTTAATATGCCCGTAGCTTTTGCATTAGCTACTGCACCCACAGCATATTTGTTACTAACCGGTAAATTTTCTTTAGATGTATTACCTCAACAGATGTTCACCGGATTGGATTCTTTCGTTTACTTAGCAGTGCCATTTTTTATTTTGTCGGGAGTATTGATGACACGGGGAGGTATTTCTCAACGGCTGATCGATTTATCTTCATTACTGCTTTGCCGATTAACCGGTGGTTTAGCTATGGCAGTATCTTTAGCTTCGATGATTTTTGCATCTATTTCTGGTTCAGGTCCAGCAACAACAGCGGCAATTGGAGGCGCAACTTTACCAGCCTTAGAAGAAAAGGGTTACGGTAAAGAATGGTCGGTTGCATTAATTGCTACCGCCGGAACAATTGGCCCAATCATACCTCCTAGTATCACTATGGTTATTTACGGAGGCATGGCAGGAGCATCCATTGGTGCATTGTTTCTTGCAGGTATTGTACCTGGGATAATGGTGGGAGCAACTTTAATGATTTTAGCCCATATACGAGCAAAAAAGATGAATATAGTAGAAAAAGCCGATCATATAGATTTCAAATCTCTTGCTAGAGCCTTTAAAGATAGTTTATGGGCAATGGGAATGCCTGTTGTAATAATTGGCGGTATTATGGGTGGCGTATTTACACCTACTGAGGCTGCTGTTATCAGTGTGGTATATGCTATGGTTGTTTGTTTATTTATTTATCGTTCACTTAAGGTTAAAGATTTACCTGTAATTTTTAAGGAGACAGCAATTACTACTGCGGTTGTAATGATAATTGTTGCTAATGCAGCAAGTTTTTCGTGGTTATTAACTGTAGAACAAGGGCCCCAGAAATTGATTATGGCATTTCAGCAAATCTCAGACAACAAGTACGTTATCTTATTTATGATAAACGTAATGTTATTTGTATTAGGTTGCTTTATTGATACCACGTCAGCTTTAGTAATGACAGTACCTGCGTTATTACCACTAGCTAACAGTATTGGAGTATCTCCACTACATCTAGGAATAATAATGACGACTAACCTAGTAATTGGTATGGCCACACCACCATTAGGATTAACGCTTTTTACAGCTTGCTCCATTGGAAAAGTACCTATTGCTAAAACAGTGAGGCCTATGATACCAATGCTAGCCGCTATGTTCTTAGTTGCATTAATTGTTACCTATTTTCCAAATGTTGCATTATTTCTACCAAATTTATTTATGAAGTAATTAGTTTAAGAGAAAATAATCCCATTACATTTGGTAGTGGGATTATTAGAATAGGCCAGCGATTATTAATAAATTAGTTTAAGGAAGTCTAGTCTTTGCTAAAAGACTAGACTTTTCTAAAAATAGGAGGCAAAAAGTGAAGATATCTCCAAAGCTCTTAATTATACTTGCTGTTCTTTTTTGGAGCGGCAATTTCTTTCTCGGTAAAATAGCGGTACAGGTTATTCCTCCCATGACCCTGTCTTTTTTACGGTGGTTTCAGGCATTTGTGTTGTTCTTGCCTTTTTGCTTAAAAGAAATAAGGGAAAATCACAAAGAAATGAGAGAAAACTGGCAGCTGTTTTTCATGTTAGGTATTACAGGGATGATGGGCTTCAATGTCTTTGTGTATTCGGCTGTAAAGTATACAACTGCTATTAATGCTACTATTATCAATGCTTCCACACCTATGTTTACTGCAATTTTAGCTTTATTCTATTTAAAGGAAAAGTTAAGCATGAAACAGGGATTAGGTATTGTGTTGGCTTTTTCAGGAGTTGTTTGGATAATAATAAAAGGAAACCTGGCAAAACTTGTGGAAATGTCCTTTAATCCCGGAGATCTGATAATGCTTTTAGCAGTAGGGTTTAACGCACTATATTTTATAATCCTTAAATTAAGGGGAAATTTAGTTCATCCTAAGATTCTGTTTTTAGGCTCAATTTTAGGAGGCTTAGTTGTAGGTTTGCCTTTGCTTATTGTGGAAAGCTACTCAAATGGCTTATCCTGGATAGCCCAACTAGAATTGATACACTATCTAAGTCTTATATATTTTGGGATTTTTCCCACTATACTTTCCTTTTTATTTTTTAATAGAGCTGTGTTGGAGATAGGCCCTATAAAAGCTTCTATCTATTTGAATTTGCAAATAGTGTTCACTTCAATATTAGGGATGACTTTTCTTGGCGAAAGGCTATATGTTTTTCATTTAATAGGAGGAATACTTATAGTTAATGGTGTATTGATAACTAATAGTAGGAATAACTCCACTAAAGAATAATCTCTTAAAGTATAAGACCTGGCTACAGCAGACGTTAGATTTGTGATATATTTATAATAAACTAGGGTCAATGGGGAGGCTGGGTAATGGGTATTACTGTACATGAGGCATTAAAAATTGGAGGACTGCGGTACGGAAAAGTTATAGCCGGTTTAAATGGAATGAACCGGCAAATTGAGCATGTAACAGTTTTGGAAGTTCCGGATATCATCCAGTGGCTCAAAGGTGGCGAACTTATTTTGACCAGTGGTTTTGCCATTTCTAAAGATGAAGGGGAACAAATCACATTGATCCGGGAACTAGCAAAAAAAGGTGCCTCAGCATTAGTCATTAAAACACAGCGTTTTCTAGATCTAATACCCAAAGCAATGCTAGAAGCAGCTAATAAATATGAACTGCCATTAGTAGAATTAGAACATAATATTTCATATATAGACATAATCAGACCTATTATTACTGAAATAATAACGAGAGAAACCGCAAGCTTTCAACGGCAGTTAACCGAGATTGCAATAGCTGGGGGAGGAATAGAACAAAGGCTCTCTGTTCTTTCAGAGCATATTAAAAATCCTATAGCAATTTTGGATAAAATGGGTAACATCCTTGCGGAAAGTCCAAAGCCATGGTTTAAGGTTACGTCTATTATAGAAAAAATAAAAAATTCAGGTTTAATTTCCGAAACTAGTACAATTTACGAAGACATGTCTTATCATATATTTCCATTAATAATTGAAGGCTGTGTAGAAGGCTATTTAGTTTTAGGTGAACTTTTTGGAAAAATTGAAGAGAACATTTTATTATTAGTTAAAGGTACTCTTTCGATATTTAATATAGATTTACTGCAACGTAAAACGCTAAAAGATATTGTCGAAGGGTTTCGAAGTGACTTTCTGGAAGATTTACTATTAGGTCACATTAAGTCGGAAAGTGTTGCCCAGCGCAGAGCAAATTTCCTGGGATATCCCACCGAAGGTAATTTTCTTATTGTTGTAATTTCTCGGGAGCCAAAGCTAAATGAAAAACAGATAATGAATTTTCAGCACAAATTTATGCAAAATCTGGACTCCATATTTAACGATGAGAAACTTACAATAGTAGAAGCAATAGAAGGGAAAAATATTGTTCTTTTAGTACATTTAAAAAAAGTTGAGGAATTTACTACGAACTTAATTGAACTTCAGGCTATATTAAAGGATATTCGTTTTGGAGCCTTTACTATGGGAATTGGTGAAATATTTACTAACCTGATAGAAACCCGTAAAAGCTTTTTAGAAGCCACCGAAGCCTTGGAGTTTGGCATTGAATTCTGGGGAGAAGGTTCCTGTACCTTTTTTTCGGATATAGGTATTTACCGGTTGCTTTGGATTATCAAAGACAATGCCGAACTCGAACATTATATTCCCCAAGGGTTACTGCAATTAAAAAAGTATGATACAGAACAAAATACCGAATTATTAAAGACCTTGGAAAAATACTTAAAAAATGCCGGGAATTCCAAAAAAACAGCTGCTGAAATGTTTATTCACTATAAAACATTGCAATATCGCTTAGAGCGTATAAATGAAATTTCAGGAATGGATTTGAATTCGGGGGAAAGTAGATTAGAACTTCATCTGGGTTTAAAAATATTAGATATTTGTAGTAAGAGAGGAAGTTGTTAAGAGCAACTTCCTCTCTTATCCTTTTTGGATAAAATATGAGCCTATGTTTCTCATATAAACGCAAAGGGAATTTGTTAGAGAATATTGAAAAGTATATTATATGGACTTAAATATAATATCCTGACAGGTAAGAAAAAGGAGAGCACTTTTTATGCCTATATCCTTATCCAGGTTGGAAGAACGATTAAAGGAAATGGCCCAAATCGGAAAAAACAAAGAAAATGGAATTACTAGACTTGCCTACACCGATTCTGATCTAGAAGCAAGGGAGCTATTATCCAACTGGATAATACAGATAGGACTGGATGTTCATATTGACGGAGTGGGTAATATTTTTGCTAAAAGACAGGGAAATAAAAATGGACCGGTAGTAATGATTGGTTCCCATTTAGATACCGTTACCAATGGAGGAGCTTTTGATGGTACATTAGGAGTAATTTCAGCTTTGGAAGTTTTGCAAGTACTGATTGAAGATAACATCTCCGATATATTACCTGTAGAATTAGTTGTTTTTGCCTGTGAAGAATCAAGCCGCTTTGGATGTTCTTTAGTAGGAAGCAAGTATCTAACAGGGAGTTTATTACCAGAAAAGCTAGAAACCTATCATGATGAAGAAAATACTTCTATTATTAGTTCGTTACAACAAAAAGGATTTATTTATAATAACACCTTAGCGAGAACAACATTTATCCCCGAAAATGTTAAAGGCTTTATTGAACTTCATATTGAACAGCATGATACACTAGCAAAATCAGGTTTAGCTATTGGGATTATCGAAAATATTGCTGCACCAACTAGACTAAAAATAGTTGTAACCGGAGAGGCCGCCCATTCTGGCGCAGCCCCTATGTTTGACAGAAAAGATGCTTTGGCCGCTGCGGCGGAGGTTATTCTTTTAATTGAGAAGCTGGGTCGTTCTGAAGCTGCGGCACAAACAGTAGCAACAGTGACTTCTTTAAAAGTAGACCCTGGGAATATGAACGTCATTCCCGGAACAGTCAGTATGTTTGTGGATATTAGAAGCATTAATTCCTTTAGTAAAAAACGTGTTTTAGCAGAGCTAAAAGAAGAGATAAAAGGAATTTGCCTGGCTAGAGAAGGGATTAAGATGGAAATTAATGTGCTAAGTGAGGAAGAGCCTGTTAATTTAGATAAAAAAATAATAGCCCAAATAAAGACAGCCTGTCAGAAAATAGGAGTACCCTACCAATTTATGAATAGTCCTGCTGGTCATGATTGTATGGCTATGGCTTCAGTTGTGCCATCTGGTTTGTTTTTTATCAGAAATATAAGTGGAGTCAGTCATAATCCCCAGGAAATGATTGATTTAGATGATGTTTATATTGGCACACAGGTTCTATATGAAACAGTAAGAAAATTTTCCGCTGAAGGGGTGGATTAAAACGAAGACATTAATAAAAGGGGGAAGATTAATTGACCCTGCCAGTAAATTTAATAATATTACCGATATTTTGATTGATCAAAATAAAATCATTGCCATTGGACCCGATTTAACAGACGGAGAAATAGTTATAGATGCACGGGGTAAGTTAGTTGTTCCCGGTTTAATTGATGTCCATGTTCATTTACGTGATCCGGGCCAAACCTATAAAGAAGACATTGCTTCAGGGGCAAAAGCAGCTGCTCAAGGAGGCTTCACGACTATAGCTTGTATGCCCAATACTATCCCTGTCATTGATTCCCCTGAAAAGGTTAATAATCTAATTAAACAAATCGAAAAAGTAGCCTGTGTTAATATTCTTCCTATGGGTGCAATTACCCTGGAATCAGAAGGCAGGGCTTTAACCGATTTTAGAGCCTTAAAGAAAGCAGGTGTTATAGCTTTTTCTGATGATGGTAAGGTTGTGCAAAATGCAGAGCTAATGTACCGTGCCCTTATTAGGTCCAAGGAATTAGGTTTGCCAATCAGCCAGCATGCGGAGGATCTTTACCTCTCTTCTGGAACAGTGATTAATGATGGTGAGATAGCCTTTAGGTTAGGGGTTAAAGGTGACACTGATCTATCGGAGAGCATTATTGTGGCTCGAGATATTTTATTAGCTGCCCATACAGGGGGCCATATTCACATAGAGCATATTAGTTCTGAGGCAACGGTTGCAATGATTCGGGAAGCTAAAGCAAAAGGAACAAAAGTGACAGCAGAGGTGACTCCCCATCATTTGCTGCTGACTGATGAAGATGTATTAAAATTGGGGGCGAATTGCAAAATGAGACCCCCCTTAAGAACCAAAAGGGATATGGAGTCATTGAGGCAGGGCCTGGCCGATGGAACAATAGATTGTATAGCTACAGATCATGCCCCCCACGCTGTAGAAGAAAAAAATGTGGGACTTCTTAATGCAGCTAACGGCATTGTTGGGTTAGAGACTGCTGTTGGGTTAATCTTGACCTATTTAGTTCATCCGGGGATAATAAGCATAGAAAATGCACTAGCTGCCTGGACGTACAAACCAGCCCAAATATTTGGCATGGAAACTAAAGGCAGGTTAGCCGAGGGATTTGATGCCGATATTACTATTATTGACTTAGATAAAGATTGGACTGTAGATACAGAACTTTTTTATTCCAAAGGGAAAAATACCCCCTTTGATGGATGCAAACTTAAAGGGAAAGCTATACTAACTATGGTTGCTGGGAAGGTAGTTTGGGCTGAGGAAAATTTTAATTTGGAAGGTGTTTCTAATGGTACAGATGCTTAAAGTAAAGATACTGGAAAATAAACAGGTTCTGCCGGATTTTTTCCGCATGGTTTTAGCTGCTCCAATGGTAGCCAAAGAAGCAGTTCCGGGGCAATTTTTGATGATAAATACTTCGGATACGTTAGATCCTTTTTTAAAGAGACCTATTAGTGTCAATAGAATTGATCAAGAAAAAGGAACTATTTCTCTGATATATCAGATAGTTGGCAAAGGAACCAGGCTTTTAACCAAGAAAAATGCAGGTGAAGAAATTCAAATTATCGGACCTTTGGGTAAGGGTTTTTGCTGGTCTGAGCAGGATAAGACAATAGTATTGGTAGGCGGCGGTTGTGGCATTGCCCCTTTAGTAGCTTTGGCTGAGGCTCTGGTTCAAACCGGCAAAGAGGTGTTTGTTCTCTTGGGAAGTCAGTGTAAGGAAAAATTATTAGGTGAAGATGAGTTTAAAGAATTAGGCTGCACCGTTATGGTAGCAACTGATGATGGCTCTTATGGAAGGCGAGGGTTTGTAACAGAGTTACTTGATGAACTCAGTCAGAAAAAAAGAATAGACCAGGTATATTGCTGTGGCCCCTTACCGATGACTAAGGCCGTCGTGCAAATAACCAAAAAGGCATTTATTCCTTGTCAGATATCTCTAGAAGAGCGGATGGGCTGTGGGATAGGAGCTTGCATAGGTTGTGTTACCAAGGTAAGACGGGAGGATGGCACCATCGATTATAAAAAAGTATGCCATGATGGCCCAGTCTTTACCAGTAGTGAGGTGGTCTTTGATGATTAATCTATCAGTGGAAATTGCCGGTATAAAATTTAAAAATCCAGTAATGGTGGCATCAGGATGTTATGGTTTTGGGCGGGAGTTTAGCAATTTTTATGATTTAAATTTACTGGGAGCAATTATGGTAAAAGGACTTACTTTAGAACCACGCATAGGTAATCCTCCTCCTAGAATTGCCGAAACACCTGCAGGTATGTTAAATAGTGTGGGATTACAAAATCCAGGAGTCGAAGGTTTTATTAAAAATGAGCTGCCTTGGCTCAAACAGTATGATGTACCGGTCATTGCTAATATTAATGGTCACTCCTATGAAGAGTTTGCTGAGATTACCGACCGATTAGCCGGAGTTTCCGGGATAAGTGCTTTAGAAGTGAATATTTCTTGCCCAAATGTCAAAAATGGAGGAATGTTTTTCGGAACTGACCCTGTTATGGCCGGTGAAGTGGTTAAAAGGGTTAGGGCAAAAACTGATTTACCTCTAATCGTGAAGCTTTCACCAAATGTAACTGATATTGCAGAAATTGCCAAAGCTGTTGAAGCTGCGGGAGCAGATGCAGTCTCCTTGATTAATACAGTATTAGCTATGGCTATTGATATTAAGACCAGAAGACCAGCCTTGTCTAATGTAGTTGGAGGTCTCTCAGGTCCTGCGGTTAAACCTTTAGCTGTCAGGATGGTTTGGCAGGTTGCTCAAGCGGTCAGCGTTCCCATCATAGGGATGGGCGGAATTGCTAAGGCAGAAGATGCTATTGAGTTTTTCCTAGCTGGTGCAAATGCAGTGGCAATAGGTGCGGCAAATCTATCTAATCCTATGGTTGCCGTAGAAGTAATTGATGGGCTAAAAATGTGGTTAGAACAGGAGAAAATAGAAGACATTCAACACCTGGTAGGTGGCGTAATAATTTAAAAAGAGGTGGTAATATGCTACTCATAAAAAATGGCTGGATTATTACTTGTGACAATAGTAAAAATGAATTTAAACAAGGTAATCTTATTATCCAAGATGGAGTAATTAGGGAAATTACAATGGGTGAAGTTTCAGGTCAAGAACGGTTCGATAAAGTTATTGATGCTGCAGGAAAATTTGTTATGCCTGGTTTAATTAATGCCCATACCCATTCATATGCCAATATGGTGAAGGCAACTACAGAGAATATCCCTCTGGAAATATGGATGCTGTATATTATGGCCCAGGGTAAGTGTATGGACCCCGAGGATGTTTATTATAATGCTCTTTTAGGATCTATTGAAATGATTAAGACAGGTACAACGTCATGCGTGGACCACTTAGCCCAAAGCTTAGAGGGTTTAGAAGCAGCTCTTCAGGCTTATTATGATATAGGTATGCGGGCTGCTTTGGCACCAATGATCAGTGATAAATCGTATTTTGAAACCCTGCCCATAAAAAATTCAGAAATACCTGAAGAATTTAAGGAGAACACAAATCCTTCTGTTGAATCCCTAATGAATACTAATATTACACTTTTAAATAAATGGCACGGTAAAGGTGAACGGCTGGGAATAATGTTTGGGCCTTCAGGTCCTCAGCGCTGTAGTGATGAGCTTCTTATACAATGTTCAAAACTGGCTGAGGAATATGACACTGGAATCCATTCCCATATATTAGAAACAAAAATACAAGCCGACACAGCTCTGCATCTTTATGGCAAACCCATGTTAATACACCTAGATGAACTGGGCTGTCTCAATGAACGCTGGTCACTGGTTCATAGTGTTTGGCTTACTAGAGAAGAAGCTGAGATAGCTGCCCACCGAGGAGCTGTAATAGTCCATAATCCAGCCAGTAACTTAATTCTCGGAAGTGGTATTGCTCCTGTTAATATGTACCGTAACCTTGGTTTAACAGTGGCCTTGGGAACTGATGGTGCTAATTGTGGTGGTAATTTGAACATGTTTGAGGCCATAAAGCTGGCTGCTATGATGCATAAGTTTTCTGAAGCAAACCCGGAAAAATGGGTTACTGCTAAAGAGGCTTTAAAAATGGCTACCCTTAATGGAGCAAAAGTATCTTTGCAGGATAAGAAAATTGGTTCGTTAGAAGTTGGAAAACGGGCGGATGTTGTAATTTTAAACCCTGAAAAGTCACCAGCACTGCTTCCAATACAAAAACCAATTTGGCAAATAGTATACGCCGAATCTGGTGCCGCCGTTGAAACTGTTTTAATCCAAGGGAAGGTAGTACTAGAAGATGGAAAAATCTTGACTATTGATGAAAAGAAGGTATATAACGAGGTCAATGGGCGAGCTGATAGAATAAATGAAAAGTTTTTGAGTTTCCAAGAAAATGTTAAGAAACAGGAGAGCTTTCTACAAAAGGCGTTGTTTTAGATACGGAGTGTCAAAGGGACGGAGCATTTGACAATAGTTAGTGTCAAATGCTCCGTCCCTTTGACACTCGTCCCTTTGACATTTTTTTCTTGCTGAGGAGTGAGTAAATCCATGTTATACTGGTTAATGTGTGAATATCTTAGATGAGGAGGTGGGAGGATGGATCCGATTACCCACGCTGTTGTTGGGGTAGCTGCTGCTGTGGCGGTAGGTGCAGATGTTTCCTTGACTAATCCGGCCATTATGGCAGCTCTTTTGGGAGCCGTCTCTCCTGACCTAGATATAATATATCAGTATTGGGGTGACCATGTTTACCTGAGGCATCATCGGGGCTTTTCCCATTCCCTGCCGGGGCTTTTGGGTTTCGCAGTAGTTATAGGTGGCGTCTTAAGCTTCTTATTTCCCGAGTTAGGGTTTGTTATGCTTTTTTTCTCGGCTTTTTTAGGTGCCCTGAGTCATACTTTTTTAGATTTACTTAATTCTTATGGGGTTATGCTTCTATATCCCTTTAGCAGAAAAAAATACACCCTGAATTTATTAATGATTTCCGATCCGGTGCTTCTTATAAGCAGTATGGCTGTTATTTACTTTGGTTATCAAGGTCTAAATTTAGCTTATCCGGTATTAGGACTTGTTTTTAGTTATTTATTATTACGGCTTTTTATGAGAAGAAGGGCTGAAAAGCTTATCAGGGATTACTATGCAGGGCATTTAGACAAGCTTATTGTAATGCCTGCTTTTATTGGTCTTGCTAAATGGGATTTCATTGTTAGGGTACAGAAAAAAAATATAGTTGGGCAAATAAACCTTTTTAGCTGTAAAATCATTATTCACAAAAAACTAAAGCTCATCTCAGAGGAAATTAAAGAAAATTTGGAAAAAACTAAGATTGGCAAACTATTTAAAGATTTCACACCATTCTTTCATATTGATTATTATATTGAAGACAATAAGTTGATTGGCAAATTTACTGATATGCGGTATTTTGTCAGAAATAGATTTTTGCATCATGCTACTGTTATAGTTGATAAAGACGATTTTCAAGTAGAAAAAGCACTCTTTCAACCCTATAGCCCCCAAAATAATATAGAGATTAGTTAAAAAAATTTTTAAAATACCAAATTTTTTGGCATAGATAATTTGTATATCTAGGGTCACCTCTATCCATACTATTAGTGTGGAAAGGAGGTGGCTTAATGAGTCTATCAAATGTTAAATGTACAGTAGATAACTGCAGGTATTGGCAAAATGAAAATTGTCAAGCTACTGCTATTGAAGTTAATGTCGATGAAGGCGGTAAAAGGGCACAAAACTCTAAGCAGACACAATGCCATACTTTTGAACAAAAATAAAATTAATTATTAGTAAAGGGAGAGCAAAGATATGCTCTCTTTTTTAATATCCGATTTAACATACATATATTTGAATATTTGGATAGCAAAAAAAGGAAAAATAGCAATTATGAAGAATAATTAAATTGGTTTATTAAATTTGGCTGATAATTTGTTGAGGGATGTGCTCAAAATGCTCAACACAAAAAGAGAAGCGACCATAAATAACTATATTTTTACGGCCCAGGTCCTCTTTAGCCTAATGGCTATGATAATTATCCTTAAATATTTCGAATTTGAAAATTATAATTTGTCTCAGGCCATTATTGTCACCCTAATTTTTATTTTTTTCCTTATTGGCATAAGCTATTATAGTATCCTTTTGAATAAACAGAGCAAAACTATTGATTTTACATTAATCCTATTAGATTTTAGTCTAATTACCTTTTTATTTTTGATCACAGGCTATTTAGAATTGAGATTTTTGTACTTAATTCCCATCATAATTACTGCCATTAGATTCAACTTGATGGTAAGTATTGTTTTTCCAGCTCTTGTAGGTATTATCAATCTTGTTTTGGATTTAATATATATTAATAATCTTCCGGTAGGCTATAGTATTGAAACCGATTTGATTTTTTTAATAATTTATATATTAATTGGGTGGCTAATAGGTAATTTTGTGAAAATTGAGAGTACTACCCGTAATAATCTGTTTGATACTCAGGAAAAGCTGACTAAACAGAGTTCATTGTTGAAAAATCTAATTAATGAAATGCCATTATGTGTTGTTGTCATTGATAAACAGGAAAATATTGTGCACATTAATCAGGTAGCCATAGACTATGCCGGTATACAAGATAAACTGCCCGAGGAATTTATTGGTGCTCCCTATAGGAATTATATGGATGTGTTGTTTAAGAATTATACTTATCAGGAGCTGTTAATATTAGATACACTACATAATGGTAAATCTTATTTTAAGGAAAAAGTAATTCGGGATAATAAGCTGATCGAAACCATTTTTAACCCAATTTATGATTCCAATGATAATATTATTTATGCAATGGGTATTTTTTATGATATTACGGCAGAAGAGTTGATCAACGAGAGGCTGAGAAGTTTAGAGAGGCTTACTTTAGTAGGTCAAATGGGTGCCAGTATCGCCCATGAAATCAAGAACCCATTGACAACAATTAAGGGCTTCCTTCAGCTATCTAAAAAGTCAAATGAGAAGTTAACGGAGAACCAATTAGAGCTGTTGATTTCCGAAATTGAAAGATGTAATGAAATTATTACTGATTTCCTTTCAGTTTCTAAAAAATCCAATAAAAATAAGACCATGACCAACTTAAAAAATATCCTTGATATGCAACTTATTTTAATAGAACGGGATGCTATTTTGGCTAATGTTGTGCTCCAGGTAGATATGGATGAAGAAGTATACCTTAGTGTAAACGAAAATGAAATAAAGCAGCTTTTCTTAAACCTAACCCATAATGCTCTTGAAGCTATGCCGGAAGGCGGAAATCTTTTTATTAGCCTTAAAAATACAATGGAGAATGTTCTTTTAGAAATACAGGATGAGGGTGAGGGCATTCCTGAGGGGATTATTGACAAAATAGGTACACCCTTCTTGACCACTAAAAAAGATGGCACTGGTTTAGGGATTTCTGTTTGTCAACGGATAGCAGAAGGGCATAATGCCAAATTAGAGATTACCAGCAAGATAGGTGAAGGCACAAAGGTAAAAGTGGCATTTGCTAAAAACTAAAGAGTGAGTGCTCTAAAAATCAAATATATTCCCAAGATCAGTAAGATAATCCCTGTT
This sequence comes from Clostridiaceae bacterium BRH_c20a, assembly GCA_000961765.1. GTDB lineage: Bacteria > Bacillota > Peptococcia > Peptococcales > BICA1-8 > BICA1-8. The sequence goes on along the minus strand of LADT01000042.1, from coordinate 31,215 downwards.
ATACGTGACAGGGATTTATTATTTATGAAGATTATCCCAATGGGCAGGATATAGAGAAGACCTACAAAAGCCAATATTATTCCACCTGCTAAAATAGTTTGCAAAAAATCCACCTCTTTTTGGGGGCTATTAATTATATGTTAACCATAGACTGATTTCTTTAGTAGTGTTAAACTCAATATTGATTGGATGAAAGGAAGGGTTTGCTATGAATCAGTTTACAAATAAAGATCGTTATGTGCACGAGCTTTTTAACTCCATTGCTGCGGATTATGATAGAATGAATTTACTTATGACTTGGGGTATGCTGCCTCGCTGGCAAAGCTTTATGCTAAATAAAACCGGATTAAAAGAAGGGGGACATGGTCTTGATGTCTGCTGTGGTACCGGTGAGCTAGCATTTAAAATGGCAAAATTGGTTGGAAAAACGGGCAATATCAGCGGATTGGATTTCTCTGAAAATATGCTGGCTGTTGCTAAGGAAAAACTGGCTGTTTCCGATGCCAAAAATATAAACTTTGTACAGGGCGATGCCCTAGAGCTGCCTTTTGAGGATAATTCCTTTGATGCCGCAACTAATGGTTTTGCCCTAAGAAATGTAACGGATATTCCTAAAGCTATCAGAGAAATGGCTAGGGTAGTAAAACCGGGGGGGAAAGTAGTATGCTTAGAGGTTTCCCGTCCTCTTAATCCCCTTTTGCGTCTAGGATTCAACATTTATTTTTTTAAAATTGTACCCATTATTGGCCGAATAGTTGATAAAGGTAAGGCTATCGATGATAAATACCCAGCCTATACCTGGCTTCCTGAATCTTTAAAGGCCTTCCCCGACCAGGAAAAGCTCAAGGCTATTTTCTGGGCAGCAGGCTTAGTACAGGTTCAGTATTTTGGTTTAGGGGCCGGAGCAGTTACTGTGCATGTGGGGACGAAAGGTAAATTGAATAGTGTGTAAAAACTCTGGTATAATTTGAAATTATTTTAAAGTGCAAAAGGGTAGGTTTCCCTACCCTTTTATTTAGTTTGTTACAAACTCAATCTTACCTCCGGCATCTTTTATAGCATTGACTAATGCATTAGTAACCGATGTCCCTCCTAATGCAGGAACTCTTACAATTAGACATATACCACTTGGTGAAGTAATTTCCAGAAGGTTTAATAGGTTTATTACTGCACCGGCGGGAATATTAATACGTAAAAGTGTTCCCGGCAATTGTGGGCACTCTTGACTTGGCTTTTGGAAGGTTTGCATTTAGGTATCCTCCTTTCTTTAGGTAGTCATAGTTTATTTTATGAGATATTTTTACAAAAGGCTTTCATTCATAAACTATGCTAGGGAATTGGTCAAAAATAATTATCTAAAATAAAGTTTTTCCTTTAAAATAAAAGCCTAGAGGATTTTTTCCTCCAGGCAGATTTTAAATTATATATTTCCTTGTCTAAATTGTAACACTTTGGCTTTTGAAAATAGCCGCAGATTGAATTATTAAAGCGTTATTCTTCCCCATCAATTCCTTCGAAATCCATTTGTTCTTCTTCTGCCTCTATATCGGGACTTTCTTCACCGGTCAAAATTTGGTAAGCAGTAATAGGGTCATCATAACCATAGGTATACATTTGATAGGCCATCATTTTTCCTTGATGATCCCACAGTCCCCGTTTCCGATAATCTTTATCCATTAGTCTTTTCCTCCAATCTAATTGTATAGTTCTTATTTTGAGTATTAATATTTATTTTTATACAATACGTGGAGGAAAGAAAAATGGTTAATAACCCATAAAAAAAACCTGCGGAAACTGTGAAACGGCAGGTTTTTTTCTAGAGCAACCATTATACGGCTGTAATATCCTTTTTAAAATATTTACTAAGTATCCTATTTAAATCTAATACATGACTCATTTCAAAAACTCCTGATTTATTATTAATCCATCTTGCCGCTTGTAAGGCACCTTCAGCAAAAACAGAACGGGAGAAGGATTCATGGGATATTTCGATTTTATCATTCTGGCCCACTAACATAGTCTTATGCAAACCAACAATACCACCTGCCCTTATAGCATGTATCAATGGTTCACCCGGTAATTGGTCAGCGAGTTTTATAGCAGTTCCAGAAGGGACATCAACCTTTTTATTATGATGGTGTTCAATGATTTCTATATCATAACTATTGAGAAGATCGGCAGCTATTTGGGAAAGGAGCATTAAAACATTAACACCCACAGTAATATTAGGTGCTGCTACTAATCCCCGATTAAGCCTCAATGCTAAATTGGTAATTTTTTTAAGCTCGATTTCACTAAAGCCTGTACTGGCTAATACAACATTTATCCTATTTTCGAAAAATACGGGTAAATTTTTTGAAGCGGCCTCATGGGGAGAAAAGTCGATTATTACTTGAGGAAGAACTTTGAGTTGTTTAATATCCAAAACAGAAACAATAGGTATGTCTAATTCCCATAAGCCCAACATTTCACCTAAATCTTTACCTCTTTTTGTGCTGCGAGGACTACAAAAGCCGCAAACTAATTTAATATCAGCTTGCTCTAAGATTAAGCGGGCCGTCTCTAGACCTGTTCGACCGAGCCCGCTAATTCCAAGCCTTAACATAGCTACACCTCCTTTTATTTCCAACAACTTAATATTATAGTAAAAGTTGTTATAGGTCAATAGCTACCTGTCCCGGGAGCTATATCTTAAACTAAGGAACTTTGCAAAGTTTATTTGATTTAAGGAAACCTTTTTTGGTTAAGCTTTTAAAAGGAATAAGAATTGGAGGGCAATAAAGTGAAAAGGACCTTTTTAAATATCACTAGAAGTAGACAAAAAAACCGAATTAAAGGTTATTATCTTAGTCACTTATATCAAGGTCAGTCCTTCTATGGGAGAGCTTTTAACTATTTATGCTATAGGGTTTTAGTATTGGCTGCGGCTTTTATATTTTTTCTATATTTTACTGAGGGAGAACATATATTATTTGTGTTTATTACGGCTGTATCAGTATTAGTTATTTATCACCTTGCGGCTCTCTATATTACTAATAAAAAATTGGAGTATGTTAAAAGAGAGGTAGGTGAAAGGTTAGCCCAGGAAGAGTTTTCAGTAAGAGTTAATTCTATGGAAAAAGAAAGCTTTGTAATCTTTATACAGGATTTACTAACTAATATAGGGGAATTTTCTCAAGTAGAAATTACAGAACATCTAGAGAGTGAAGGAATAGACCTAATAGCAAAATATCAGGGTGAACTAGTAGCTATTCAGTGTCATTCTTTAGCTGGGGAAAATGCAGTTGAATCCCGTTCAGCCAGGGAATTATCTAAAGCCATGAGCAGAAGAAAATATGATAAAGGAATTATTATCTCAACAACCGATTTTCGTGATGATACAAGCTATTTCTGTAATTTGATCAGAGAAAAGAGGAGAATAATCCTTTTAGGACAAAAGGAATTAATCCAAATGGCTAAGGATGCTGGTAAATACCCTAGAGAAGAGGAAATCAAAGATTTGCTTTTGAAAAAGATTGAACATCAAGCTAGGACTTTTCAAGGTGCACGGCAAAGGGTGTTTGCAAAGCCTAGGCTAATGCCTTATTTCCTCTATGGGACAGTTTTGCTTATTTTTGGGTTATTGATAGATCTAAGTCCAAAATATTTATATTATTTTGGGGCTGGAGGCCTTTACTTATTAGGGGTTATTGGAATAGTTTTTACCTTTAAAGACAATAAAGGAATTACAAATTCCGGATGGCAGGACAAGCTATAATAGGAACCGCTTTTGGGGATTTCTGTTAACAAAAATCAGAAAGATACATAAATTATTATATAGGATGAACTTTATTTGGGGGTACTGAATAATGAAAAATGGCGCTATTGTTAAGACAGCAAATGATAATGATGGTTTATTTAGGTTACAGGGAATTATAAATGGTAAGGAAGGTAGAAAAATAGCCATTTTAGAAGAATTATGCAAGTGCTCAACAAAAGCAAAATTTGCTGATTTAGATTCCTTAAGTCTAGTGTGGTCACCTAAATACTTAAAAGATAGCTTGCCGGAATATGATATATCAAGCTATGATGAAAATGTATTATTAGAAGGAATCCAAATTTAAAAAAATTTGAAAAGAGGAGTGCCAATTTTGGCACTCCTCTTTTCAGAGGGAATTGTATTTAGTTGACTATTTTAGTTGAGTTGTAGTTGTAGTTGGTTTTGTTGGAATTGGCTGCTGTTGTTGTTGTAATTGTTGCTGCTGCTGTTGCTGTTGCGGTTGCATCATATTTTGGAAAACTTTATATTGAGGCTCTTGCTGTTCAATATAGTTACAACGGGAAGCCATTCCTTGAGAGATACTGTCAAGCTGCTGAGCATATTGAGCAAACATCTGCTTGGCTGTTTTATCTTCTGTTTCTAAGGCAAAGGTCTTCATGGTAGATGCTGCATTTTCTATACTAGCTAATGTAGTGTGCATCTTGGTACCAATTGTCATTTATTTATCCTCCTTTTAATTTGAAGACATTTTTGTCTCCTTCATAATTACATTTATAGTTTGCTCTAAAGGAAGATAATTATGATTGGAAAATTTTAAATTTTTTATTAAATTTTATTTAAACCAATAAATATTAAACTAACCCCTGAAAAGATAAATACTAGCTGCTTAATGCCTATCTTTCCTGCTAAACCAACTAATCCTAAAGAAGTAACAGAAATCATAATAATTGGTCCTATAACAGCCAGACAAGCATTAATTTTAAATGCCGTTTCTACCTTATTAAAATATAGCATTAAAAAGGCTGCGGATAATTCAATCAGGCCTGATATTATTCTTAAAATTCCCATACCCAGTACTATTCTTAGCATAGATAAAGTTCCACCTAGTTCCTTATTTCTTCCTAAGTAATAATTATGCAGAAAATATAAACTTAGTCATAAGAAATAGTTGAATTTTTAATGCTTCTATATAGAAATAAACTTAAAGCATACTAGTTGATTTTTTGAATATATTTTAATGAAAAAATAGATCTTAATATTTTCACCAAATAGCTAGTATAACGGAGTTGATTTCATGTGGGGTGAAGGACTTTTACTGGTTTTAATACTGATAGGAATAATCGGGAAATCCAGTTTATTAGCAACTTCAGCCTGCATTCTCCTTGTATTAAAGCTTAGCAGGCTGCAACATTATTTCCCTCTTATAGAACGCAGGGGGTTAGAAATTGGTTTGCTGTTTTTACTCTTATCTGTTTTAGTACCTTTTGCAAGTGAGCAGATGACTTTCCGGGATTTAATGAAAGGGATTTTAACTTGGCAGGGTTTGATGTGTGCTGCCGGTGGTGCTTTAGCCACATATATGAATGGTGCCGGCTTAAATATGCTAAAGATCCAACCAGAGCTTATGTCAGGTTTAGTTGTAGGCTCAATCATTGGTATCGTTGTATTTAAAGGAATTCCGGTAGGGCCACTGATGGCAGCAGGTCTAGCCGCAGGTTTTATTAAAATAATTGAGTATTTTGTAAAATAGCATTAATATTTCTTTAAATATTAATGCTATAGTATTTAGATTTCGCTCACTTAGTTCGCTAGATTCCGCTGCGCTAGATTCAAACAGGGAAATCTAGCGAAGCGTAATCTAAAAAAAACGTGAACACGTTTTTTTTTTGCATTTACGGGTAAAATATCTTTGGCACAATAAAAAGGAGTGGATCTATTGAAGGCAAAAACTCGAGTCACTTTAGCGGCTTTAGCTGGTGTACCCTTAATTATGGTTTTGGGAAATTCGATGCTTATTCCTATTTTACCCCAAATGAAATCAGCACTAAATATTTCCCAGTTTAAAGTCAGCTTGGTTATAACCTTATTTTCTGTTCCGGCAGGGTTAGTTATTCCTATTGCCGGTTTTCTCTCTGATAGAATAAGTAGAAAAATGATAATAGTGCCTTCTTTAATCTTGTATGGTCTCGGGGGAGTGGTATCTTTACTAGGAATCCTAATTTTAAATAACTCTTACCTAGTTATAATGGCCGGTAGAGTTTTACAGGGCATAGGTGCTGCCGGTACTGCTCCTATAGCAATGGCTCTTTCCAGTGATATATTTGTATCAGGCGAAAGGAGTAAAGCCCTTGGAGTATTAGAAGCCTCCAATGGTTTAGGAAAAGTAGTTAGTCCAATTTTAGGTTCATTAGTTGGTCTGATAGCTTGGTATGCAACATTTTTTGTTTTTCCCGTTCTTTGTATTCCTATTGCTTTAGCTGTCTGGTTTTTAGTTAAAGATCCAACTACTAATAAAAAAGCACAAACCGTACAAGAATATTTGTCTGCTCTCAAAAGAATTTTTAAAGGCAAAGGCTTTCATTTACTTAGTGCTTTTTTTGCAGGTTCAGTTGCATTGTATGCTCTTTTTGGAACTTTGTTTTATCTATCAGATTATCTGGAAAAAAAATATGGATTAGAAGGAGTTATAAAAGGTTTAGTGCTGGCTATTCCTGTGTTGGCTATTTCTGTTACATCTTTGTTAACGGGAATAATAACTCAAAATAAAAACCCTAATTATAAAATATTCGTTGTGATTGGTGTGATGTTATTGGGGTCATCGAATTTTATTATACCTTTTTTTATTAACAATACTTATATTTTTATTGGCGCTCTAGTAATAGGAGGTATAGGCGGTGGATTAGTTTTAACCTCTCTAAATACAATAATAACTAGTACTGTAGTCATGGCTGAGCGAGGAATGATAACCGCTCTCTATGGTGCTGTACGCTTTTTTGGAGTTGCAATTGGCCCTCCTGTTTTTGGTATTCTTATGGAAAAAAGTAATTTATTAACCTTTGGCACTACCGGTGGATTGGCGGTGACTGCCGCCATACTGGCGTTTTTGGGAATTAAGCAGGAGTTTTATAAAGAACAGGAAAAAAACCCGGAAACGGAAGAAATAGACCATCCAACCTGGGGAGAAATAGTTTTTGATACCATAAGCCTTCGTAACACTTTGGGTAAAATTTTAATAAGGCCCGCCTTAAAGCCAAAACTTAAAAAGATTAGTAAAAAAAAGAAAATAGCAGAAGCTGAATATGCGGGAAGTAAAAAGGATGCAAATGAGTGAACATTTTGCGTCTGATAATTGTTGCCAGGATAATTTGTTGCGTCTGACAATTACTTTGGGGACAGTTTATTGCGTCTGACAATTGCTACTTGGCTAAGATTACGCGTCTGACATTTACTTTGAGGTCAGTTTGTTGCGTCTGATATCTACTTTGGGGACAATTTGCTGCGTCTGACAATACTACTGGGTAAAGATATTGCGTCTGACATAACTAATGGGTGAAAATTATGCGTCTGATAAAAACTGTGCTCAGTGATAAATACAAATAATCAGTGCCCAGTGATCAGTGCCCTGTGCCCAGAAAAATCAAGAATTAAAAGTTCTTATCAGACGGGTAAAAATGACAGTATAAGTATTGTCAGACGCAAAAGCTTGACCTGTGAGTATGTCAGACCCGATAATCTAGCAGTATAAGTAAATGCAGACGCAAAATTCTATCAGTATAAGTAAATGTCAGACGCAAAAGCTTAACCCATAAGTATTAAGTATTAACTATTAACTATTGATTTGCCTCAAAATATGGCCTAAAATGATTTTGAGGTGTTTATTATGAAAATAACTGCAAAAATAATTACTCGTACCGCTATTCTTTTGGCTTTGACTATTGCTGTTCAGCAAATGAAGGTTCAGTGGTTAACAGGTCCTGCTATCAATGCAATTTTAATTCTAGCTACCGGATATACGGGTATTTTAACAGGCATTATCATTGGAATATTTTCTCCAGTCATGGCCTTTTTACAGGGGATAATGCCCTTAGCTATTGCTGTGCCGGTAATAATGGTAGGGAATGCTTTATTGTGTTTGGGATTTTATTGGGCTAGAAAGGTTAATAATTTGGTAGGTATTACTGTAGGTGCTATTGTTAAATTCAGCTTTTTATCGCTAGCTGTAAACTTTATTATACAGGTACCGCCTAAGGTAGCCCAGGCTCTAAGTTTCCCCCAGTTAATAACAGCATTGATAGGGGGAGTTATTGCTGTGATGATTTTAAAATACCTACCGGAAAATGAGTGATTTATTAGCAAAAAGGAGCAAATAAGATGAGAATTGTCGTAATCGATGGAATGGGTGGAGGTATGGGAGCCCAACTAATTCAAGGCCTAGTTAGGGAGTTAGGCACTGATGTGGTAATATGGGCTTTAGGCACTAATGCCATTGCAACTGCTGCTATGGTGAAGGCGGGAGCCTCTAAAGGTGCAACCGGAACAAATGCGATAAGAATTAGTACTAAGGATGCCCAGGTGATTATGGGCCCTCTGGGTATTATTGTTCCTAATGCTTTAATGGGGGAAATAACTCCTGAAATTGCCGAAATAATTTCTACTCTCAATTGTCGCAAAATTCTTTTGCCTGTCAATCAGCCCCATGTTGAACTGGTGGGATTTGAATCTCGACCTCTCAATGAGCTGATTAAGGAAGCAATTAGGTTAGTGAAACAGTGAAATAGTGAAAAAGTGTAAAAGTGTAAAGATTATAAAAAATACATAAGAAACTTGAGAAAAGTCGGTTATGATTTCAGACTTGCACTGAAAACCTTACTAACAACTAACAACTAGCCTCTAATAACTAAAGCCAGCCAGTGATTAGCTTAATTGCTACATAAGAAATTTGAAAGGTCGGTTTTAGTAAACCGGCTTTTTTGCTTTGGGAAAGACTAATTTCGAGCAAGTCAAGAACCGTCCCTGAACTGCGTAAACGGGCGGAAGCCCGTTCTTTCATTTCCCCGTAATTAACTTAATTATAAAATTAACTACTGTTTCTATTCCTTTGGCAGGGCTGGGGAGGGGGACTCCTAAGACAGCCAGTAGGCTGATTGTAAAGGCAAAGCCTAGGAAAAGGAAAAATACAATCAGTTCCTTCCAGTATTTTCGATAAATAAGGCCCGGTGCCTCAAAAATTACTATTCCCGAAAAAATAGCAAGTAAAAAGAAAATTTTCATATCAATTCACTCCTTAAGATCAAGGCTGAGGTTAAGGTTAAGGTTAAGGTTAAGGTTAAGGCTGAGGTTAAGGTTAAGTTAAGGTTAAGGTTAAGGTTTAAAGTCCTTTCTCAACCTTAGCCTAGCGAAGCGGAACCTTAGCCTAGCGAAGCAAATGCGAAGCGAAACCTTAGCCTATGACTTATATTGCAGCCCTATTCCTTTTTCGGTAAGTCCCTTATTTTACATATAATCAAAGAAAGTATAGGTATACCAATCTGTAAGGGTAAGGCAAAAAGGGGAGTAATATCTCCACTAAAGTGCTGGTATTCAAAGACATTCTCAAACTGGGTGATACTAGTGCAAATCATTAAGATACCTATGGGCAAGACCAGGGGCAGGTAGGTACGGAGCTTTAGAATTTGAGCCATTCCCAATGCGGTATTATAGTAGAGTAGAGAGATGGCGATAAAACCCATACTAAGAAAATTAATCGTTACTACAATTTCCAAACGGGTTAATACACCCCCTACATCTATGAGTCCAAGTGCCTGATGGGAGGTATAAACTTCGATAAACTGAGTTGCACCTAGTAAGCCTCTATTACGAAGGACCAGTAAATTTAATATTAAGCCTACCCCAATTAACCCTATCATAACAGAAACACGGGCCATTTTTACCTTCTTAGAGTCTATCCCGATAAATGCAAGAATCATTAAAAAGGCTATACTTTGACCAAAGGGAAAGGTTGAGGTGAATAGGCTGACTCTTAAAAACTCAGCCACCGGCACTTCAAATATTGGAAAAAAGCGGTTAAATTTCATATGAGGTATACTAAAGATAGCGGCCAAGAATAACAATATAATAGTAATGGGTAACAAAACCTGGCTGCAGCGGGCTATCACTTCAATACCATTTCTAACTGCAGAAGCACTAACCAGGACTATAAGACTTATTATTACAACCATCGGGGTTTGGGGAAAGATTAATCCTGTAAGATAATCACCAAAAAGCCGCAAAGTCAAAGTTGGTAATAAGAAAAAATAAAATAAATAGGTCAAGGAGATCACCTTACCTAATAAAGGCCCGTAAATTATTTCATTAAATTCTACCAAAGTTCTACCTGGGAACCTAATGGATAGGCTGGTAAATAAAAGAGCAATTAGGAGTCCCCCAGCCAAGCCCAACAATATAGCCAGCCAATTAGCATGTCCTGCTTCCAATGCGACCGATTTAAGAAGGATTGGACCTAGGCAAAAAGAAATCACTAAAAAGATAATTTGCCCTGGTGATATTTGACCGCCTTCTAATTTCATTGTGCCTCACCCGCCTTTTTAGCGCCTGCTTTACTTTGTTTAAATATGGCTGCAATTAAGGCAAGCAATGGAAATATTAATTGAAATGGCAGGCTGTAAAAGGGATAAATGTCGGTGGCCCAGATAATGTTTTCTACGGCAGTAGCAAATTGGGTAATACTTAAAACTACCATAATAGTGCCTATGGGTAGAACCAAGGGTAAATAGCTGCGGAGCCCTAAAATTTGCGCACTACCTACTACAGCACTATAATACAGGACAGAGATTTTTAAAAATCCCATAATGAATATTGGAAATGAAACTGCTACCTCCAGCCTGGATAAAATTTCAGCGACTTCGATAAGCTGAATAGCAACATAGGAAGGATAGAGGCTTATCTCAGCTGTTCCACCCAGCACTGCTGCATTTCTGATAGCAGCCATAATAAAAAATATGGCTGCTATAATAATGCCTCCCAGAGCAAACTTTTTCATTGAAGATATTGAATTTTTATTAAGAGAGCTTGTGATCATCAGAAAAGCTACTGTTTCCCCAAAAGGGAAGGTGGCAGCAGAGTGGCTTGACTTCAGAAAATCCTTGGGAGGAAGTTCTAATATTGGCAGAAGCCTAGTAATTTCCGTCTCGGGCAGCAGAAAGACAGTATCAAAAATAAAAGCAAAGATAGTTATGGGGACAAGGACCAGGCTGCATCTAGCAATTACTTCAATGCCGTTGCGGACAGCCGAGGCTGCTAATATTGCTGTTAAACCGATTATAACGACCAATGGTGTTTGAAAATAAATAAGGCTGGTAAAAAAATCGCCAAAGTTCCTGAGGACCAGGGAGCCCAAGTGGAAAAAGTACCATAGATAAAGCAGAGATATTACTTTCCCTGTAAATACTCCGAAAACAACCTCATTAATCTGAATTATATTCTTCCCCGGGAATTTCACAGCTAGCGTAAAGAAAATCCAGGCAAAAATCAGCCCTTCTGCCAGCCCTGCTAGAATAGCAAGCCAGGTATCCTGACCGGCACCTTTTCCTGGTGAAATTATGACCGATGAGCCAAAGGTAAAGCCGATGATAAGAAAGGTTAAGTGCAGGTTATTTATTTTTCCCCTTTCAAGCTCCATGGCATTACCTCCAATTGGTTAGTGGCTGGTGAACAAACTATATTCGTGACCGGTGACCAGTGCCCAGTGCCCAGTGCCCAGTGCCCAGTAAAGCTATCTGGTCAAAATATTGCGTCTGACACAATCATTGAATGTCTATTTTATTTTTTTTCTCAACCTCAACCTTAACCTTAGCCTTAACCTGATTTTTCTCGCACACTCGCCCACAGACAGATTTGTATAGCCTCAAAGTATAGACTGTAAAAAATCACGACCGGGGATTTTTTACTCCGGTACTGCCGGCTTAGTAGTTGTTCCTGTTCTACGCAACTTTGCTTCTACCAAGACCTCAACCTCCAGGTCGGGGAAAAATTCATCCCAATTATTCTTTAATTGCTCCTTCCAGAGAGCCTTATATTTTCTGTGGAAAGCCTCACCAAAACCAAAAACATCGGCGTTTAATTCCTGGGCCTTTTTGACAGCGGCTAGTACTTCTTGCCGAATGGCTTCAGCTTGTTTTCTCTCTAGACTCTGCCAGGCTTCGGGTGCAGTTAAGTCAATAGGACATTCCTGTTCACCAAGATTGCCTTCCTCAGTAATATTGATAATTACCTTTAAAGTATTATCAATAATAGCGGGAGTAATTTTTGCATCAGCTCGGATTATCTCCAGGCCTATATTGCCCTCCTTCTCACAAGGTACAGTAATGATTCCACTTTCTACCTCCCCGAGAACCCAAAGGAGACCCCGCCCTTCCTTATAATCAAATTTACCAACCATTTTATCTTTTTTGAATATGGCTGTACCCGATAATTCCATGGATTTATTATTTTCTTTCCCTTTTATCCTAATAATAGAGCAGTAAGGAGCTGTTGTTGGACTCATTAATCTTTCCAGGAAGCCTTGGACCATTAGAGTGGCTATTTGGGAGGCAGCACCTGTACTTTCTATTAGTTGTTCAATATAAAGACCTGTTATTGGGTCTAAGATAGTTTGGACATTAATTAAATCTTGGGCTTTTCCTTCAGCTACCAGCATCCAGGCTGTCCTTCGAGGCTCAGGGTCCCTAATAAAAAAATCAAAAGCGGGGAGAATGCCTTTTTTGGCCATTTCTTCACTAAAAATAAGAACAGGATTATGGGCAAAATATATCCTCTTATCTGATTCAAAGGTCAATCTTTTTGCAGCCTCAAAGGGTGTAGTGCCCTGGGATTGAATATTTAAGGAGGCTGGACCCTGGCCGCCTCCACCTCCTGGGGTAGAAACATTTTGCGGCAGGATTATCTCTACAGTCATTAGCAGCTTATTAGGATCCTCAGCCTGATCAATTCCTACAGCTGTGGCAATAGCCAAATCATCAAGTTCTCTCCGGTCCCAGCAGCTACTCCCCAGGAGAGTGATTGCGAGAACTAATGTAATAAATAGTTTCCTACGGTGTTCCATATTTCACCCCTATAGGTTAAGGTTGAGGTTGAGGTTGAGATTTTAAGATTTCGCTTCGCTAGATTAAGGTGAAAACCCTAGATTTTTTTACTTAACCTTAACCTAGTGAGCCTGAGGGCGAGCGAAACCTAAACCTTTACTTCTGAGCTGGCCCACTTTCCTCCCCATCCTGCGGTGGTGCAGGCATCATAGCAATTTCCTGTCTTTGTGGATTATTCCAGCCCATACTGGAAGGCCGGGTAATCATTGTCCATAGGGGGAACCTAATAACAACATCCTTCCAATCCAGAGGCTTTAAGGGTGCTAAAGGTGACATGTAGGGTGTGCCAAAGGAGCGTAAGGTACAAAGGTGGATTAAGCCCCCTAAAAACCCAATCATAAGACCAAAAGCACCTAAGGTTCCTCCTAGAAATACCATACTGACACGGGCAATTCCCCCGACATCGGCCTGGGGCGGAACTACAAAAGAGGCAATAGCGGTAAGTGCAACCACAATAACCATAGAAGCACTGATTAGGCCAGCGGAAACAACAGCTTCTCCTATGACCAGAGCCCCTACAATACTTATGGCGGTACCTACGGGTCGGGGGAGCCTGATCCCTGCTTCCCTTAATATTTCAAAGGCAATACCCATGATGATTGCTTCCACTACTGCCGGAAAAGGTGTACCTGCTCTAGCCGCCGCAAAGGTTATTAAGAGGGGGGTTGGAATAAGCTCCTGATGAAAGGAGACTAAAGCAACATAGACTCCCGGACCAAATATACTAATGAAAAAAGAAACAAAGCGTAGTATCCTGACAATACTGACATAATAGGGTCGAGAGTAGTAGTCCTCTGCTGACTGAAAGCTTTCGATAAAAAGCAAGGGTACTGTTAGAACCATGGGTGTTCCATCAACAATAATTGCCGCTCGACCTTCTAGAATTTTTGCAGCTACTGAATCAGGCCGCTCACTGTTACCTATGGTGCTAAAAGGGGAAAAGGGAGCATCCTCGATATACTGCTCAATATAGCCTGATTCTAAAATAGCATCGGTATTTATGCTTTTTAGCCGCTTTTTTATTTCCTTTACTAAGCCTGGGTTGACAATTCCTTTAATATAGACTACAGCTACATCGGTTTTGGTTTGTTGACCAATAGTAAAAGTTTCAATGGTTAAGTTGGTACTTTTAATCCTTCTTCTTATTAAAGCAGTATTTGTTCGCAGTGTTTCGGTAAAGCCCTCCCGGGGACCCCTTACCACTGCTTCAGTATCTGGTTCAGTGACACCCCTTGTTTGCCAGCCACGGGTACTGATAACCAGCCCTTCTGTCAGACCATTTATTAATAAGACAGTATCACCTGATAGACAACTATCAGTTAGCTCCTCAAAGGTAGATACCTTCTCTATTCCACCAACGGAAATAAGCGTATTTTTTATGACATCTATGTTATAATTAGGGAAAATTCCGCATTTTTCTGAAACAGACCGACTTTCTAACATCAAAGGGTTGATGATAAACTCATTAATTACAGTTTTATTTACTAGTCCGTCGACATAGATAAGCGAGGCATCTGGACGGCCTTCAGTTCCCATGGTAAATTCATGATAGACGATATCACCGCTGGTTCCTAAGTTATCTTTCAAGATGGTTATATTTCTTTTTAAATTCGCAGTGAGTCCATGGCGCTTGTCCCCTTGGCCTTTATCAGACTGCTGACCTTTTAAAGGCTTTTGACTGATTAAAAACTGCAGGAATTTTAGTTTTTTGAGGTTAAACATAATATCCCCCATTATTAGTGGCTAGTAACTAACTACTCTAATGTATTATTACTAAATAAAGGTAGAAGTATGTAGCATTAGAGGGTTTTTCATATAAATGGCGAAAAGAAATGAATAAGAAAATATGTCCCTTAGAAGGAGGGGTAAAAATGGCAAATGCTGTATTCAAATTCGAGGAAGAAATTTTAATTGTCAGCCTTAGTGGTGAAGTTACTCTACTGCAGTCAAATGAACTAAAAGAGAAAATAAAAGAAGAATTAACCAGAATAAATACTACCAAGCTTGTCCTTGACCTTTCTCAAGTACCTTTATTGGATTCTTCCGGTCTGGGAATGCTGATATCATTGTTTAAACATGTTAACCAAAAAGAAGGCATAATTGTTTATACAGGTATGACAGATTATGTTAGAAAAATAATTGGCTTTGCCAAGTTGGATAAGATCTTCAGTATTGCAGATAGTGCAGAACTGGCGATAGAATACATAAAAAATAACAAAAAAGCTATAAAAAGCGGTACAGCTTAAGCTGCACCGCTTTTTATTATTTTTAGCAGTATCCGCCATATGGGAAGCAAAAAACGAAAATGATCAAGGCTATCAAAGCTACCCAGACCAACCAAATAGAACCAAAACCAAAACCGAATTGTCCAGCTACATTATCAGGCATATATATTCAACCCCCTTCCAAATAAGGCTATATTCTCTTTACATTAATATACTATGAGAAAAATGCTTAGATTGTGAGATTAGATGTTTGATATTAAATAAAATGGTAAGGCTAAAAGCCTTACCATTTTATTTTTGGCAATCCTAGAAACAGCCAGGGATACAGAACACGAAGATTACCAGGGCAATGATGGCTACCCAGACCAACCAAATAGAACCAAAACCAAAACCGAATTGACCAGCTACATTGTCAGCCATTTAAATGCCTCCTTTCTTAGATATTTCAACCTATAATAACTTCCTTAACAAATGCCAGGACCACATCCGCGGCCGAAGAAGAATATAAAGAAGAGAACTGCTATGATAATCCAAATCCACCAGTAGCCCCCGGCGTATGGATAGCCAAATTGTCTAGCTGCGTTATCAGTCATAGGAAAACCCCCTTTTTTAACTGAATATTTCCAATGCTATATTAATTAACTTATTCTTAAAAATGCTTAATTTTCAAATCAAGAGGTAAAGCTGGTTCAGCCAGCTTTACCCCATTTCAGGTTGTAATTAGTAATTACAGTAACCAAAACCAAAGAGCCATCTTAACAACCAGTAAATGATAATAATCATTAAAAGTGTCTCGAAAAAGTAGTTGTTAAATAAAACACCACCGCCACCATATTGACCAGCAAGATTATCAGCCATTTAATATTTCCTCCTTTCATTTAAAGGTCATTATCGACCTCTACGATATATCTTATGAAAATTGTGATATTCGGGTGCAGAATTAATTATTTTTCTAGCAGGTGCCATAACCGAACCCGAAGAGCCACCTTAAAAGCCAGATGATGATTATGATCATAAGTAGAGTTTCAAAGAAGTAGTTGTTGAAAAGTACACCACTACCGTATTTGCCGGCTGCCTTGTCTGTCATTTTTATTCCTCCTTTCATGTTTCTGCAGTCTGATTTGGTTGATTTACGTTATATCGTATGTAATGCAGGCAAATCTGGTTCCAAGGTAATTTATATTTTTATCCTTTTTCTTTTTTAAAGGGGTAAAGCTTTATAAAGCTTTACCCCTTTAAGTAGAACTAGTATCCGCAGTAACCAAAACCAAAGAGCCATCTTAACAGCCAGTAAATAATTATAACCATGAGTAGGGTTTCAAAAAACACGTTATTAAACAAAAGACCACCACCGCCGTATTGACCTACAGCTTGATCAGCCATATTTCTGCCCCCTTTCTTTGGGATTTTTCTTTCACACTAATATCGTATGTATCAAACTAAAATCTGCTACCAGAAAAAATATATAAATAAAATATAGATTTTTTTTAAAAAAATTGGAACACCTGAGGTTAAACTGCATATTATGAAATGACTTAAAAAGAGTTTTTGATACGGTTACAAAAACTGGCAAAGGAGGGGAAATCAATGTTCGGATTGTTTGGTCGGGGAAGCAGGTCCTTCAGTATTATCTTACTAGTGGCAGCTTTTGTTTTAGTATACTTTTCCAAGGGCGGTAATTTTGGGCCTGTTAGATCAGCGGATACTGGTACTGATAAACGAGATGAAGATGATACGAGGGATGAGGAGGGAAAAGAAGTTAAGATACTTTTCAGCAGAATTATAGGTAAAGAGGCTAAGGTGCCGGAGAAACAGGTACTTGAAGCAGTTGCTGAAGAGCCGCGAAATAAGAAGCAAGTGCTGTACTCCAGGGCTGTGGGAAAGGTAAAGGAAGAAAAGTCCTGTAATGTTCTTTATTCTAGGTCCTTAGGTCTTAAAGATAAGGATTAATATATACAAGGAGGTAGAGTATGAATCAATTTCAGCCACCCCAAAGCTTTGAAGAACTCAAAGCACTAATCGGCCAATTTGGAATTTTTTTGCCGGAAGAAAAAAGAAAGGTAATCAATGATATCATCGCGGAGATAGAAACATCTGGTGGAATACAAAATCGGGAGCAGATGGAGCAGTTAACTCAAAAACTAATAAGTAACATAGGATTACCCTTTTAATGAAGAACCCCCTAATGATACAAAAATCGTTGGGGGGTTCTTGAACTTTAGGAATCTCTAAAAAAGTATTTTAAATTTTGCAGTTGGGGTTTATGGGAATTATACTTAATTGCATCAGTATAGAGGTTACCTAAAAAGTCAAACATTTGCCTGGAAATTAATTCATATAAGGCAGGTTTTTTTTCTTCTTGCATTATTTTTACTGCTGCGCTTATAAGTTCCAAGCTTACTATAAAGCAGCTATTTTTAATCGCTGTGTCGGCAGCTAAGCATAAATTTTCGCAGGAAACTAAAGAATTTTCTTTAAAATAATGCAAGATACCTTCCGCCCCCTGACTTTCAATAATTATCTTAGTTAATAAAGGAAGGGCATAGGTTTTCCCTTCGGGGTAATGGGCGGCAGCTTGATATTGCTGAAGGCATTTTCCCAATTTACCTTGTGCTAAATAAACTTCAGCTAGACCGCACCGAGCTAAATAACTGCCGGCTCCTGGCTGAACAATATACCTTTCCCAGGGAGTCTCTCCAAGCTCTAAACATCTAGTAAAACATTTTTCTGCATCTTCTAAATAATCAAGCTTAAGATAACAATAACCTTGTAAATAAACAATGTTAGTAAAGTCAGGATAGTTTTCACTAGCCCCATTAACCAGTTTTAAAGCTTCAAGGAAACGGCCTAATTTATAATGACAGGCTATAGCTTTGTACCATAGACTAGCTGGAGCTTGATAGTTGGATATGTTGGATATTAATAAGGCCTTTTCAAGGTGGACCAAAGCTATTTTAAATTTATTCATTTTCATAAATTCGTTTCCCATGGCTTCATAAACTGAACTATTTTTACCACTATTCTTAAAATCCCGCACTAAAAGAGACACATTCCTTTTAAAAGTATCTTTTTTCAAGGGAGCCTTTATTAGAGGACTATAATCATAAATAGTTAAGGGTAGATAACTGATGTCGTTATTACGGCAGCTCTCGGGAATACTCTGGTCAATATCTTCCAATAAACATGATTGATAATTTAGTTCTTTATTATTAAGAAAAATTTTACAGACCGCTTCCTCCTGATATAAGGACCAATTGTCTATATCAAAAAATGATCTTACTTTTACTTTGTATGCAGCCTTTTGAGATTTGTTTAAAAAATTTACCAGAGTGTTTAGGTCCGTTTGTCGTACTTCTTCTTCACCATTTAAAAAAAGTATCCAGTCACCTGCCGCTTGCTTTAGGGCAAAGTTTCTTAGCTTGGCATAGCTGTTATCCCAGTTTAACCGGTAAATAGAGGCACCCATCTGGTAAGCAATATTCAAAGTATTATCATTGCATCCAGTGGTAACTAAAATTATTTCATCAGCCAGTTCATTAATACCAGCCAGACACCTGGCAATATTATTTTCTACGTTGTTGGCTAGAATACATATACTCAGCTTGAATTCCTTTTGGTCTGATAACATTAAATTTTGATAAATTTCCAGCAGTTGAAGAGGCTTTTGTCCGAAAATAGTCCCTTCTACAGGAAAATTTATGTTATTATTGGAAACCATGGCGGATTTTTCGATATTTTCCCGTGCCAAGCTAAAGCGGCCGCACCTTATATGGCAGGCAGCTTCTAAAAGATAGAGATCACTATAGTCAGGATATACTGTTTGAAAATAGGCTAACTGCTCTAAAGCATCTCGGTATCTTTTCATCTCTATTAAACAAACAATGGTTTTATTAACTAATGAAGGTGCATATCCGGCAGTATTTTTGGTTAGCTTTAGGGATTCAATAAAATTTCCCAAAGCTTCTTGAAACTTCCCTTGTCTTACGTATTCAATGCCCATATTGTAAAGAAAAAAGCCGTCTTTATTTTCTAAATTACCTTGCTGTTCTTCTAATAAAAAAACGTTTCTAGCAATTTTAGCCTGTATATTTACTTTCTCCGGATTATAGCCATGATGGAGAAGGGTAAACCCAATTCGGCCAATTTTTTCTTCCCCACAGTTCTCCACTATAGAATAAGAAATTTGTTCATGGATTTTACCTTTAAACCTGTATTGCGGCAGGTTCTTGAAGACCCTGATGGAGTGAAAAAGAACATGGTTATTTCCGGCTAAGATATTCTTGACATTAACATAATAAGCATGGTAGTAATCGGATTTTACGGCTTCCAACAGTGTTTTTCCTGCACTCTCTTCAATTTCTTCATCACAATCCATAAATAAAATCCACTCACCTCGGGCTTTTTCCAAGGAAAAATTACGAGCCTCACTAAAGTCATTGTTCCAGGAGAATTCCCATACTTCTGCGCCTAGATTTCTGGCAATTTCCCGGGTTCGGTCACTGGAGCCGGTATCTACCACCACTACTTGATCAACATAGGGAAGGGCGCTGTTAATACATTGCCCGATTAATTGGGCTTCATTTTTGGCAATAATGCATAGGCTTATATTGGTTTTCATGAGAATTCCTCCTTTCCTCCCAGATTAGCCCTAAAGGTGGTTAGGGCACAAAGATGATGCATAGCAAGGCTCAAATGAGGATAAATGTTTAAAATTCCCCGTAATTGTTCTGTAAAGTAATCTACAAAGTGCTTTAATAAGGAGATGTAATTTTCTGGATTGTTGGGCTCTTTATAAGCAGCCTGCCTAATAAGATAGAGACCTTCTTTTTTTTCTCCTGAGTGGAAAAGTATTTCACCCAACATGCGGTAAATATCAGGGGAGCGGTAATTAAAGCTAAAAGTTTCAAGGAAAAGATTTTTCGCCAGGTCTAAATTACCTGAATTAAAGGCAATTTTACCTACTGTACTGCATAGCAAGGCAAAGTTTGCAGCCTCTAAATTATTTTTGTTAAAAGTTAGGGTCCTTTCGCTATCATAGAGCATTAGCTGGTAAATAAGGTTCAGATAGTCATTGGGTACTTGTAAAAAGTCGCTAAAATCAGTTATCAGTGGCCATGGGCTAGCATCCATACTCTGCAAATAGCGGCAGATCGAGCCTAAAACCTGGGCTTCTTGATAATCTGTATTTTCATTTGGTATTAGTTGCAGATATCTTTGAGCCCCTGCCCAGTCCTTTAAATGCATTTGTGCCTTAGCCCCCAGCAGGAATTCCTTTGGATTCTTTTCTCCCATTTCTTCAAGTTCTTGGAGTACAAGGTCATAACAGCCGGTAATAAATAAGATATTGAGCATCTCCTGTTTTCGTAAATGGGGAAGGTTTTCCTGTAAAAATGAATACATATTGCTGTTATTTTTATATATTTTGCCGGCAAAGAGCGCCAGTCTCTGAGCGGAAGTATAAGATTTGGCCCCTGTACTAACAGCCAGCACCTGGTATTCCAGTGCTTGGGGCCAGTTTTGCCGGTAAGCATGGATATCGGCTAGATATTCTAAGGATAAAAAATTTTCAACTCCGCAGGTAGATATATACTCAGGATTAATATTAGTGAATTTTAAGCAGTTTTCAAAACATTGCTGAGCATAGGGATACAATTTTAATGCAGTAAAAATTTGCCCCTTAAGGTAATAAAGGTCAGGATAATCAGGATAGTAGGACAAACCTTCATTAAGCAGGTTTAAGGCTTCTTCATAGTGTACCAGGTCAAATAAACAAACTGTAAAGTTACGGAATAAGGCCGGTAAGTATTTAGCCTTGGGGGAGACAAGTTGTTTCGCCGGTTGAAAGTGTTTTTTAGCCATTTCCAGCTGTCCGCTGACATAATAGCTTACCGCCAGGTTATAATGACTAAAATCATCCATCGGATTCTCAGTTACTGCTTCCTCTAGCATTCTAATATTGCGGAGGTTTTTTTCTTTCCTATTTATGTTATCGGTACAGTAGCCGTAGTGAATAATAGTTAATCCCGAATGTACGATTTTTGCCACGGAATTAGCCTTTAGAATACTGGATTTAATCTGTTCGTGAACTTTGCCTTCAAAAGTATAGAGAGGGTTATTTTTAAACATGCGTAAATTTATGCCTATTTGTTTTTGGGAATCTTTGTCCTTTGTAGTGAAGTTTAATATGCTGAAGGTATAAGCTTCCACTTCCTGCTCTTGGGCTAGACCACGTAAAATCCGGCCTGTTTCCTCAGGGATTTCCTCATCGGCATCCAAAAAAAGAATCCACTCACCCCGGGCGTGTTTAATACTTTCATTACGGGCTTTACTAAAATCATTCTCCCAAGTTCCATAATAAACTTCTGCTCCTAATTGTTGGGCCAGGGCAGGTGTTTTATCCATAGAGCCTGTATCTAATATTAGTATCTCATCAACATAATGTGTGACACTTTTTAGACAGCGGCTGATATTTTTTTCTTCATTTTTCACGATCATACATAGGCTGATTAGTGGACCTTCAGAATTCAATAAATAGCCCCCCCTTAACAAGACTTTTGCTTTATATTATGAAAAAAGTCGGGGAGGGTACCAAAAATTTTAAACTAAAGCACACTTGAAGCAGTCTCGAATATTATAGAATTAGATATAGGTTTCACTGAAATAGAAGGTTAAGTGCTTTTTTACGGTGAGCTATATAAGATTTCAATAAAAAAGGAGGTTAAATTAATGCCAATAAGAAGAATTTGTGTGCAGGAAATTACCGATGTAGAAAATACAGATGCATTTACAGTGACCTGTACAAATCCTACCCATACACCGGTGGGTCAGGCTAATCCCTCAGAATGTAATGTAGCATTGTATAATGTAGCTTTTACTACCAATCCGGTGCCAACTATTTCTTATTCCTTTGACTCTCAGTTTAAGTATGCTTTTTTGCAAAATGGTGTAACATTCGAGGAGTTTTGTAACGTATTTAATCAATCCAGGTCTATAACCTTTGATTCCGGAACAACTTCTTGCTGCGGATTAACTACTTCCATTGTTTCTGCATCAACCTGTGATCCTACAGCAATTACCACAACATCTACCAGTGTTTCCGGTCCGGTAACTTTTGCTTTCACAGTAAATAACCTGTGTGCTCAAACAGTTATCTGTGTTGATGATACTACCTGTTTGTAATACCTATCTAGTATTATAAGAAAAAGAGATCTCCTCGAAAGAGGAGATTTTCTTATTTTTCCCACTCAACCAAATTGGGCTGAGGATCTAGTATTGACTTGTACTGTTCCATTATCCCATATTTCCCTTCTGGGTCCTGTTTCATATACCTTTGGTATTTTTTTAATCTATCTTCTGGAGCTGCCCAGCCCAGGTGTTTTACCCTCAACTTGCTGACTGCACCGGGGAGGTCAGTTATGTTTGCAGGAAATCTCCCGCAGTGCAGGGGTGATTCCTGCCATTTATATAGAAAATGGGGCTGGTGTCTAATCAAAAAATTACGATAATATTTATGAGCCTCCCAGTATTTATCCTCTCTATAGTGAGTTGGACTCCAGAAGTCGTACAATCTAAAGGCATAATAGTCATAATAAGGTTGATTAATTAATGAACCTATTTCGTTTTTGGCCCTATCCTCAAACACTTCATCGGCATCTAAGCATAAAATCCAGTCCGGATTTGTACTTACTGTTACATCCCATAGCTGTTTGCGTAAAATTATTTCATTATGAAAACCCGGGGATTTATTAGATACAAGATGTAAGGGGATACCTTGAAGGATATTTCGACATACATCAACAGTATTATCCTCACTGGCATCATCTAATATTACTGCTTCGTCTATGTATTGAATAATATGCTTTAAAACCTGGGGTAAATACCGATCTGCCTCATTTCTCACCAGCATAGCAAGGGTTAATTTATTACCTTGGGATTTGGTATTACTGCGGGCTGAGATTGTACCATAAGGATAGGTGAATCGCTGCAGAGTTTCTTTATAATTAAGAGCTCCATCTAGCTCTGATTCCCTATAAATATGAAATGCGGGGTAAAATGTATCTACAAATAGCTTAAAACCTAAGGCCTCAGCTCTGATACAAAAGTGTCTGTCCTCCCCCCAAAAGCTTAAGTTACTAATTTCTTTAAAACTGACTCCTGACCGGAGAGACTTTTGGCTTATTAAGGTACAGGCGCCTAAACCGCCTACTTCATATATTCCAGGTATTTGCAGGCAATGTAAAAAGCCATTTATTCTACTGTTTGCTTCTTCCTGGGAAAGTTCCTGGTTTCTGGCTCGATAAAAAAGATTGTATTGGTCACTTACCCATACCTGGGGTAAAGGAGGTACATCAGGTTTCCATTTGGTCCAAAAGATTTCAGAAATGATATCCTTTTGTGTGGAAATTAAGTGCATTAGTGTGCGGGGGTGTAGTATTATATCAGAATCAATAAGAAAGAGAAAATCGTAGTTTTTTGCTGCAGCTGTATTAATCATGTAGTCCTTATATTCAGCTACTTTCCAAATTAAAGCTTCCTGCCAGTGGTGACTGCCTTCATCACAGAGGTACTGATTTACTTTATCTCCCTTAATGATTTCAATTTTCCCTAGTTGACAGCTAAAGTCATTTAATAATTTCCTTGATTCTTCCAGTTCATTATCATCAATAAACAGAAAATCAACACTTATATTTTCCTTTTCCAAACGGAGCAGTGATTGTAGAAACTCAGTTAAAATAGCCGGTTTTTGACGGATAGGACTACCGATTAAAATTTTATATGTAAGCAAATATTAACCTCCTATGCTTTGGCTTTAAAATCATTTCAAGTTATCTTATGATTTAATCAAAAAAATGTAACTTTTTTTGGATATTTTTTGTAACTACTATCCCTTTTTAGCATATAAAAAGATATCTATAAAAATAGTATTATTAGGGGGCTTTTAAAATGGACCAGGTAGTACATACCATTCCTTTTCTGGTTAGAAACCAGAATGACCTTGAATTAGCCAAGATGTGCCTGGGGAGTTTAACACAAAGCGACCCAAACGGCATTGTTGTTTTATATAATCAGGGTATTCTTAACAATGGAGAATTAGAATTTTTACTAAAGAATTTTAATTTGCGGTTTATAGTATTAGGTAAGGCGGTAAATATAGGTATTTCGCAGGGAAGAATGGCTTGTTTCCAATATATCTGGACCCAGCTTCCTGATACCAAATTTATTTCTGAAGTTCATGTCGATATGTTTTTTCCTAAGGACTGGTTAGCGGAATTAGTCAGATTTTTAGAAGATAATAATGATGAACCAATGGTATGCCCGGGAATTTTAACCTCCAGGGGAGAACTTCACCCTGAAGAAAAGGAAAGAACTATAATCACTGATATACCCCTAAGTAATCAAGAATATATGTACAATATGTTAATCAATCTGACTTATGAAAAAGTTTTAGAAGGCTTTGTTCATCCTGTTTTACATAGAGCTGAAGCACTATTAGCGGTGGGAGGATATGATACCAGATTTTTACAAGGAAAGCAGGGCTATGAAGATGACAGCCTATTAATTGGTTATCGTTATTATTTAGGGACAAAAAATAATTGGAAACCAAAATGCTGTTTAAAAACAAGAGTTTATCATGCTACATTAGCTCAGCGAACAAGTCTAGCTGATAAAAACCAGGACTTTGAGAAAAACTTGAAAGGGCTGGTTTATCAGTATGGTATAAAAGGGTTAATGGAGTTAAGCAGTATTTATCAAGAAAATAGTCATTTTCGAGAAGTAATTGTTCAGCTTTTAAAACAAATATAACAAAATTCTTTATTATTAGAAGATACCCACCCTTGGGAAAGGGTGGGCTGTTTATTCATATACATTTTTAGCTATTTCGGTGCCGCTAGTCTTTGAGTCAAAGTCTGGAGCAGCATGGAAACAAGGGGATTATTTAAAAACTCTTTTAATTCTTCTTCCGATGGCATCTTGCTGGGAACAGGAGGAGAAGTATTATTTATTGCTTTAGTACTGCCGCTATCTATCGGTTTTTCTTCGGTATTTCTCATTAAGTTTTCTGTATTTATTGGATTCTTATCTTGTTCAATATTTTTTTCCTTGTTTTTCGTCGAACGGGCATAGCTAGCAACAACGGTTTCAACAACGGGTGCGAGGGATTCTACCGAACTGAGCAGCTTATCTAAATCATTAGTAAAGGTACGAATTTGGCCGCAAATACCTCGAGCATTTGAGCAGACTTGAAAAATAACTTCTTGAGAACTCTTATTTTCGAAGGAACGGAATAAATCGTTTTTGAGATTAAGTAGAGATAAAAGGGGAGGGGGGCCAGGGGCCCTGTTTAATGGGCGTCTCTGCATCATTGCTCTATTAACACCCATTTTGCCTTTCAATATTTTTTCTCTCTCTGCAATATCTATAGGTGTTATTTTTCTGTAGCGGGACATCTGTCACACTCCTTTCTAAAAAACGTATTAAATAATCTACCTTATTTTATGAAAGGTTTTTAAAAATGTGACTGTTTTTAAAAAATAAATTAAAAAAATAAAATAATTCACAATTTAACAGTGATAATCATATTCTAACAAATAATATTCTTAAAAAAGGTAATGATGTTATGATCAAAAAGTGGACTGTTTTAATATATGCAAACGGAAATAATGAATTTGAACCTGAGATGTATCAATTATTAATGGATCTCATGAAGATGCCGGCAAATGAACAGATAAATATAGTAGTTCTATTGGGTAGGGCGGAAAGGGAAATGGTAAAGATATTAAGGCCTGGGGAAAGCTTTTCTAATAATCAAGAAATATGGGCAGGAGTAAGAAGGTATGTAATTACCAAAAATAACCACAATAGAGTAATTATTCAGACTAGTGCAGAAATGGGATGCTTAAATATGGCTGACCCTAAGGTTTTATATGATTTCATCCAATGGGGAATAGTTAATTATCCTGCTGAAAGATATATGTTAATTTTAGGCGGGCACAGTTTTGAGTACCTAGGGACACTAACTGACTACAGCTTGGATCTACCTTATATTATGGGTATTCCCGAGATGGCTAAAGCCTTAAATTTCATAAAGGACCAGATTGATGTTCTAGTAATGGATACATGTTACATGAACATGGTTGAAATACTTTATGAGCTAGGTAATAATAAGCAGCCGACAGTCAAATATGTTCTTACTTATATAGAGTATGGACCTATTAAAGGTTTACCCATGGATAGACTTCTAACTATTTTAGAGGATAACGCTCTTTTAAATACTGACATAATATTGAGGAAGGTAATTGATAACTTAGATTTAGATCTAGCTGTATTTTCACTTGAAAATAAAAAACTGGAAAGAATAAAAAGATTGTCTAATCAAATAGCTGGGTATCTTTTAGATTCGAATAAATATAATACATGGAGTTTGGAGGAGATTTTAAAAAAAGAGGATTTAGAAGAGCCTCTTGCAGCTAATGTAAAAAATCTCTATAGGGGTCTGGATTCCTTAATTCTCATATATAAAAGAGCTAAAAACCATAACAGTTCGGTTTTAGGTATAGCTCAGAAAAAAACAACAAATAAATTAGCTGGTTTTTATCTTAATCTCAGCTTTACTTATAATAATAAGTGGCCTCGACTTTTAGGAGGCATTTTTAATAATGGTCTAATAAAAAAATATGAGGTTAAATTAGTACCGACTGTTTTACCGTTACAGGCCTTGATGACCCTTGTTACAGTTATCAATACTCAGGCTGATGATGAAGAATTAGATAATATTTTCCGAAGTTTTTTAAGGTTTAAAGGATGGGATAAGATTACGAATTATAAAATGAAACTTCATTGAGATGGAGGAATTTAAAACTCCACCTACTAAATGCAAACAACTATATGTTTTGTTTCATATTATATAAGTGTAAATAGATTAAATTTTGAAAGGAGGATTAATATGCCGGAAATATATGATGAGGGACCACTACCGGAAAAATTAGACGAAGCAGGGGAAGGTTCGCCGGATTTGCTTGAATCTAAAAAAAATGTTCGATCTAACCCTCTAAAAAGCTTGGTTAAAGGCCTCAATAATATTGTGGGAAGCTTTTCCCTTAAAAAGCCTAATACCACATATGGTCTAGGTGCACTTATGCCGCCTAGAGAAAAGCTAGCCAATAATCAGTTACCCAAAAAAATAGTAAAAATAAATCCTTCTCCTAAGGCGGTTACTTTTATTGCTCCCGTAAAAAATAGGGCTTTATTTAACAATGTTTTCTTTGAAACACTTTTAATGCTGGTAATTATTTTTTGGCTTCTAAAATGGTTATTTGGGTTCACCCATAAAAACCTTTAAATAATAGGAAGGAGGACGAAGATGTCGCAATACAATGAGGATTTTGACAATTTAAGCAGAACAAAACCATTAATTAGAACAGTCTCCAATTTAAAGGGTGTTACTAATAATATTAGAACTTTTGCTAATAGTTTAGAACAGCTGTTAGATTCGATTGAAAACTTTGCGCCAACAATAGAGATGGTTGCCAAGGGTAAAGATAATTTAGTAAGTATGATTGCCGGCTCTAGAAGGCCTGCTAGGCCTATACAAAAAAATGCAGAGCACAAAAAGCCTGAAAGTATAAATATAGAAGAAGAGGTTGTTGAAGATTAATTTTCAATGAAAAAAGGCATCTTGCTGGGATGCCTTTCTTAATCTTAATCTTAATCTTAACTTTAACCTTAACCTTAACCTAGCGAAGCGAAACCTAAAAACTGGCTTAGCCAGTTTTTTTTCATACAGTTTACCTTTTATGAATAGAAATAGGATAAGGTCTTAGGTAAGGGGGAGGTATTGTATGGAAGATAATTATGGACTATTAGGCTTTAAAGAGGTAATTATTAAGAAGAAAGATAAGATGTGGAAGTTAAAAGTAGAAAATAATTTACTTTTTGGGCGTATAGAAAGCAGTTTTATGGAGTCCACTATTGATTTTCAGAAGTTGGGGATAGATTTTAATGGGTTATTTAGTTTAGATATTTGTACTTACAATGAACTCAATGAACTTCATTTCAGCTATAAAAATAATAAAGAGCAAATAATTTATAGATGTTTTAGTGAAAAAAATGCAGATGTAATTAATATGGCTTCAGATGAATTAGAAAAAGTGACCTTCCAAAAGATCTGTTTAATTGGGAATACGGTGAATTTAATAGCATTTACCGAAAATGAACATACAAAAAAATGGAGAATTTATTACTGCTTTAAAAAGGAGGGAATTTGGAGTAAAATCCAGATTATTGATGAAGGCTGGGGATATAGCCCGGGAACATGTTCAATTGTTGCCCATAACAATTATCTATATTTAGTTTACCAGGTTTATGATAATGGTAAGTACCAATTAGTTTACAAAGTGGGCATGGAAAATGAATGGAGTGAAAGAAGTATTATTACTGTTTCCGAGGGTATGAATATTAGCCCTTCTGCTGTAATCGATAATAATGGAAATCTCCATTTAGTATGGCTGAGGCGGGGAGATTTAAAATTTAAAGTTATGTATATAAGAAAATTTAAAACACAAGGGTTTTGGTTAAGAACGGGCTGGACAAAAGAACAGTGCATATCTCCTCAGGAAGGAAATTATCTGTTGCCGGTTATTTACGGGTGGGACGAAGATATAGAAGTTTTTTGGCAGGATAAGGACCTTATTTATAGTTATCTTATTTCAAAACAAAAATTATGTCCTGTAAAAAATATTTTAGTCAGCAAAAATGGAAGTTCCGTTTTTTTAAATTTGGAAAAGATACCAGGTATTAATTTAATTACTATTGAACCGGCAAGTACCACATTATTTTTACTTATAGAAAACTCTGTCCTTAAAAACAGTAATATATCGGAAATCAATAACCCTTTAAATCTTTTACAAGAAAAGATTGAGGAGCAAAAAGCTGTTATTGAGGGATTAGAAACTGATCTTTCAGAACAAAAAAGAAAGATAAAAATTCTTTGGGAAAATGAAAAACTTCAGGAGACAAAAATTAAAGAGTTAAAGGATAAGTTATTAAAAAAAAACCAAGAGGATATTTTAAAAACAAATAAATTTGATGAGAAAAAGATAGAACTAGAACAGGAAATAGATAGATTAAGGCAAAGTTTGGAGGCAGTTAAAAAAATTAATGATGAACTAAGAGAAAGGCTTCCAGAAAAAGAAAAGGAAGCCAGAGAACTAAAACAAAATGAAATTAATTCAAAAGAATTTAAAAGTAAGGAATATCCTCCTTCCCCTTTTTTACGGTGGAAGTAGATCAAAAAATCCTAACTCCCCTAGTAATAAATTTATTTTCTTCCTGTAACTTTTGTCGTGGCTGCTGGTGTTGTATAGTTTGGTCCAATTCAATCTCTGGCAAATTTTTAGATAGAGCAGCCTCTTGTTCCATTTCCTGATCTGGAATTTTTATTTCAGAAGCGGGACCGATTATGAAAGCTTTATGGCAAAATTCACCGGTATAAACTGCAACCTGTTTTGGCGCTTCTTGATAATTTCCTTCCAATGTAAAAGTATAAAATCCATTTACACTATCATTATTCAGACCTTCCCAAATAACTGCATTAGCAGCAAAAGGAAGGCAGGGCTGGCCCATCCCTACTCTAGCTGTAGTTGGTCCTGTAGCGGAAATAACTTTATGCCTGGGATTAAAGCTTAGTTCAATGCCCCAGTTGACAATTGGCGGATTTGGTGTATTATTTTTTGTTATTTTATATCTCCAGGTTTGGGTATCACTGCTGATTGTAGAACCCAAAAACGTAATCTTATACCCACCAAGGGTAACACTATTCTCCATAATAGACCTCCTTTTAAAGATGTTTAAAGCAGTATATGAATAGCATATTCTTTTCAAACCAATAGGAAACACTTATTTTTAAGAATATTAAAAATAAAATAACTACTGGTAAACCCTCTACATAAAATATATAGCAATCACAAATATAGGGAGTGAGTTGAAAGTGTCTTATTACAGCTTTGTTTTAGTTTGCTACAATAACTGGAATCTTTCCAAACAAGCAATAACTACTTTAATTAATTCTTTAGACGATAAATATAAAACAAAAGGGATTGAGCTTATAATTGTCAATAACGGTTCAACAGATGAAACAGGTGTTAGTATTGAGGATTTAAAGAGATTGTACACTGCCGGAACTATTGAAATTATTGAAATCAGATTAGAGGAAAATATGGGCTATGCTGTAGGATTAAATATAGGGCTTGCCAGAACCACAGGGAGAATAATAACAATTATGAATAACGATTTGATTTTTACTAAGGATTGGTTTAATGGTTTAGCTGAAATCTTGGAAAATAACTATGGGGTAGGCGTAGCTGCTCCCTATTTATCATATGCTGCTACTATCCAAAATTTAGGAGTACTATTTAGTTCTATAGACGAAATCGATAATTTTGCTAAGAAGTTTATGCAGAACAATAAAGAGAAAGTTTCTTATGTTGATAATGTGATTAGTGCCTGTGTATCATTTAGAAGGGATATGTTAATGTTAATCGGCGGTTTTGATTTTTGGTTTGGCATGGGTATGGCTGATGATACTGATTGGTCCTTTCGTGCTAATATTACTGGGCTTAGAATTGCCGTGGTAGGGAGTTCATTTGTCTATCATATTGGAAATGCAACTTTTGCAAAAATTCCTGAAATTACTTCTGCTGCAATTATTTCTAATCACCCCAAATTCATGATTAAATGGAACCTAAAAGGAAAAGAAAATGAAAATGGATTACACCATTCTTTTAGAGAGGTCATTCAGAATAATACTTACTTAAGAGAAAAAAATTATTTTCCAACTAAAATTTCTGAATTTAATTTATTATCTGAGCCTCTCCTAGAAAAGAAAGATAACTCACTAAGAATATTGCTGGCAGCTGATTGGACTAATATCAAGTCACAGTGGCGGACTAGTCTGCAAAAAGCTATTTCATTTGGCAAGTCTGATAAGGAGATTTGCCTCTGGATACCTCAACAGTATTTTATGGAAAATGAGGTAGGAGTTGAAGTTAAAAAGATCGTGGGACCTCTCGATAGGGCAGCTATAAAATTGTTG
>LADT01000034.1 GCA_000961765.1 Clostridiaceae bacterium BRH_c20a | reverse complement strand
GAGGTGACAAAGGGACGGGGATATTGACACTTTATATGAGATTGTATTAGATTGTAATAGAGGAGGTAAGTGAGATGAAGAAAAATGTGATGAGGATTTTAATAATTGTAACATTGTTAATTGTACAGGGTATGCCTGTTATCAGTTATGGCGCTGAAAGAACTGTAAATGTAAAGCTCCCCACATTTAGAGTGCAGATAAACGGCACTATTGTAGATAGTACTACTGCAGAGTATCCCCTACTTGTATATAAAGATATTACATATATGCCGATGACATATGATTTTTGTAATTTGATAGGATTGGAAAGCAGTTGGACTAAAGAAGAAGGGTTGAAGGTTTCAATTAGAAATAATAAAGAAATTCCGACCATCAATGAGACAATAAATAATAAAAAAAATCCTTTAAGGGTAACAGCATATGTCATAGAAACTCCCGTTACCATAAATGGTAAATTAATAGATAATAGCAAAGAAACATACCCGCTTTTAAGGTACAGAGATATAACATATTTTCCATTGACATTTAGATTTACAAAAGAAGAGTTCAATATTTATAATAATTTTAATCATGATATTGGACTTCAGATTTATTCTGAAAACAAATTTTTTTATAATTATTATCCTAATGATAGTCAAAAGAAACATTCGGATTTTAGAGTAAGTAGCATATTGTATGAAATGGTAGCTATTGCTATTTCAGATGGCTCAGACAAATTTCCTACCAATAATGTAAAATTATATAAATCACATAAATCTGGTATCCCAATATATCCAGAGTATGAGGGAGAAAAATATTATGGATATCTTCCTGATGGAAATGGTGGATTAAAAGTAAATACGGACTCAAAACTTACACCATTTGGTTTTTATACAACTGTAATATCTGATCTGAAGAATCCTGTGCCAGTAGAAATTGAGTTATTTTAAAAAGCCTTTGAGATAACGCAAATTTCATATTTTCTCTTCTTTTTCGCTTCAAGATTAAATATTCCATGAATAATGAGTTAAGAGAATTAACCCTTCTTTTGGCTCATGTTTTTTCTGAATATGATTTTATCCGATAACTCACGTGACAGGGGGACGGGGGGGTGCTGACACAACACTTCCTACTGAAAATACTGAAAATACTAAACGGCATATGCAATTAATATATGAGATTCATAATAATACATGGTACTTTATTTCCCAATCAATCTTAATATTAAGTATTATTTCACTCTCTTCATTTGTAGGTATTATAGTATTTTATAAGTTTTCTAGGTTAGCAAGTTATAGTATTATAGTCACTATAATTTTTATATTGTTTATTTTATTTTTATAGCACTTTTGGCAGTCTAATATTTTATATTAGGCAGAAATAACTAGTTACATATTCCAACAATGGTGTGGTGCAGTGCAGCAGTAAAAATGCGGAGTAAAAGATTAGATTAAAATGACTAATTAATAAACTAGAATTTCTCAAAATAAAATAAAAGATGCTAGCATGCGAACCCCAATTTGAATAATTTCGGGCTCGTTTTTTAATTAGCCAAAAATATTAAAAAGAATTCATCTTTCCTGTAATGATTATTGTTTTTCCGGTACTAATATATAATTATTTCTCAACATCAACAAACTAGCTCCACTTAAGAAAGCAAAAGAGGTTTTGTGTCAACTTAGGGAGTTGATTGCTTCTCAACCTAGTTATATCAAGGCTTTATTGGCTGATTTATGCTACGAAGTTTGAGTAATTTATATTAATTATTTAAAGGAGTGAGTTTTTATTAAGTACAGAAAATGTTTTGAAGAAATTATACATAATATAATATTCCTTGTACTATTATTCTTTGGTTTTAAGATTTTGAAATATATTAAAATGAACTTTTCTGTTTATTTCTATCTATACTTTGCATTGTTTTCTGTAATGCTAGGAATGTATTTGGGAATGCCCGGTATATTAAGGAAATTTCCGGAACATAACGGTTCTTGGAAAATATGTTGGTTAAAGTTACTTAGGAGATCATTTTTTTCAATTATATTACTGATACATCCATTTATATATTTCTCATCCTTATCCGAATTATTTAAATTTTATTATTATATTGAATTGATAGTTTTACGAACTCATGGTGACATTTTCTATATATTAAATGGCGTCTATTTAGGTTATACATTGGTTAGCTGTATTGAAAAAAATAAAGAAATGGAGCAATCTATTGGTTTTGAAAAATAAAAAGAACGTTAGTTGCTTACTTGCTGCTAGCGTTCTTTTGGAATCGAGGGGACGGCAGACCAATGTCATAAAGCTTAATTAATAAAATTTTACACAGAACACTTCTTGCTAACAGGATATTTGTTTTTCCTCGAAGTTGGAATGTTTTAACACATTCTGCCGTCCCTTGACACGCATTCTATTAAATCTACAGTTCATGGCTATGATAATGTTCATTTCGATTATCGTACTTTTGCGGAACTAGAAGGTTAGGATTGCATGAAATTTGATGACTGGGCATAATTAGATAGACAGGGTTTTTATTGGGGATAATATACAAACTCCTCTGGCTGTCAACGTAGTTGACAGCCGATTTTTTGAATAAACATCAGATGCTTCGAAACTATAACTGAAAAATTAAAGTATTTGGAGGTACTTAATTGGATAATAATATGCTAGTAAAAAAAATATTCCTCGCTTATATTATAGGTCTAATATTATTGACTGGATGTGCGAGTAGAGAATATCTTACTTCGACTAAAACTAATCAAAAAATTAAATCGGAAGCCCAAACTAAGATTCAGAACATCAGTGATATCGAAACATGGCAACAGACAGATAATATTGATTTGGATGGAGACGAAATTAAGGATAAAATTTTATTCAAATGTCAACCGGGTAGCAATGATTTTACATTAAAAGTAAATAACGTATCAACCTCTGGGAAAGGGGAAAACTTAGACGGAAATTTTGTTATTGTTAATATAGACAAAACTGATAAGTTTAACGAAATTGCAATCAGTGAGTCTGGCCCCAGTAGTGACGAACAAACAGCTTTTTATTGTTACGATGGCCAAGAGTTGATATTTATGGGAAAAGTGCAGGGTTCTAATAATAGTATTAAAATTCTTGGAGATGGAAAAGTAATCGCGAATAAACGTGGGCAAATTCTACAAACCTGGTTTTATGAAGAACCGTACAACTTATCTAAACTACATAAATTGGAAAAGATACCACAAGATTTATATAAAATGAACTCGAAAGTTAAGATGAAAGAAGAATTGAGGCTCCTACAATCACGTACTGATAAAAACTTCTCTATTACTCTGCAAAAAGGAGAAGAAGTCATTATTTTACTAAGTGATGATAAACATTGGTGTTTAGTTGAGAATTCAAAAGGTAAAAAAGGTTGGTTTGCAGTTGATAATTACGACCAAATTAGAGGGACAAACTGGAAAGCGTCAGAAGTATTCGAAGGGTTATGCTATGCTGATTAAGGGGGGAAGCGGAGGGACGTAAAAAGACCCCCGTAAGGGGTCTAGTAATTCAGAAAAGTATAAAGATTATCAAAAATATTTTTAAAATCCAATGGATGTAATGAGCCTTTTTTATTTAATATTTGCTTTTCATTAATAACAACAATTTTAGATATTCTAGCCGTTGACCGATATGGCAAACCTGCACGTCACCGATATGATACATCAGTATTTATTCAGATCTTTTTATAGATTTTTGCCATGCCGTTTCTTCTCGATAGGGACAATCCTTAGAACTAACAGTATGACCATCTGTGTTCCTTTTAGTATTTTTTTCTGCTTAAAAAAAACTATATATTTCATAGTATTCCTAAATAGGGATAAATATAATATTTACAGTAATTTTTACCACAATAGAAGCGAAAGACGATTTTTTTTGGCTTTTCTCATATCCTAATTCAGAAGCAACAATGTTCATAACAGGGCCTGTTATCAAAAAAAAAGGATTTATCTAAAGGTAAAGGAGATTATCTAGAAATTTGTGCAAGCTGGACATTGCCCCCAACCCAAAAAATATTAAGACAAAACAATTAATAGGTAAACTGCAGGGCTGGGGTGCTATAAAATGGGATAATAATAGCCAGATTACGGTAAAAGGGCCAGCCTCAAAAATTACAGTAAATGTTTCTAAAACCGAACTGTCCAGTGCAAAATAGTATCTAGAGATACTTTTACTGATGAGACCCTTCTAAGGCAGGGTCTCAAAAATCTTTGTTTTTGGTATATAATATTACTAATATATAATACAGACAAAGGAAGGTTGAACAGGTGTGAAAAATCCAAAAAAATTGACATTTTTATACCTCGTTATTTTTATAACTACCTTTATTCTTTTCGGCAGCCATGATAATGCACCATTATCCACAGGGAAAAAGACACTTTCAAAACCTCAAGAAAAATCACCAACCGAGCAACAGAACCCTAAACCACAAAAATCAGTTATAGAACAAGAAATTAAGACGGATAAGAATAGAGAACAAATCTCTACTCAAGAAATTACCAGTTATCCCGTTGCCCAAGGCAAAGGGTTTTTATTAAGCACAGAAGAATTAGATGAATTCTATGATAAAATAAGTTATTTTGCCAATAAAAATTATCCTTATAAAATCTGGCTGCCAACCAGGGGTATGCCACAGGATGGCGATCCTACATGCTGGGAAACCTATCCTATAATTATTTCAGGTTCTGAAACAACAGAATTAAAAGAATTTAAAATATTTTATCTCCCATGGGCAGATGATATGACACTTCGGGAACCAATAAAATTTACAAGCACTGGTGTTCCGATTTTCCAAGTAAAAAATAGATTCCCTCAAAAACTTGTGGCACTCATAGACCAAGAGCCGGTAGAAATAGATGTAAGCATGGAGCAAATCTGGAATTTTAAACCTAACCCACTTAACAATCAAGTTGCGGTCTACGGCACTGGTAAAGACGGACTCTTTCACATAGTTTTATTGGATCTTAATAATAAATCTATTACACCAGTTTTTAGTTATAAAGATGAATTAGATAATCCATCAGAAGTGGTCTGCGCAGATGTTGATTTTGACAGTGATGGTAATTTATATTTTGATACATATTATGCTAAAGAAAAGGGCATCTACATTTATAATGGCCAAAAAACAGAAAAGTATTTGAATAATGCTTATCTTCCACGCATATCACCTAATGGTAAATCTCTGGCTTTTTATAATGAAGAAGACAATGAAATTTTTCTTAGTATCTTGGATATAGGTAAAAAAAATGTAATTGGCAGGGTAAAAACCTTGGGTAATCCACTATGGGAATCAAGCAGTGATAATTTAAATATTGAATTTAATAATAAGAAAGAGGTTATAAAAATTTCTTTAAGCGATAACGGATTGGTGGTAGGAGGGATACATTTAGATGGAACACCATTTGTATTTACAAAAGAAAGTTTAACCGAATACTATTTTATTAATCAAAGTACAATTATTAAGGAGCCAGTAATAAAGAAAGTTAACTACTAATAAAAATCTGCCCTTCCTCCAAAGATAAAAAATGTGTAGAGATTTATAAAACAAACCTATATAATATACATATTTTTATAACTGAGAAAGGAAATGTTGATACTGTCTTGCTTAATTATGATTATTTTGAGCAAATGTATTCGAGACTGGTTGGTGTGGGTACTTGCAGTGCTTCCTTATTTTATCAGCCAAGGGTGCCTGAAAAATTACAAGCTAAAAAATGATAACATACTTCTTGAATTTGCATAAGGGTAAATGCTAAGGAGAGTTTTAATCTTAAGGATTCAGAGTAATCTGAATCCTTATTTATATATTTTTTATGAGGTGGGATAAATGAACGGTTTAGATTTAGTATTGTTATTGGAATCCATCCCGGAAGCTTTTATGTTGATTAGTTTGGGGCTTGCTCTTTATGGCTATGATATTAGGAAAAAGCTAGCCTATATTATTATAGCGGCTGTTATCTATGCACTTATAACCCATATTACTCGTAGTGCTGTGGAATTATATCATACCAGGACTATTATTAATGCTTTGCTGCTTTGTTTAATTATGATAGTTATCAAAATTGAACCTATTAAAGCCTTATTTGCTTCTTTTACAAGCATGTTAACCCTTTTAGCGGCAGAAACAGTTTTAGTTATAATTGTTCCCCAAATAACTCAACAAGCCTTGGAACAGGTAATAACAAATAAATGGCTGCAAGTATTCTTGCCCTTTCCTCATATAATCTTGCTGACATTCTTAGCCTTCTATCTGGCCAAAAAGAATTTCTCGTTATTAAGGCTGGGGAATAAACTTACCGAACAAGTCCATAACAGAAAAAGTGGTGCAATTTATCTAGCTGTATTGTTTTTGTTTTTTGCGGTAATTCTTGCCATTATTAACGTTGGGATAATCAGCGGCGAAAATACTCTAGGGAAATTTGTCCATGGCCGGGGAATTTATGTTTTAACAGTACTTATTGCATTAGACATTTACCTGATGTTCGGGGTAGTGGGACGGCTTTTTCGAATTAGTGAACAACAAAGCTTGATTCAGACCCAGGAAGTTTATTTAAAAAGTTTAGAGGAAATTATGGAAGCACTGCGGGCCCAGAGGCATGATTTTATTAATCACATGGAAGTAATTCACGCCTTACATAATCAAAAGAATTACACCGAGGTTGAGAAATATCTTGATAAGCTTTTAGGTGATATCAGCCAAGTCAATTCCATAGTTCATATTGATAATCCACCCTTGGGGGCTTTACTTAATGTTAAAAGGCTTGCTGCTGAGGGAAAAGGAATAGTCATGGAAATATCAGTAGAGACACCGCTAAGAGATTTGCCCATGGATACATATGTTCTAGTGAAAATTCTCGGCAATATCATTGATAATGCAATAGATGCCGTAATGGAGGGAAAAGAAAAATTTATCGAAGTTGAAATAGAAAGATTTTTAGATAATTATGTTATCAGTGTTCGTAACACAGGGCCGGAAATAAAAGAAGAAAATTTAAATCAGATTTTTAATAAAGGATTTACCACAAAAGGGGAAAACCATGAAGGCATCGGATTAAGTACTTGTAAAGAAATCGTTGAAAGATATGGTGGAGAAATCAAAATAAAAAGTAATCCAGAAAAAGGAACCATATTTACTATTATTTTGCCGGTAAAAAGGGAGTGATGGGTAGTGATGGGTCCCTTTTGGCCATTCGGGACGCAAATCCGGCCAGTTAGGACATGCAGGCAGGAAAATGGAAAGTTTTCGGTAAATATTAAAAAGTGAAATCCAATTGGAGAAGGTGTACCAAATGAGATTATTAGCTAAAATGGCAACTTCTTTTGTCTTTGCTGCTGCGTTTTAAGGATTCAGAGTAATCTGAATCCTTATTTCTATATTTTTAATGAGGTGGAAGTAAAATGGTTGGCTTAATATTTAAAAAGGGAGTGATAATGCTATGTTTTCGACTATTTGTCTCAAGATAGCCCACTATTTAAGCAGAAATACTAAAGAGGAGGACCAAGAGGAAGTAATTGCCTTTGGCTTGGAATTAATCTTTTCCGAACTGTCCAAATTGATTATTTTATTAGCGGCAGGACATATTTTAAATATTTTAATAGAAGTGATAGTAATCACGCTGGTTTTTAGCATTTATAGGATGTTGTCCGGAGGAATTCATTTAGATACTTTTTGGGCGTGTCTCTTAGCAACTCTTGCTTCCATAATTTTCCTGGCACTTCTCGTTGAGCCGGTGGCTCTAGGGATAACAGTAAAAATGGTAGGATTCTTAATTTTAATCACTTATATTTTTAATGTATTGCTGGTTATTTTAAGAGTGCCTGTCGGCAACAAAAATCATACAATTACTTCAATTGAAAAGATTAAGTTTTATAAAAAGGCTTCTTTTTTCTTGATTACCTTTTTAACCTTAATTAGTCTTATATCTTTAATTTTTATTAATGCTTACCAGATAAAAGTTTTGATTATCTCGGCCTTTTTCGGTATGAGCTTGCAGGCAATTACTTTGTTGCCCATTACTTGTAAGATAATTGGTGTATTTGAAAATAAATTAAATTAGTATCATATTAGGTGATTGAAAAATTAACTAAGTATAGCTAATAGCTAATAGCTAATAGCTAATAGCTAATAGCTAATAGCTAATAGCTAATAGCTAATAGC
>LADT01000059.1 GCA_000961765.1 Clostridiaceae bacterium BRH_c20a | reverse complement strand
CCATTCCCGGAATTAACAGAGCATCCGCAATCACCATTATCTCCGAGATTAGCACAGATATGTCTCAATTTACCAACTCCAAGCGTTTGTGCTGCTGGGCAGGACTAACGCCTGGCAACAATGAATCTGCTGGTAAGAAGAAATCTGTCCGAATTACACGTGCCGGTATTTACCTCAAACCTGCATTAGTACAAGTTGCTCATGCAGCCGTGAAATCGGATAAATCTCCTTACTACAAAATCAAGTATGAACACATTTGTAAAAGGAGAGGCAAAAAAAGAGCAATTATTGCTATAGCAAGGATGATACTTACAGCTATTTACAATATGTTTGTTACCGGCGAAGTGTGGAATCCAACCGACTTGTATAAAATTGATATGCCACAAGAAATGCAGGACAAGCAGAAAGAAAAAGCCATTAAACAAGCAGCGAAATTTCTGATATCCCTTGGGCTAATAAAAGCTACTGACATTTCCGTTGCCTAGATTAAAGCTTTTTTTAAGTTTTTAAAGGGCTTAGTTCAGTGCGCCCTTTTTTACCGAATTTAAGTTTATTTTTCACGCTATCTCCTACTTTCTTAAAATTTATTTTTTAATCCAAATTTAGAGTTTTGCTGGAAAGAATACATTTTTGCGCATTGTTAAAATGATTTTGCGCTGCATTATAGGCGTTTACTCCATCACCGATTCTAATGAAGTGCAGAATCCAAATCAATAGGTACTATTACCTGTGGTTCTGTTAGAAATTTTGCATCTTCATTTTCTTTTGGATTGAAGTTTTTTTCCGAACAGGCTGCCAAGGTCATTAGTAAGCTTAAGATTAAAATTGCCATTAATAGTTTTTTATACACATATATCCCTCCGGTTCTATATAAAAGAGACGAAATTAAATTAAAAATATTCCCAGGGATCATATGTGTTGGTTTACTCTGTTCATTTATTTAAGGCTTCCATAAGGGACTTTTTAAAGCCTTCAATGTAATTTATATTTATTTCTCCCATTATACATGCCTGAGCCCAGTTTCTCTCAATTAGATAATAGCTATTAAAGCTTAATAGATACCCCTTCTCTCCCATTATCTGACCGAATTTTTTCGAGCAAAGACCTAATGGAAGAGCAAAGGTGATTACTGCAGGAGATGAATATTGTTCCGGGATAATAACTTTAAGTCCTAAAGACAATAGTTCTTGTCTTAAAAATGATGAGATAGCTTTTATTTTTGCAAATTTATCCTCCCTGCTTAAAAGCTCAATAGCCCTTTTTAATGCATAAACAGAATTTGTGGGGATGGTAAATGGAATTCCATTTTTCGAGTTATAGTAACCTATATCAAAATAAAGTGGTATATTTTCAGATGGTTTAATGTCATGGTTATAGAAAACCAATGCAAGGCCTGCATAGCCACCAACGGCCTTTCCACTAGTGCCTGAAGCAAGATAAATATTAGACAGGTTAAGGGGT
Source organism: Clostridiaceae bacterium BRH_c20a (assembly GCA_000961765.1). Taxonomy (GTDB): domain Bacteria; phylum Bacillota; class Peptococcia; order Peptococcales; family BICA1-8; genus BICA1-8. Next base: position 22,727 of record LADT01000059.1, on the reverse strand, counting down.
ATGGTACCAATAGAGCTTATACAATCAAGGCACAGCTTAATCCCACGTTCTGAAGAAACCTCTTCTAACATACTCAAATCATTTAGTGCTCCCGTCGATGTTTCACAGTGAACTGTCCATAGCCAGGAACACTCAGGAAGCTCATTATCTAAAAACTCTACAATTTCTTTTCTTGTAAAAACTTCTCCCCACTCTTTTTTAAAGAGCTTAAAATCAAGCCCATGCCTGTCTGCAATTTTTACAAGCCTTTCGCCAAATTCACCACATGCAAGTATCAATCCTGTTCCTTTGATATCTGATAGCTGAGCGGCAACAGCCTCATTTGCAAGGGTACCTGAGCCTGTAAAGATTTCCACTTTACTTGAACTAACATATTTACAAAGCAAGTTTTTAGCGATATTAAAATCATTAATAAAACTTTCTCCTCTATGGGAAACAGCGGGCTTTTCAAACTCTTTTATTACCTCAGCATGTAGTTCAACGGGGCCGGGTAATAAATTAACTATTTGTCTCTCTTTTTCTCCCGTTTCAATTCTGTTAAGTAATTTTCCAAGGCCCATCTCAAGCTTTTCAACATTTATATACATTGGCTGATAAAAAGCTCCTTCCTTCCCCACGAGATGATAGAAGGGAGCAAAGCCTATATGCTTGTACAGCTTTTGCTGTCTCGTAGTTCCAGAAATTATTGCATAATCATAGTTGTTTTCTCTGCAGTATTTAACCAAATTCTTAGCAAGATCATAAAAAGCATAACCTCGGCGATATTCCTTTTCAATTGTCAGAAGCCTTAATTCACAAATTTTTTTGTTTTCCGGAAGATATGAATTAAGATCAGGAATTTTAGAGTCAAGTGAAAATGGCCTATGACCTCTTACGGCAACCATACCTGCAAGCTTATGTCCATCCAAGGATATTATATAAGTATTTTCAGCATGGAACTTATCAACCAAGTAACCTCTTTCATTTATTTCATGTTGGGGAATTTCCTCAACAAAGGTTTTGTAGTTTAGTCTGTGAATTAGGTCAAACTCAATCTCATTGTCAGCAATTTTTACTGTATAGCCTGTTTTATTAGTCAAATTTCCCACCTCAGCATAATTATTTAGTAATCCCAAAGAACTTATTTATATTTTCTCTGTGCCTTAGAATAATGATAGCTGCAAAAAGTAACATTGCAAAGACCTCACTACCTGGATAACCCAGGAAAAGGATTATTAAAGGAAATAGTAAAATAGAAATGAGTCCACTAATAGTGAATCTTCGAATGATTATAAAAATAGGTATAAAAGTTATACCCATAATTATAGTAAACAAATAATTATAGGCAGTAACTGTGCCAACAAAGGTAGCAACTCCTTTACCTCCCTTAAAGTTAAGCTGTAAAGGAAATATGTGACCTAGAATTACAGCAAGCATCGCTATTATTAATCCTGTATTACTCAACCCAAAGTACCTTCCTAAAGCTACTACGAGCACACCCTTTAAGGAATCAATAAGTAAAACAACTATAAAGCCTTGCTTCCCAAGAACTCTTCCGCTATTTAGAGCCCCAAGGTTTCCGCTGCCATATTTTCGTAAATCCTTATTCCTAAAAAGGGTACCATAGTAATATGCTCCACTGAAGCAACCTATTAAATATGATATAAGGGTAATAACCATTTACACACCTTCCATAAACAAAATAATTTCTATATTCATATATGTTCTATGATATCATCTCTTAATTATTTTATATATGTTCTTTCTAATTGATAAAATGGTAGAGGCAGTTAAAGTTGCCGCATGGTAAAGAAGGTAAGGAGTAGATACTTAGGGACAGGATGTTTATAGGTTCTAGGAATTGGGTAAAAATTAATTAGTTAATTATGCGAGGAGGAGTTAGTTGTGAAAAAAATTTTAGTTCCAGTAGACGGTTCCGAGCTTTCTTTAAATGTTTTAGATCTAGCCTTGGATCTAGCTAAAGCTCAGGAAAGCCAGATTACACTTTTAACTGTTGTTGTCCCTGAGACTTTGCATTACTACGGGGAGTTTATCAATTTTGAGCAATCCAAAGAAATAGTAGATGCTCAGAGAACCATGCATGAGGAATCCAAAAAAAATGCTACTAAAATGTTGGATGCCCTGGCGAAAAAAGTTGAGGAAAGCAATATTACATTAGAAAAGTTTGTTAAATCAGGCAATCCAGCAGAGCAAATCTTGGCAATGGCGGAATCAGGATATGATTTGATTGTTATTGGCAACCGGGGCTTTTCACCTGCCAAAAAGTTTTTCCTTGGTTCTGTAAGCCAACGTGTTCTTGCCGAAGCCAATTGCCCAGTATTAGTAGCTAGAAAATAGTAAAGAATATATTAGAGAAGGTCATGTTTTTTATCTGGCATATTAAAATGGGAGGCCAATGAAATGATGAATCCGTATCGTTGTGAAATCTGTGGAGAAACTTATGTTGGTTCTGTACCGGCTGAACGTTGTCCCTTTTGTGGCGTGGCTGGTAAATATCTTATGCCGGCAGCTGAATGGATGAAATGGGGCAAGGTTGAGATGTGTGAACAAAGCTATAAGGATTGTCAAGAGGCACTAGCTTTAGAAATGTCTAACTATGCGTATTATAAATGTGCTACAGACAAGGCTGAAGGCCAGGTCACTGAAACAATTTTTAAGCGCTTTATGAAGCAGGAGTTAGAACATGCGGAGACTTTTGCCAAAGCTATGGGCATAGAATTACCAGCTATGCCGAAAGTAGATTGTGCTCTAGATGATGTGACTAACATGGAAGAATCAAATAAGCATGAAAATATGGCAATAAAGTTTTATATTGAGGCCGCTCGTAGAGCACCGGAGGCAAGGATCAAACAGATTTTTAGAGCTTTTGCGGAAGTAGAGAATGAGCATTTGATAACATTAAATTTGTATAAATAAGCCAAGGTACAAAAAGAGAGCCCTTTGGAAAGCGGTCAAATTATTGACCGCTTTTTAATCTAATAATAAGAAGTTCTTAAGGTGCACACACAATATCATTACTAAAAAGCAAATAAAGCTTCTAATGGGGTAGAAAATCTAAAAATTGAAGAAGTAAAATGAAATTCTTATAAAATGGATATTATGATACCTCAAATGGAGGGTTTCTTGCGGAGAACCGCATTTTACCCCTTGCACTAGTATGTTATAATCATTATATTCATATTTGTTGTCCCGAGCTATAAAACCGAGGTGGCATATTTTGTTGGTAATTGGCTTAATCTTAGCATTCTCCTTAATATTATGGCAGGTTAAGAGGATGATACCCATAGGTTTTGCTGTAATCTGTGGAGGGTTGGTATTAGGAATATTTGCTGGTTTTGGTCCCCTGAAAATTGCCGAAACTATTCTTATTACTTTTACTCAACGTAATACTATCCAATTAATTGTTACCGTGGTCCTAATTAATATTTTAAGCTCAATGATGAAGTAATATGGGATTATGGATTTGATGGTGGAGTATTTAGAAAAGACCTTTAAAAGTATAGGAGCCCTCTTGTTCATAATCCCTTCCTTATTATCAACCTTTACAGCCTCAGGTGCCGCTATTATAGCTGCACCTATTATTGATAGTTTAGGTGATAAAGCGGGAATAGGTTCAGCTAAAAAAGCAGCTATTAATCTTTACATACGACATGCTTGGTATTTCGTATTGCCCGTTTCAGTAAGTCTAATAAATGCTTCCCTTATAAGTAATATCCCTATTAATCAATTTGTCGCCGCACAAGCACCCGTATCTATAATATGTCTGGCTACAGCCTACTTTGTTTATTTGCATCCGTTAAAAAATATTACTAAGCTTAAAAGTGGAAAAATGGAAAATGAAAAACCAGAGGAGAAGGCTGCTTTCAAGGCTTTTCTTTATTCTTCCCCCATTCTTTTGTGTGTATTACTTGTTTTCTGGTTACCATCTTATATTGCTTTATTCGTGGGCTGCATCCTCGCATATTTTATTCGGGCAAAAGAAAGCACTTTCATTAATATTGTTTTTAACAAAAGGGGCTGGCCTCTAATCCTTGCTGCGGTAGGGGTTATGATTTTTAAAAATTTCATAGAAAATATTCCGCAATTAAAGTTACTATTAGAACAGATTTTGAATTTAGGGATACCTCTGGAAGTGATAATTATCTTAATGACTATCATTACTAGCTATGTGGCAGCCAATTTAATGGTGGTAATAGGGTTAATGTATCCTTTGATTCTACCAATTGTTCCACAGGAACAATTGGTACCTACTGCAACACTAATTTACACTATTGGTTATTCTACCTATTTTATTTCTCCTATCCATCTTTGCCAAGCTCTGACCAATGAATACTTTGGAGTAGTGATGAGAGACTTATATAGAGAGTATAAAATAACCGTACCAGTTATGTATGTTGCGAGTTTAATAACTTATTTGCTGATTAGATAATGGGTTCATTTGAACCTAAATTATATTTATGAGGAGGAACGGAGATGAATTTTAAATTTGCCCATAATAATTTTAACGTTTTGGATTTGGAAAAAAGCCTCAGCTTCTACAAAGAAGCACTTAATCTTAAAGAGGTAAGGAGAAAAGAAGCACAGGATGGTAGCTTTATTTTAGTTTTTCTAGGTGATGGGATTACTCCCCATACATTAGAATTAACCTGGCTCAGCGACAGAACTGAAAAATATAATTTGGGCGAAAATGAGATACATTTAGCTTTAATAGCCGATGACTTTGCTAAGGCATATGAACACCATAAGAAAATGGGTTGTATCTGTTATGAAAATAAAAATATGGGAATTTACTTTATAGCAGATCCAGACGGTTACTGGATAGAGATATTGCCTAAAAGGGAATAGTTTATTAAAATAATGGTATAAATAACAATAAAAACTATTACACAAAGTCAGCGACTCTCGATGGGTCGCTGATTCTATGTAATATCAGATAATTTATCAATAATAGGGGGTAGGTTTATGGGCAAATTAGCTGGAAGTGGCTGTGAAATGCTGGTTCCTTTTTGTGAAAGAAAGCCTCTCAAAGAAATTGAGCGAAATATTATTACTAAGTTTAGATATCCTATTTGGTCTAAATTTCTCAAGGCAAACACCGACTTTCAGTTTGTTAGTGAAGGCGACAAAGTTGCTGTAGCAGTATCGGGTGGAAAGGATAGCCTTTTAATGGCAAAACTATTTCAAGAAATGCAGTGCCATGGGCGTGTAAAATTTGAAGTGGAGTTTATTGCCATGGATCCCGGCTACCATGATAAAGTGAAGGAATTACTGATTAGTAACTGTGCATACCTAAATATCCCTATTACTTTATTCGAATCCAAAATTTTTGAGATTGCCGATAATATTGCTGGTGATTATCCATGCTATATGTGTGCCAAGATGCGTAGGGGAGCACTATATTCAAAAGCCCTTGAATTGGGCTGCAATAAGCTGGCCTTGGGGCATCATTTTGATGATGTTATTGAAACAACACTATTAAATTTATTTTGCGCAGGGAGCGTAAAGACTATGATGCCAAAGCTAAAAGCCAAAAATTTTAAAGGAATAGAGCTTATAAGACCTATGTATTATATTGAGGAGTCAAGTATTGAAAAGTTTACCCGGGAAAGTGGTATTAGCCCCATGAATTGTGCATGTATGATAGCTGCTAAAAAGACCGGAAATAAACGATATGAAATTAAAAGCTTAATCAAAGAGTTAAAGATTAATTTTCAGCAGATTGAAAAATCCATTTTCAGAGCAGCCCAGAATGTCCAGCTAGATTGCATCTTAGGCTGGAAAAAAGAAGGAGTGGCCCATTCCTTCCTAGACTTTTATGATGAGGAATAATGCTTAACTAAAGCGGTCAAGTAATTGGCCGCTTTTTTGTTTATGATAATCTTAAGAAGTTCTTAAGATTATCATAAACAATATCTTAAGATTCAGCTGATATCATTACCTTAAAGTAAAAAAAAGGGTGTGATATAATTTGTACAAATCAATATATTGGGGTGGTACTTCTTGAATATATTAGTCTGTGATGATGACAAGGAAATATTAGAGGCGATAACAATTTATTTAAACAGCGAAGGATATCAAGTATCGAAAGCTTCTAATGGAATTGAGGCTCTTAAAATTGTGGAAGAAAATGAAGTACATCTTATTATAATGGATATAATGATGCCTCAAATGGATGGTTTAAGAGCTACCATAAAACTAAGAGAGAAAAATAACATTCCGGTCATAATGCTCTCCGCCAAGGGTGAGGATACTGACAAGATAATGGGATTAAATATGGGGGCTGATGATTATATAACTAAGCCCTTTAATCCATTGGAATTAATAGCCAGGGTTAAATCCCAATTGAGAAGATATACAACATTTGGCAGCATGGAGACAAAAAGCAATGTCTTTAAATCAGGGGGACTAGTAATAGATGATGAGAGTAAGATTATAACTGTTGATGGTGAAGAGGTTAAGCTTACTCCGGTGCAATACAAGATATTGAAGTTCTTGACCGCAAATGCGGGCAGAGTATTTTCCATTGATGAAATATATGAAAGGGTATGGGAGGAAACTGCCTTCAACCCTGAAAATACAGTATCAGTCCACATAAGGAAAATAAGAGAAAAGATTGAGATAAATCCTAAAGAGCCAAAATACTTGAAGGTGGTGTGGGGAATTGGATATAAGGTCGAAAAACTTTAGCCATTCATTAATAACGAAAGTTATTGTATTTATAATTACTATTGTGTGCTTTACTGGTGCAATAACATTGTTTTTAAATATAGCAGGATTATATGGCGGTGATTTTGATCCTGCTTTTGAAAAAGATTATTATCTTAGCAAGGACTTTATGCAAGAGAGCAGCCAAATAGCTCAAACATTAAAAAACTTGACGGAGTTTAAGGGTGAAGAACAAATTTTAAATGGAGAAACAATAACAGAAGAAGAGATTGGTAGGGTAAAGGAGCGTTTATTCACACAGTTTGAGCGCGATTATATGGGTTATAACGACAAATTATCCTTTGAGGAAAATTATCGGAAATTTGAAGAAGTATATAGAGATAAAATTGGTAAGATTAGGGACAATTTAATTACCGAAGATTTAAAACAATATAATTTATCTTTAAAAAGATTAGGAGAATATAAAGGATTGATTTATTATGCAGGTTATGGTGAAAATGTATTAACCAATAGTCCCAACCGGGATAAGGATTTCTTTAAATCCTATCCTTCCTATCTGATATTTGATAAAACTGAAGAAACAGTATACCCAAAGGAGATTAAAGAAAACCGCTATTATTTCTGGATTAAGCCATATATTGATGGATTGACCCAAGAAAGCAATGCTTTGTATATTGCTTTTACCGATGAGTTTCTAAGCCCTAGAATTGAAGGATGGGAAAATAATAAGGCATTTATAACTAATAGTATCTATCAAATAATTGGTTTTATAGGAGGGTTAGGGTTAGCTTTTATTTACCTGCTAATAATCATAGGCAGAAAATCCTTTGGCGATAAAGACGTTCGGCTAAACTTTGTTGATAAACTCTATAATGATTTCAACATAGTAATGTGCATTTCTCTAATATTCTTATGGTTTGTGTCTATGAGTTTTATCTTGTTTCAAAATGGAATTTCTCAAGCTGTCTTTCCAATTACATTTTCAATAGGCACTTTGGGGTTAATATTAGTGCTATCCCTAGTAAAACACATAAAAAGTGGGACGCTTATTAAGCATTCATTTATCTATACCATATTTCGTAAGCTCTTTAATTTTATAAAGGAGATTTATGATAGCGGCAGTATTGGAATGAAAGTAGCTTTAATAGTTATTGGATACCCAGCAATTGTTGCTGTAACATTCTTTATTTTCCCTATAACTATAGGGGCAGCAGTATGGCTGGCTTTTAAGAAGGTCAAGGACTATAAGGCAATAAAAGAAGGCGTTGAGAAAGTAAAGAAAGGAGATCTCCATCATAAAATAAATGTGACCGGCAAGGGAGAGTTAGCCAAATTGGCGGATGATATCAATAGCATTACTGATGGATTAAATAAAGCGGTTGCCAATGAACTTAGAAGTGGAAGGTTAAAAACCGAATTAATCACTAATGTATCCCACGATATACGGACACCGTTAACATCTATTATCACTTATGTTGATTTACTGAAAAATGAAAAGGACCGGACAAAAACAGAAGGCTATATAAATATTATAGATCAGAAGGCCCAGAGATTAAAAATACTTACCGATGATTTATTTGAAGCCTCTAAGGCTTCGAGTGGTAATATACCTGTAAACTATGAAAAAATAGAAGTGATTGCTTTAATAACCCAGGGGTTAGGAGAACTTGATGATAAAGTACAAGAAGCCAAGTTAGAATTTAGGATCAACCATCCGAAAGAGAAAGTATATATTAAAGCAGACGGTAAATTACTTTGGAGGGCCATAGAAAACTTACTATCGAATATATTTAAATATGCCTTAAAGGGATCAAGGGTTTATATAAATATTGAGGACCTGGGAACTGAAGTAAAGCTAATAATTAAAAATATTTCAGCCTATGAATTAAATATTTCCCCCGATGACCTTATGGAGCGTTTTACAAGGGGCGATGAGTCTAGAAGCAGTCAAGGCAGTGGATTAGGTTTATCTATTGCTAAAAGCTTGATCGAGATTCAAAAAGGGAGCTTTAATATAGAAATAGATGGAGATTTATTTAAGGTGATTATCCGAATTCCCAAGTAAAGGAAATGGAAAAATTAGTAAAAAAGTAACCAAGGACGCTAAGTTCTTGGTTACTTTTTTGTATAATAAGAAAATGTAATATTATCTAATTTGAAAATGGGAAAAGGTTTCTGAGGTTATAGATCGAATAATAACATAATATGGTGATTATTGCATATTTAAGCAATAAAACCATTTTTAAAAGAAAATTCTACATTGGAGGAATGAATTATGAAAGTTAAAGTGATAGTTATTTTATTAATGGTTATTTTATTATTACCTAGTGCTGCTTTCGCAAGTTTTGATGAATACGGTTATAATGCAGAGGCCAATATCTTTAATGGAACCCTTGAAAATTGGGATAATTTTATTTTTGGTAATCCGGCTAGCCCCTATGACCAAAATGGGACTGATGTTGAATTTTTAGTACGGAAATGGAGCAAGGGTTTTGATAATGCCATGTTTAATGGCCAACCTTGGGTAGATGGTGCATGGCAACAGGCCCATATGTATACATACCTTTCGGGAGAACAATTAGGCTGGACCCATAATACTATGTTTAAAATGGTATACTCATCTAAACCCATTACAGGGGCTCTAGAAATACCTATTACCGAAAATGTGAGTTTGTGGTTAATTCAGTATAAAGAGTGGTTTATTGACCCCATTGGTAATGAAATTGAAATTACGGATAGTTTAAATATCAAAGCAATACCACCTTCTCTAGGCGATGGTAAATACTAAATAAAAACTCTGTGTTATCCTACTAAATGCCAGACTAAGGGCATAATGTATTTTGCTAAGAAATAAAGGACAGCGGTCAGACCTAAAAACCAAAAGATATATTTATAGCCTGTTCGTGTTGTTTGCATAATACAAAATCACCTCCACTAGTATTTTTTGTTACACGAGCAAAAATATGCATATTTAAAATAAGTAAAGGAGCCTTGTCGGCTCCTTTGCTTATTTTTTTTGTAAAATTACTGCGTTTAAACTAGATACCAGCCGCTTCGTGGATCGCTCTTTGGTGGTTTTCATTAACTTGAAAGTCCTTATGCTGACGACTATTTAAAAAATGAATATCACTGTGCCCGCTAAAATTGTTTTCGGTTCCAATTTTTTCGATTGAGTGGGGCATTGCACTAGCTGAAGCGGCAATTCTGTGGCCATTGACAAGCACAAGTACCGGACGTACAGACCAACTCCACTTTCCTCCCCATACCTCTTTCATAATTACTGCATCTTTAGCAGTGAGCGGCTCCACATCGGCGTGGGCTGCTCCATATGAACGGGTAACCTGCCAGCTCTTTTTAGTTTGGAAATCTACCACTGTTGCTACAGAACCTAGGGGCCATACATATTGAGCCTCTGTCCACCAATCTAACAATTCTCCATGCTCTGCACTAACAGTTGGCTTAACAAGGATATTATGTACAGGTATTTTAAGCTCTTGACCTAAAAAGAGTATGGAATTTTCCTTTAGACCATTTGCTTCAAGTAGTTCAGGCATGGGAATGCCATACTTGATACTTAATAACCATGCTGTATCACCGTTTTGTACCTTATGAAATATTTGTGTAGCATCTTTAACGGAATTAGGAGCGGAAAGAGAATTAGCATTGGGCAGTTTTATTATTTGATCCACGTAAATAATAGATTTCTCATTAAGTCCATTCAAAATCATAACCTGGTCTAAAGGAACACCCAAGCGCTGGCTAATGAACCATAATGAATCTCCCCTCAACACAGAGTACAATTCATAATGATCGTTAGTTTCAGAATTAATCTCCTGCGCAAAAACTAATGTGGAGCAAGACAAAAGTAAAAGCAATGTAATAAACCCTGAAATAATCAATTTTTTCTTTGACATGAAAACCTCCTTTCATTAATATATTCGAAATACAGTGACAAATTTCGACGAATTATTTTAGGTTTGTTTTATGTAATGATTTCCAAAACAATTGTTTGGGTATTTACGATTATGCTTCTTGTGGTTAAAATAAGAAGGTCAGGGAGGAGTTGTTATAATGAATGTTGCACAACAGTTGCAGGAAATAAATAGGGATAAACTTAGTAAGGATTTTTGGAACGCAGTAGCTGACAGTTTGCCAATTATGCTAGGCGTAGTACCCTTTGGCATTACCTATGGTGTAATGGGTATAGCCATTGGACTTTCCCTGTGGGAGATTCTTTTAATGTCGTTACTTGTTTTTGCTGGTGCTGCCCAGTTTGTGACTATTTCCATGTTAGGGGCGGGTATTACCAGCTTTGGGGTAATAGTTTTTACCACTCTTTTAGTAAATTTGCGGCATTTAATAATGGGGGCATCTTTAGCGCCTCGCATGATCAAAGAGCCCATGTGGCTCCAGGGCATACTAACCTTTGGTCTTACTGATGAGGCCTATGTGTTGGTCATTAACAAAATACAAAAAAGTGGATATAGTGTCTCTTACCATCTAGGGGCAACGCTAGCCCTTTATGTAGTGTGGGCAGCAGCTACCTTAGTTGGGGCTACCTTTACAAATTACATACCGGACCCCTTAGAATGGGGCTTGGACTTTGCGATACCGGCAACATTCCTAGTTATGTTAATTCCTCGTTTGAAGGATTTTGTTAGTTGGATTGTATTTTCTACAGCTGCTCTTGTCTCTGTTGCTGGCTTTCTTTATTTACCCGGGAAGTGGTATATTATTTTAGCTTGCATAATAGCCAGTGTTATCGGTGGTTTGATAGAAAGGAATGGAAAAAATGCGCAGTGAAATATTATTAATAATACTTGGTATGGCAGTTGTTACATATTCTACTAGAGTAGGGGCATTGGTCTTATTCCGTTTTACTGGTATTCCCTCCTGGCTGGAGGTTTGGCTAAAGCATGTGCCTACAGCAATATTAACAGCATTGATAATACCTGCAATAATTTTGCCTAAAGGAGCAATTGATTTGAGCCTTAGTAACCATTATTTATTAGCAGGTCTAACCACCGGTCTAACGGCCTATTTAAGTCGTAATGTCCTGGCTAGCATAGGATTGGGTTTGCTGGTAATGCTTTCACTAAAATGGTTTGGAGTATAAAAGAAATAAGAGATAGAAAAAACGCCCAAAATGTATTTTGGGCGTTTGTACATCATTATCTATTGTGGCTGTAATGACCTTCGTTGGGGGTTGGGGAAATTGTGCTGACCCATCTGTTGGTATAGTTGAAAAAGCCAACTATATAGGCAGCCTCTAGTATTTCATGGTCATTAAAGCCAACTTCCCTAAGTTTATCCACCTGCTTTGTATCAATTTCTCTGGGATATACAGTAGCAAAGTAGGCATAGTCACACAGAGCACGCTGCTTTTCAGTTAGCTTTGCACTGCGGTAATTGTAGGTGAGCTGGTCAACGAGAACAGGGTCACCGATAAGCCCCCTTAATATATCGCTGTGTGTTGTAAGACAGTAACAGCAGTTATTAGTTGCTGATACTACAAGCCCCAGCATTTCTTTATCTGCATTGTCCAAATAACAGGTTTCCGGAGTGAAAAGTGATGCCTTGAAATCCAGGAAACCTTTAAATTGTTGAGCATTAAGAGGTAGGACCTTAAAAAGGTTATTGATAAAGCCCCAGTTATCCATTTGAGAAGTTATGTACTTATCAAATAGCTCTTGAAGTTCCTGGGGGATTTCCGACGGGTCTGGCTTCCTAAGATACGATAACTGTTCCGAATTTGTTTCATCCATAATATTATCCCCTTTCCTAATAGAAAAAAAATGAACATTGTTAATTTATGTTAATATAAAAGCACCTTAATTTCAGGACTAAGGTGCTTTCGGGTCTAAAGTGTTGCTTTATGTACAAGAAACTCTTCTAATGTTAAACCATTCATTTTAATAAAGGTTGCATCTTCTATCCCTACATACCTAATGTGCCAAGGCTCATATTGATATCCTGTTATTTCAACTTTTGTTTGGGTGTATCTGATAATAAATCCAAACAAATGTGCATTTTCTTCTAACCATAAGCCCTCCGGAGTACTTCCGAAATTATTTACTAGCTTATAATTAACGGATTTTGAACTAACATCCATTGCTAAACCGGTCTGGTGTTCACTTTGACCAGGAAGAGCGCTGAAAGTATTTGCTTTTTCGAAGCCAGATCTTTGCACATTTCCTAAAAATATAGCCTTTTGCCTTTCGTATGATCTATAGCCTGAAACAGCATAAATAATATGACCATCTTCTTCAGCCTTAGCTATAAGTTCTTCTAAAGCTAATGCTGCATCTTTTCTCATATATTTTTTTTGGTCTTCACCCTCAAAAGAAAAATTAACATTTGGTATAATCAGATCCTCTGGTTTATATGAAGAGGGCAAATTGTTTTCTTTATTTACTAGTACCAGTAAATTATTGGGATTATCAATTATTTTCTTATTCTCATCATCAATTAATTTTAAAACCTCATCATAGACCAAATCTTCTTTAACCTCTTTCCCTTTTTCAGGTTCTATTATTATTGGCGGTTCGGAGGCTATAACCTCTAAAATTTCCTCTGGTCGGGGATCAATTGTTTCTGGTTCTATATTACTACTTAAAACCTCTTCCTGTCCAAAGCTAAATGCGATAATAATTACTACTACTAAAAGTAAAAGCCCTAGGATAATTTTTTTCACTTTATAATGGCCCCTTTATCTTGTCATTGTTTGATGTAATTCGACAAATAGAGGTCATTTCCTTTTATTTTTTTAGGGGTAATTTTATAAGATTTTAATAAGCTGTTTGAATAATTGGTAGATATTATGTATTAATAGTTCTGAAAAAATTAGTAAAACAAAATAATGCATTCCTGAATAGAATATATTGAGTATTTTCGAAAGGAGAGATAATATGTATAGACAATTTCCCTATATTAATCAATTTCAGCAATATGGACAACAGTTTTTTCCGCCCTTTTTTCCCCCTTTTCCGCAGCCGGGACAACAGCCTCAAATAGATTCGGGAACAGCGCTTAAAAACAGAACAGGAGCATTAAGAATTAATTTTTCTAGACGTTTTTTTAGAACTCCTACAGTAGTAGTTTCACCTTTGTGGAGAGGACAAAATGCTCAGGTAGCCTTTGTAGAGACAATAACAGATGTGTCTACTACAGGATTTACAGTAGTAAGTGATAATGCAGCTAATAATTATTATGTAAGCTGGATTGCTGTATTATAAGAACTAAAAATTATGTGCTAATCAAAAGAACCTCGGGGTGAGGTTCTTTTCGTTTAGGCTATTTTAGTTGTCCATGCTTCACAATTCCAAATATCAGTAACAATGTCATTATAAAATTCCGGCTCGTGGCAGATCAGAAGAATACTGCCTTTGTAGTTCTGTAAGGCCCTTTTAAGTTCTTCTTTAGCATCAACATCTAGGTGGTTTGTCGGTTCATCTAAAACCAGGAAATTGCTCTCATTGTTAATTAGTTTACATAAGCGGACCTTCGCTTGTTCTCCACCGCTCAAAACAACAATACTGCTTTCTATATGCTTGGTAGTGAGGCCGCATCTTGCCAGAGCAGCCCGCACTTCATGCTGATTCAGGGCCGGAAACTCGCTCCATACCTCCTCAAGACAGGTATTATTGTTGGCTCCCTTAACCTCTTGTTCAAAGTAACCGATATTTAAATAGTCGCCTAGCTCCACTTGGCCCGCTACAGATTTAATTTGCCCAAGAATGCTTCTTAGCAGGGTTGTTTTCCCAAGACCATTAGCCCCGATTAGGGCAATTTTCTGTCCCCTTTCCATGCTGAGATTTAAGGGTTTAGTCAAGGGCTCATCATAGCCAATAACCAAATCTTTAGTTTCAAAAATTAATTTACCAGAGGCTCTGGATTCTTTAAAATTGAACGAGGGCTTGGGTTTTTCTTTTATAAGCTCAATTCGCTCTATCTTGTCCAGTTTCTTTTGCCGTGACATTGCCATATTTCTGGTAGAAACCCTAGCCTTATTTCTGGCCACAAAATCCTCGAGATCTTCGATTTCCTGCTGCTGTCTTTTATAAGCCGACTCTAACTGCTGTTTCTTAGCTTCATGTATTTTTAAGAAGTCATCATAGGTGCCTACATAACGGGTAAGCTCCTGATTCTCTGCATGATAAATTAGATTAATAACACTATTTAAGAAGGTAATGTCATGGGAAATTAAAATAAAGGCATTTTCATATGCACGGAGATAAATCTTTAACCATTCAATGTGCTGTTCATCGAGATAGTTTGTAGGTTCATCTAAAAGAAGAATATCCGGCTTTTCCAATAACAGTTTTGCCAATAAAATCTTTGTTCTCTGACCGCCGCTTAGTTCCTGTATTTCCTTTTCTAAGCCTATCTCGGCTAATCCCAAGCCCCTGGCTACTTCTTCAACTTTTGCATCTATGATATAGAAGTCATTATGGGTTAGAATATCCTGAATTGTGCCCATATCCTCAAGCAATACCTCTAACTCCTCGGGCGTTGCTTCAGCCATTTTATCACAGATCTGGTTCATTTCGGTTTCTAGCTCAAAGAGATACCTGAAGGCGGTCTTTAAAACATCCCGAATTGTCATGCCGTTTTCTAAGGTTGTATGCTGATCTAGATAACCGACGCGGACCCGTTTGGCCCATTCAACTTGCCCCTCATCTGGTTCAAGCTTATCTGTTATAATACTCATAAAAGTGGATTTTCCTTCACCATTTGCTCCTATAAGTCCAATATGCTCGCCTTTTAGCAGTCTAAAAGATACATTATTAAAAATTGCCCTATCGCCAAAACCATGGCTGAGATTTTTTACGGTTAAAATACTCATTATCTGCTTCCTTTCAGAATATTGTTTATGGAAATTTTATTTAAAGGCTACTAAAAAGATTATATAAGATTCAGATTATATTTTAAAGTAAAACCAAAATCTTACAGTAAAAATTTATTTAGTAATTAATTACTTCCAACTATATATGAATCATTCCCAACATAAAAGTTAAAGCAAAAGAAATCAAATCTAAAACTAAGCACAGAACTGCTCAGTTTTTCCTTTACAACCTTCTCTATAAGCAGTACAATTATACATGAATACTTGAATGATTGTTCATGCATAGGAGGAGTTGACTTGGAAAAAGTAATATTGCTGGATGGCTTAGGTTGTGCTAATTGTGCGAATAAAATGGAAAATAATATTAAAGATTTAAAAGGGATCGAAGATGTTTCAATAGACTTTGTACACAGAAAATTATCATTTAGTTTAAAAGATATTAATAATTATCCGAATATTATTGAGGATGTTAAAAAAATAGTAAAACAAATTGAACCCCATGTTGAAGTGCGGGAGGAAGTAAAAAAGAGAGTCAAAAATAAAGTTGAGGTAAAAATGTTAGGGCTCCATTGTGCAAGTTGTGCCAATAAAATTGAAGATGGTGTTAAAAAAATAGAGGGTATAAAAGACTGTTATCTCGATTTTGCAAACAATATATTAATTATTTATGTTAATAGTATTGAAGAATTACCTAGAATTACAGATGAGGCAGTACAAATAATTAAAAAATATGAGCCCCATTTAGTTTTAGAAATTATGAAGGATGATAACGAAACCGAAGATAAAGGGGCTCAAGACTTTACTACTAAAAGGAAGTTAATAAAATTAGGTGTAGGTACGATTTTTTTTGCAATAGCTTTATTATTTAATTTTGCATTGCCTATTAAATTAAGTATTTTCTTACTAAGCTACTTTCTTATCGGTGGTGATGTTCTAACCAAAGCAATAAAAAACATTTTGCGTGGTCAGATTTTTGATGAGAACTTTCTGATGACAATTGCTACTATTGGTGCATTTTTAGTTGGGGAGTATCCGGAGGCAGTGGCAGTAATGCTATTCTACCAAATAGGTGAAGCCTTTCAAGATAGTGCAGTAAATAAGTCTAGAAGATCTATTAAAGCATTAATGGATATTAAGCCTGATTATGCCAATATGATTATTAATGGTCAAGCAGTACAGGTTGACCCGGAAGATGTCAGGCCAGGGGATGTAATTCTTGTCAAACCAGGCGAAAGGGTTCCTCTCGATGGGAAAGTAGTTGAGGGTTCAACTATGGTTGATACAGCAGCACTGACGGGGGAGTCGGTTCCCCGTAAGGTAGAGGTCGGTGAAGAGTTATTAAGCGGGTATATTAATAGAACAGGGCTCGTTAAGGTTAAAATAACCAAGGAATTTAGTGAATCAACAGTCAGTAGAATTATTGAGCTTGTGCAAAGTGCCGCTAGTAGAAAAGCCCCTACCGAAAAATTTATTACTAAATTTGCTAGATACTATACTCCGGTAGTTGTATTTCTAGCTTTGGGCCTTGCGCTAATCCCACCCTTAGTCTTGGAAGGTGAAATTTTTTCCGATTGGGTTTACCGGGCGTTAATCTTTTTAGTAATTTCTTGCCCCTGCGCCTTAGTAGTATCCATTCCGCTAGGTTTTTTCGGCGGAATTGGAGCAGCTTCGAGAAATGGAGTATTAATAAAAGGAGGAAACTATCTAGAAGCCTTAGATTCTGTTTCCACTATAGTTTTTGATAAAACAGGAACCTTAACAAAAGGTGTATTCAAGGTTAAAGATATCAAGCCTACCGAAAGCTTTACTAGGGGTGAATTAATAGGGTATGCAGCTTTAGCAGAGGCTCATTCAAATCATCCTATTGCTAAATCAATCTTAGAAAACTATGGTAAGAAGATTGATTTAAATCTAGTTGAAGATTATGAAGAAATACCAGGGCTTGGTGTAAAAGTTAAATATCAAGGCAAAGAAATTCTAGCAGGTAATCAGAAGCTTTTAGCAAGGGAAAATATTATGCTCGACAATACCCTCCAGATGGGCACTATTGTTTATATTGCAGTGGATAAGGTTTATGCTGGGAGTATATTAATATCTGATGAAATAAAAGAGGATGCCCAGGAAACTATTAAAAACCTTCGGAAAATGGGTATAAATAAGCTAGTGATATTAACTGGTGATAATATTAATACGGGGGAACACGTAGCAAAGGAATTGGGAATTGATCAGGTATATACTCAACTAATGCCGGAAGATAAGGTCATGATACTAGAGGGATTAATGAATAAGGCAAACAAAGGTGAAAAAATTATATTTGTCGGTGATGGAATAAATGATGCCCCTGTACTAGCTCGGGCCGATATAGGGGTAGCTATGGGCGGATTAGGTTCAGATGCTGCAATTGAAGCAGCGGATGTCGTTTTAATGACTGATGAGCCAAGTAAATTAGTGACTGCAATAAAAATTGCAAAAAGAACTAAGGCAATAGTATGGCAAAATATCATATTGGCTTTAGGTGTCAAGGGATTTGTGCTTTCGCTAGGCGCAGTGGGGATAGCTACCATGTGGGGAGCAGTATTTGCTGATGTAGGTGTAGCTTTAATAGCTGTATTAAATGCTATCAGAGTAATAAAGGTAAAGTTATAATGTAGATACTAAAAAAGAAATGAATATTGTTTTGGGGTGAGATAATTGGATAAAGAATTAATTTGTGAAGTGAATTGTATTCATGAGGAAATTACCAATGAAGTAAAAAAGGAGATGCTGGCAATAGGTGAGATACAAAGCCTTTCGGCTATTTTTAAGGCTTTTGGGGATCCAACAAGGTTGAGAATCCTACACTGTCTAATGCAGGCAGAAATGTGTGTTTGTGATTTATGCTTTGTACTGGAAATGTCTCAATCGGCCGTATCTCACCAGCTTAGGGTATTACGCAATTTAAGGCTTGTGAAACATCGCAAAGAAGGGAAAAACGTTTTTTACTCCCTAGATGACGATCATATTTTTAAAATTTTAGCTGAGGGTTTAGAGCATGTTAGGCATGTTTAGAGGAACGGGGACACACCTCAGAGGAACGGGGACACACCTCCACCTAGACTGTGCTTTGCTGTCTGAGGAATGTCCCCAATTATTGACTGTGCTTTGCTGTCTGAGGAATGTCCCCAATTATTGGCTGTGCTTTGCTGTCTGAATGTCCCCCAATTAAATAGTGACTAGTTATTAGTGGTTAGTATCTCGGAAAAAGCTTGTGACCATGAATGCTAGCTTTCGTGACGTGCCACTAAATCTAAATAACAAATGCCGCCAGTTAAGGCGGCATTTGTTAATATAAAAAGTTAAATTTTATAATGGACAGGCAATTCTATTTATCAGTGTGTCCGCTTTTAGAATATCTTTAAAAATTATTTGTTTCTTTAGATTATTTTCGGTAGTTGTAATAGTAATAGTACTTAGATTGAATAACTTTTGGACGGGGGATACTTGTATGTCAATATTTTCAATATCTTGATACTCAAATTTATTTTCATTCAAATAGAATCCGTTGTCACAGAATTGATAGTCTACATTTTGATAACTGTTTTTAATGCCTTGATAAATATATAGAGGAAGTAGAAAATATACTAATCCCAGTGAAACTAATATGCTTAGCATGAAGGATTGTGACATAGTAAAGTTGAATAATGCAAACAGGAGAATATGGACGATAATTAATGGAGCCAATAAAACACCTCCAACTAAAAGGCTCAACGAAAATGCAAGCAACACTCCAACAGCGGGTATAAAGTTAGGTCTGCTTTTGGTACAATACATAAATATCAGCTCCTTTTAATAAATTGGTTTGTATAATACAGTATAGTTTAAATATTAAGAAAATTCAAATATGTATATTTTGTTGGTAGTATTCCTTGTTAGTCATGGTACAAATAAGCAGATGTTATAATAAATCCCAAACGACTTGACGGAGGTATCTTAGTTAAGATATAATTTTTAAAAATACCATTCGTCTCTAACTCTGGGGATGAGTGGGCTTTTTAGTTTAAGGAGTTGGTAATATTGGCTGTTATTTTTTCCGGAATTCAACCTAGTGGTATTATTACCCTAGGTAATTACCTAGGTGCACTAAAGCAATTTGTTGAACTACAGGATGAACACGAATGTTATTTTTGTATTGTAAATCAGCATGCCATAACTGTTCCTCAGGACCCCAAGGCTTTAAGGGAAAATACTAGGACCCTTGCGGCCTTATATTTGGCTGTAGGTCTAGATCCCCAAAAAATTACTCTATTTATTCAGTCGGAGGTTCCTGCTCATACCCAGTTAGGTTGGATTATGGAGTGTACTGTTCATATCGGTGAGCTAGAAAGGATGACCCAATTTAAGGACAAGTCTGTTTCTCAAAAAGAAGGGATTTCAGGAGGGCTGTTAACTTATCCGGCCTTGATGGCTGCGGATATTCTCCTTTATAATACCGACTTTGTACCTGTCGGAGAGGATCAGAAACAGCATTTAGAAATTACCCGGGATATGGCTCAAAGGTTTAATAACCGTTATGGAGAGATATTTAAGATACCTGAGATTAAAGTACCTAAACAAGGTGCGAGGGTTATGTCCTTGCAGGAGCCCAATAAAAAGATGAGTAAGTCTGATGAGGATAGCAACAGCTTTATTTCAATGCTTGATGAGCCTAAAGTTATTGAGAAGAAAATAAAACGGGCTCAGACTGATTCAGAAGCAAGTGTTCACTTTGATAAAGAAAATAAGCCCGGCATATCTAATCTGATGTCCATTTATTCTGCATGTACAGGGAAATCCCTAGAAGAAATTACAACTCTTTATAAGGGTAAAGGCTATGGGGATTTCAAAAAAGATTTAGCTCAAGTTGTTGTGGAAACTATTCGGCCTATACAAGAACGCTATAATAACTTAATTAACTCTAGTGAATTAGATGATGTTTTGAATAAAGGGGCTGAAAAAGCCAATAAAGCTGCTACCCAAATGTTGACAAGGGTAGAAAAAGCCATGGGTTTAAAGCGGTAATTTGCTTAGTAGAAGTAACACAAATAAAAAAAGCTCAAAGAAAAATAACCGTCATGGGGTATCTTTGCTTTGAGCTCTATTTATTTACTCAAGAAGTATTTACAATTTCTTGTATACTATATAAAAAGGGTAAAATACAATAAATTAAGAATCATAAGAGTAGTAGATGGATTAATAGGGTGTAGATAAGCTTAAAAAAGATTAGATTATTCTTAAGATTTTCTATACTATAAATAATGTAGAATAATGTCTAGTTAAGGGGGATTGTTGTGGGAAAAAATGCAAGGTTTCAAGCAGTGATATTTTTACTATTCTTACTATTCACTTCATTCATAATTTCCGGGTGCGTGGAGGACCTTTATGCCACTAACGGAAATTCCGAACCAAAAGTTGAAGAAAAATCTCAAGAAGAAATCGAAAAAGAAAAAGCAGCTGAAGAAGAACGCAAAAGACAAGAGGAAGAGGAACAAAAACTTCAAATAATTCAGGAAAGGGCAAAAAAGGAACAGGCTCTAAAAGAAAAATTAGGACCTTTCTATGTACCCCTCCCCCCTCTGGAAAAAGTTGATAATCCCCCTGTTAAAGCTAGAGGAATCTATCTGACGGGCAATACTGTGGGTCTAAAAAATAAGTTTCCCCAGATGATAGAATTAGTTGAGACAACAGAATTAAATGCTATGGTTATCGATGTTAAGAATGATCACGGTTTAATGAGTTATCCTAGTGAGATCGAAATTGTCCAACAGGTAAAAGCAAACTATAAGGCTCCATTGAAAGATATCCGGGAAGTATTAACAGACTTACATGAGAGAAATATTTATACTATTGCCCGGATAGTAGTATTTAAAGATCCAAATCTTCCTGAACAGCGGCCGGAGTGGGCTTTGCAGAAAAAGTCTGGTGGGGTATGGCGGGATAAAAAAGGTGTCGCCTGGGTAAATCCCTATGAAAAAAATGTCTGGGACTACAATATTGCTATTGCTAAAGAGGCGGCATTAATGGGCTTTAAAGAAATTCAATTTGACTATATCCGTTTCCCAGAAAATGCCAAACGGGTGGACGAGGAAGTCAATTATGGTGAAAATGTTGTTAATAAAGATGAGATAATTGAACAGTTTTTAGAATTTGCCCGGGAAGAATTAAAAGACTATAATGTACATCTCGCGGCAGATGTCTTTGGTGTAATTGCTACATCCTGGGGTGATAGCGATAAGATCGGACAGACCTGGGAAAGGATGACCGCACAACTGGAATATACCTGTCCCATGATTTACCCTAGTCATTATGGACCTGGCTACTTTGGATTTAAAGTACCAGATGCTAATCCATATGGGACGATTACAATGTCTTTAATAGACTCTATCGAACGCAATGCTACCGTTAAAAATCCCGGAATAATAAGACCCTGGCTGCAGAGTTTTACTGCAAGTTGGGTACCGGGCTATATCCCTTATGGAGCTAAGGAGGTAAGACAGCAGATAGATGCTGGATTGGCTCTGGGTATTGATGAATATTTAATTTGGAATGCTAATAATCGCTATATTAAAGAGGCTTTTCTTTCCGAAGAAGAATTTCAAAATAGAGCTGCTCAGCTTGCTAAAGAACGGGAAGAAAAGGGTCTGGATGTCTTAGGAAAAACAAACTCCCAGGCTTTAGAGGACTTTTTCAAGGCTTTTGCAAAGAAGGATTGGCGCAACTCCTTGTATTTACATGCTACTGATTTTACTATGGGCTTTAATGATTATAAACCTTGGGTAGATAGCTGGACAGGTAAGCTTTCCCGATATGAGATAAAAGGCAATACCCCTAAGGAAGAGAAAATACTTTATGAAGTTGATGTGACAATTACTAGGAGTAAGGAAGAAATACAATTGTCAGCTCAAACATTTGAAGTATATATTGAAAATAGTGTTTGGAAGGTTAAACCAACTGAGGAATTTCTAAAAGCTTTAACTGCGGAAACTATTTTGGAAGAGGGCGAAGTTACTAGTCCTAATTAATAAATAGCTAATTATAGTAGGAGCCGACCTTTGTGTCGGTTTTTCTATGCCCATAAGAAATGTAGAATGTAGAATGTAGAATTGAAAAAGAATTTAGCATCGACTATCGACGATAGACTATAGACTATAGACTTTTTCTAGCCACTAGCCACTAGCCACTAGCCACTAGCCACTAGCCA